>NZ_JBQEMZ010000002.1:0-408234 GCF_052044445.1 Cellulosimicrobium sp. 22598
GAAGGCCCCCACCAGGGTGGTCCCGGTGGAGGCCTTCGTGTGGTGCGCCCGAAGGGATTCGAACCCCCAACCTTCTGATCCGTAGTCAGATGCTCTATCCGTTGAGCTACGGGCGCCGGTCCTGCCTGACCGCTGATCGCTCACCGGCCGTCGAGAACACTACCGTGTCCCCGCCCCGAACCCAAACCGATCCGGCCCCGGACGGGTGCGAGGTGACGGACGCCACGCCGTCCGACCCTCGCCGCACGCGACGCGCCGGACGGTCCCCCCAGGGTCGGACCCGCACGCGACGACGTCCCGTCCTCAGCCCGACGCGGCGGCACCCGCCGCCGTCGGACGATCGGTCCATGACGTTCACCGGCCCCTCCTCCGCCCCCGGCGGCTCGCCCCTCGTCGCGAGCGCGCTCACCAAGGTCTACGGCTCCGCCCAGACCGCGACGCACGCCCTCGCGGGCGTGAACCTCACGGTCCACCCGGGCGAGTCGCTCGCGATCATGGGCCCCTCGGGGTCCGGCAAGACGACGCTCCTGCACGTCCTCGCGGGCATCGTCACCCCGACCTCCGGCTCCGTGTCGTGGCGGGGCGAGGACGTCACGACGCTCTCCGAGGCCCGTCGCACCGTCCTGCGGCGCCAGGACTTCGGCTTCGTGTTCCAGTCGGGCCAGCTCCTGCCGGAGCTGCCCGCGGTCGAGAACGCCGCGCTGCCGCTCATGCTCGCGGGGACGGCGCGCACGGAGGCGACGGCCGTCGCCGCCCGCTGGCTCGCGCACCTCGGCCTCGCCGGGATGGAGCAGCGCCGCCCGGGCGAGCTGTCCGGCGGCCAGGCCCAGCGCGTCGCGATCGCCCGCGCGCTCGTCGGGTCGCCCGGCGTCGTGTTCGCCGACGAGCCGACCGGCGCGCTCGACCAGTCGACCGGTGCCGAGGTCCTCGACGTCCTCACGCGCGCCACCCGGGACTCCGGCGCCGCGCTCGTCGTCGTCACGCACGACGCGGGCGTCGCGCGGCACTGCTCGCGCACCGTGACGATGCGCGACGGGCGCATCTCCGGCGAGTTCTTCGCGCCCGGGGCCCAGCCCGCCCCGGGCACGACGCAGCCCGCGGCGACCGCCGTCGTCGGTCAGCCCGCTCCCCTGCCGCCCGCCCCGTACGACGCCGCCACGCGGGCCGCGATGGCCGCGCACCCGGCCGCGGGACACGCACCCGGCGCGCCCGCGCCCGTGGCGCCGGCCGCTCCCGCCGCACCGAGCCAGGAGAGCGCCCGATGAGGACCGTCGGCCTCTGGTGGCTCCTGCGCCGTCGCAGCGCCGACGAGCGCGATCCGCAGGGCCTGACGAACGTGCTCGCGATCATCGCCTTCGCGGTCACCACCGCGATCCTGCTCGTGGTCATGGGCGGCTTCCACGCCTTCCTCCTGCGCGCCGGCGGTCTCGAGGGCGTCCGCGAGGGCATGGAGGGCGTGACCCCCTACGACGCGCAGTACCCGTTCCTCGCGGGCATCGCGTCGCTCCTGCTGCTCATCCCGCTCGTGACCCTCGGCGCCGCCGCCGCGCGCCTCGCCGTCGCCCGCCGCGACGCGCGGCTCGCGGCGCTGCGCCTCGCGGGCGCCACGACGGGCCAGGTCACGACCCTCACCGCCCTCGACGCCGCCGCGCAGGCCGTGATCGGGGCGCTCGTGGGGCTGGTCGGCTACGGAGCGCTGCTGCCGCTCGTCGCCCAGCTCCGCTTCCAGGGCCGCACGTTCGACCTCGGCGAGCTGTGGGTCGGCGTCCCGGCGCTCCTCGGGGCGGTCGTGCTCGTGGTCGCCGTCGCGCTCGTGTCCGCCCTCGTCAGCCTGCGCCGCGTGGCGATCACGCCGCTGGGCGTCGCGGCCCGCGTGACGCCTCCGGGGCTCAAGGCCGTGCGGCTGCTGTCGATGGGCGTCGCGTTCGTCGCGCTGATCGTCGCGACGAACCTTTCCTTCGGGTCGGTGGCGGTCGTCCTCACCGTCCTGACGGTCATCCTCCTGGTCGGCTTCGCGACCGTGAACGTCGTCGGGCCGTTCGTCATCTGGCTCGTCGGCAGGATGACGGCCGGCGGCGCCCGCCGCGTGCCGACGCTGCTCGCGGGGAGGCGGATCGTCGACAACCCGAAGACCGCGTGGCGCTCCGTCGGCGGGGTCGCCCTCGCGACGTTCATCGCCGGGCTGACGAGCATCTTCGCGCTCCTGGAGCCGGGCACGGGCGCGGACCCGGACGAGGTGCAGTACCTCACCGACATGAAGACCGGCGGGTTCCTCACCCTCGCCATCGCGGGCGTGCTCGCCGCCGTCTCGACCGGCGTGATGCAGGCCGGTCGCGTGATCGACCAGCGCAACGAGTACCGCACGCTCGTCCTGTCCGGGACGGACCTGCGCACGCTCGACCAGGCGCGGTTCCGCGAGACGCTCGTCCCGCTCGTCGTGAGCGTCGGCGTGGCGACGTTCGCCGCGCTGCTGTTCATGGTCCCCGTGATCGGGCTCAACGCGTTCGCGAACGTCGGGGTCGTCGTGCAGTTCCTGCTGTGCGTCGCCGCCGCGTCGGCCCTCGTGCTCGCCGGGGCCGGGGCGTCCCGGTTCGTGGTGCGGTCCGCGCTCGCGACGTCGGGCAGCGCGTAGCCGCCCCCACCCGTCAGCGCCCCCTGGTCCCCCGACCGGTGGGGCGCTGACGGCTCTGTGCCGGGCGACAGGAGTCGGGCAACAGAAAAGGCCCCGGGCGCTCGGCAGCCGGGACCTTCCTGAGCGGAGACGGAGGGATTTGAACCCTCGAACGGATTGCTCCGTTACCACCTTAGCAGGGTGGCGCACTAGACCTGACTATGCGACGTCTCCTCGCAGGCTCGGCGGAGAGCCTGCGTCGCCCAGGGTACAAGGGCGCCGCCGCGAGACCAAACCGCCGAGCCCTGCGGGTCGCCCGCGCCGCCGTCCGGACCGCTACCGCTCGAAGGTCCACTCCCGGTCGGTGAGCATCCGGGCCACGGCGAGCCCGATCGCGAGCGCGACGATCACCAGCCCGGCCTCGACGGCGTAGGCGAGCGCCTGCGCCGTCGCGCCGGTGTTGAACTCGTACACCGCCCGGTACGCCGTGACGCCGGGGACCATGATGACGACCGCGGGCACGGACACGGTGATGCGCGGGACGCGCAGCGCCGGGGCGACCGTGGCGGCGAGCAGGCCCACGAGCAGCGCGGCCGCCGCGGCGGCCGCCTGCGGGACGACGTCGGCGTCCACGAGGAGCAGGCGCCCCACGTTCGCGACCATGCCGATCGACGCGGCCCCGAGCGCCATCGCCCACGGGCTGTTGAACATGAGGGCGAACCCGAGCACCCCGAGGAAGCTCGCGACGCTCCGCAGGCCGAGGAACAGCGGCTCCGCCAGGCCGGGCGGCGGCACCGGGTCCGGGGCGAGGCCCGCCGCGGCCGACACGCCCCACACGGCCAGGGCGGCCGAGGCGAGGATCATGAGCGCGTACGTCACGCGCGCGACCCCGGCCGAGAAGTCGAGCTTCGCGAGGTCGAGCGCGCCCGTGACGAGCGCGAACCCCGGCACGAGGAACAGCACCGCGGAGACGTACCCGGCCTCGTGCCCGCCGTCGACGCCCGCGAGCGCGGACAGCGCCAGGACGAGCGCGAGGTAGGCGATGCTCGCGACCGCTGCCGCGAGCATCGTCACGCCGAACTGGTTGATCCCCCGGTGCAGCATCGCGCGGCGCACGCCCTGGCCGAGCGCCGCGGCGACCAGCACCGCCCCGCACTCGACGAGCCCGCCGTTGTTGAGGAACGCGAACGCCGCGCACGCGATCCCCGCCCAGAGGGCGTTGAGCAGCGCCCCGTACAGCGGCGGGCGGCGCGAGATCCGGTCGAGCTCCGCCTCGACGGCATCGAGGTCGGCGCCCGCCGGGAGGGCCGCGGAGAACCGCTCGAGCTGCGCCAGGCGGTCGGCGTTGATCCCGATCGACCGGACCTCGGTGAGCTCGGTGCGGAAGATCGGGCCCCGGTACGACGTCGCCGTGATCTCCGTGAGCGTCACGTGGGCGGCGATGTGGTCGAGCCCCAGCGCGCGCGCCGCGCGGGTCATGTGCGACTTGACGCGGTAGCTGCCCGTCCCGGCGGAGAGCGCGAGGCGACCGATCCGCAGCACGGTGCCCGACCGGCGGATGAGGTCGACGGGCTCGAGACCGGCTTCGTCGGCCGGGGAGGGCTCAGGCGTCACGAGGCCATGATCCCGTAGGTCCGTCCGCGCGGCACTCGCCGAAGGTCCCGGTCCCCGGTGCCCAGGGGCCGGACGCCGGACGTCCCCGGTCCGCCCGGCCCGGGCCCGGTCAGGAGCGTCGCACCCGCCGGACGGCGAGGAGGCCGCCTCCCACGAGCAGCAGCGCCCCGGCCACCCCGAGCAGCCAGCCCGGGTCGGCACCGGTCGCCGGGAGCGGCCGGTCCGCCTGCCCGGGCGGCACGGTCGGCTCGGGAGCCGGAGGCGTCGGGCCGCCGTCGTCCGGGGGCTCGGGTGCGGGCGCGCACGCGGCCGCCTCCGACTCGGTCGCGCCGTCCTCCCCGAGCACGGCCGCGGTGTTGAGGAAGCCGCCCGGGGCAGCACCCGCCGGGTCGCACAGCAGCGCGTCCGGGACGACGTCGGCCGGGACCTGCGCGGTGACCGTCACCCGGAAGAGGTGCGTGGCTCCCGCGGCGAGGGTCGCGCCGGAGACGACCGTCGTGCGGTCCACGCCGTCCCAGTCGTCGGCGACCGGCGGGCCGTCCACGGGCTCGACCGTCGCGTCCCGCACGACGATGCCCCCGCCGAACGCGAGCCGGTCGACGAGGTCGTAGGTCCGCTCGACGGCCGCGGCGTTGCGCACCGCGACCTCGTAGACGACGCGGACGACGCCGGGCGCGACGGCGACCGGGCCCTCGACCACGGTCTTGGCGACCTCGAGCGCCGTCGGGCGGGCGTTCGTGAAGGTGCACAGCACCGTCTCCCCGGACCTGACGTCCACGGTCGAGGTCGCGCCGTCGACCGTCGTCGGCGCGCTGGACCCGACGCACACGAGGTCCGCGAGGGTCCAGCCCGGGGTCGGCGTCTCCGTCACGGTGTACGTCCCCGGTGCGAGCGGGCCCGGCGAGAACGGCTCGTCGCCGTCGGTGAGGGTGAACGGGGACGGCGCGCCGCCCTCCGGCGCCCACGCGAGCCCGAACTCCTGGTCCGACCCCGCGGGCTCGGTGACCTTGTCGACGACGAGGGTGCCCCACGGCGTGTTCGTGTAGGTGCACACGACGGTCTCGCCGGGGTCGAGCGCGATCGCCCCGGTGCTGCCCGAGGCCGTGGACGGTGACCCGTCCGGGTCGCCGTCGACGCACGTCAGCGCCGTGTTCTCGAACCCGTCCTGCGCCACCTCGGTCACGACGTACGGCCCCGGGGCCACGTCCTCGAACGTCGCGGTCCCGACCCCGCCCTCCGTGACGACGGAGAAGTCCTCCGCGTCCGGCCAGTCCCCGCTGAAGTCGAACTCGCCGTCGGCGCCGTCGACGACCTTGGCGACCACGATCGTGCCGTGGCGCGCGTTCTCGGCCGTGCACGCGGCGACGTCGCCGGGCCCGACGGAGAAGTCGGAGAGGTCCGTCAGCGGGAACGGCTCCCCACCGTCCGCGGGGGTGACGAGGCACGTCAGCGCGCCCTCGACCCAGCCGTCCCCGTCCGACTCCACGAACGAGTACCGCACACCCGGGACGATCTGCGGGAGGCCGAGCGTCGCCGTGCCGTCGACGGTGGTGACCGGCACCGTGATGGGGTCGACGGCGCCGTCGACGTCCGTGAGCACGAACTCGAACGTCCCGTCACCGCCCAGGGAGGTCTTCGTGAGCGTGCCGCTCCCCTGCACCGCGGTGTTCGTGAGCGTGCACGACACGTCCAGCCCGACCGGGGCGACGAACTGGATCCCGGGCGTGCCCGGGTCGGTGTCCGTGACTCCCGTGCACGCGACGTCGACCGCGGTCCATCCCGGGACCGGCGCCTCGGTGATCGAGTAGGCGGTGCCCGGGACGAGACCGGACCACGTGACGACGTCCGCCGCCTGTCCGGCGCCCGAGGCGGTCTGCGGCGACGTCTGCCCTGCGGGCACGGGGTCGATCGCGACGTCGAACGACCACGGCAGGTCGCCGCCGATCCCGGTGGCCACCTTGGCCACGGAGATGCTCGACGTCGCGACCGTGTTCTGCACCGAGCAGGCGATCTGCTGCCCGGGCGTCGCCTCGATCTGGAACCCGGGCGCCGTGGCGTCGGCGTCCGCGAGCCCCTCGCACGTGACCTCCCCCCGGGTCCATCCCGGCGGGACCGTTCCGGCCTCCCGCACCGTGTAGAGCGCGCCCGGGACGAGCTCTCCCCACGCGACCGTCGGCGCCGCCGTCGTCGCCGTCCGGCCGTCCACCGTGCCGTCGGGAGCCACGAGCTCGACGTCGACGGACCACCCGAACGCGGGGTCGGCGCCCACGACCGTCTTGGTCAGGGAGAGCGACGCCGGCGCGGCCAGGTTCGTGAAGAAGCACACGATGACGCCGCCGTCCGGCAGGTCGACCGTCACGCCGCGCCCGTCCGCGCTGGGGGACCAGAAGTCCGCGTTGCACGTGGGCGGGTCGGCCGCGAGCGACCACCCGACCGGGTCCGCCGGCTCGGTGATCGTGTAGGTCCCGGGCTCGAGCCCGTCGAACGAGCGCAGGGCGACGTTCGGCGGGGTGGAGCTTCCGCTCAGGCTGAACGGCGTCGGGTCGCCGACCGGTGGGACGAAGAGGAAGTCGAAGTCCTGCTCGTACTCGACCGGGACGGTCCGCTTGACGACCGCGATCGACCCGGGGGTGACGTTCGTGAAGAAGCAGCGCACCGTCTCCCCGGGGAGCACCGTCAGGCCGATCGTGCGGCCCTCGGGGTCGGCGGAGTGGTCCTCGCCGCCGTAGGTGCACGCAAGGTCGGCCAGCCGGGTCGCGGGCAGCTCGTCGTCCGTGAGCTCCTCGATCGTGTACGTCCCGGCCGGGACGTCCTGGATCGTGTGCTCGTAGAGCGTCCCGTCGCCCTGCTCGACCGTGATCGAGAAGTCCTCGTTCCCCGGGAGGTCGCTCGTGAAGTCGAACGTGCGCCCGTCGACGCCGTGCGCCTCCTTGGAGACGATCACCGTGCCGAGCTGCGTGTTCGTGAACGTGCACTCGATGTTCTGCCCGGCCACCGGGGTCACCGTCACCGCCTGCCCGGCCGGCGTGGAGGGGGCCGTGCAGACGATC
This sequence comes from Cellulosimicrobium sp. 22598, assembly GCF_052044445.1. Taxonomy (NCBI): domain Bacteria; kingdom Bacillati; phylum Actinomycetota; class Actinomycetes; order Micrococcales; family Promicromonosporaceae; genus Cellulosimicrobium; species Cellulosimicrobium sp. 22598. Next base: position 7,276 of record NZ_JBQEMZ010000002.1, read on the forward strand.
CCCGGGGGGAGCCACCCCGGCGTCGCCTCCTCGGAGACCGTGAACGGCACGCCGGCGGGCACGGGGAAGGACGCGCTCTCGCCGTCGTGGAGCGTGAAGCCCGCCTGCCCCGTCGCCTCGAAGGAGAACTCCTGCGGCGACCCGTCGGGGTCGGTGTGCTTGGTCACCGTGACGACGGCGGCCTCGTTGGTGATGACGCAGTCGGTGGTGCTCAGCGGACGCACCGGGAACCGGTCCGCCGGGTCGTCGAGCACGAACTGCTCGGGCGGCCCTCCCGCCGCGGGGACCGCGGTGCACACGACGGACTGCAGGTCCCACGGAGGCGGGACGTCGGTCTCCGTGAGGGAGAAGGCGGAACCGAACAGGACGTCGTCGAACCGGACGGTCTCCCCGCTCGCGAGCGTCCCCGAGACCGTCGGCACGGGCGGCGGACCCGGCTGCACCGGGCCCGTGTCGCTCGCCACCGTGAAGCCGAACCGGGCCCCGGTGTCCGCGCTCTGCGGGACCGTCGCCTTGGTCACCGTGAGCGCACCGCAGTTGGCGATGGTCATCCGGTCCGGCGCGTGGTCGGCGAAGTCCTGGATGTTCGCGTTCGGCGAGTTGCCGGTGCGCGTGAGCATCTCCGAGACCTCGTAGGTCGCGCACTCGGAGGGCGCGAGGACGCCCGCCGTGTTCAGGTCGATGGCGAACTCCCCGAACGTGTCCTGAGGCTGGTTCGTCAGGGGCGGGCCCTCCGAGCGCACGCCGACCGCCCAGGCGAAGTCCACCGAGCCGGCGTCGGCCGCCCAGGTCCCGGGCCCGAGCGGGTTCGCGCACCCGTCCCCCGCCGTCGGCGCCCACCGGTGGACGGCGGCCGTCGTGCCCGACGACGCGTAGTTGAACTCGAGCAGGACGTCGTCGCAGCGTCCCGGCCCGGGGCCCTCGAGGTGCTGGAAGACGCTGACCTCGCCCGCTCCCGAGTACCGCGTCCAGTACCCGTAGAGGATCGCGTGCCGCATCCCGTCGTCGTCGACGACGTACTCGAGCCCGTAGGCGGTCGAGCAGAGGTCGCCCTTCGCGTTGGGGTTCGCTGGCCCGGGCCGCCACGGGTTCGTGCTCGGGCTCTGGCTCGGCGGCGCGCCCGTCTGGTCGGGGTTCGCGTTGCACGACTCGGCGAGGCTCCCGTTGTCCCACGCGAAGCTGGCCTGCACGATCCCCGACGACTCGAACCCCTGCGGCGTCGTGTAGGGGCCGGTCGGCGTGAACGTGAACGCGCCGTCGGGCTGCACGTCGGTGAGGAAGTCGTCCCAGTTGAACGTCTCGGGCGGGCTGCCGGAACCGGACGTCCCGTCGATCTCCATGCCCGTCTGCAGGCCGGACGGCTGGAGCGTCGCGGCGTCCGCCGTCGGCGGCGGGGTAAGAGGCACCAGCACGGCGCCGAGCAGGAGCGCCGCGACCAGCCCGGCGAGCAGCCGCCGCACCCGCGCGCGCGACGAAGGCAGACCGCGCTCGTGCACCGTCCCGGTCGTGCTCGTCATGGGCCGCTCCCCCCAGAGACCGCACCTCACCCGCTGGCGGACGCACCGCGCCGTGCCGTCCCGTGCGCCCAGGCCGGTCCCCGTGGCACGCGCCCCCGCCCGCCGGACCACCCGTGGCGACGCGCGCAGGCACGTCCGACCGTCCTCGTCCGACCGACGATAGTACGAAGGGGTCCTCGTCGCGCGGGCGTCGCCGGGACGCACGTCGGGCCGGGTCCGGAGCACTGCTCCGGACCCCCCCCCCCCCCCCCCCCCCCCCCCCCGACGACCTGCGGAGGGCGAGGGATTCGAACCCCCGGTGCGTTGCCGCACAACGGTTTTCAAGACCGTCACATTAGGCCGCTCTGTCAGCCCTCCCGGCGAGCCATTGTGGCACGCCCGTCCCGTGCACGACGACGGCGGGCCGCCCCGTGGAGGGCGACCCGCCGTCGGGCGGTGGGACCGGGACCGCGGAGGTCAGGCCGCCCCGCGGAGCTGGCGCATCGCGAGCTGGACGAGCGCGATGAGCGTCTGCTTGGTGGCAGCCCGCGACCGCGCGTCCGTGTAGAGCATCGGCACGTGCGCAGGGATCTGGAGCGCCTCGCGCACGTCCTCGAGCTTGTGCTTGGCCACGCCGTCGAAGCAGTTCACGCCGACGACGAACGGGATGTTGCGTGACTCGAAGTAGTCGATCGCCGGGAAGCACTGCTCGAGGCGGTCGGTGTCCACGAGCACGACGGCACCGATCGCGCCGCGCACCAGGTCGTCCCACATGAAGAGGAAGCGGTCCTGGCCCGGCGTGCCGAACAGGTACAGCCACAGGTTGCCCGGGAGGGACACGCGGCCGAAGTCCATCGCGACGGTCGTCGTCGTCTTGCGGTCGGACACGCCGCCCGCGTCGTCGACGCCCACCGAGTGCTCCGTCATCGCAGCCTCGGTGTTGAGCGGCTCGACGTCGGAGATCGACCCGATGAACGTGGTCTTGCCGACGGCGAACCCGCCCGCGACCACGATCTTGACGACCGTCGGCGCCGTCCGCGCCGCGGCCGGGGCACCGGCGGGCTGGGCTGCGGCCGACGGCTGGCCTGCCGCGGGAGCCTGCGCCGCGGAGGGCTGCGCCGGGGCGACGGACGGGGCGGGCTGGGCCGGGGCCGCGGGCTGCGCGGCGGCGACGGGCTGCGGCGCGGTGCGCGGCTGAGCCGCAGCCTGGGCGACCGGTGCCGGCGCCACGGCGGGCGTCGCCGGGGCGACGGCCGAGACCGACGGCGCCGTCGGTGCCGGTGCCGGTGCCGCGACGGGACGCGCCGGAGCCGACGCCGCCGGCGCCTGCGTCGGCACGCCGGCGGGCGCGCTCACCGGAGCCCACGCGGTCTGACGGGCGGCCGCCTGGCCACCGGGCACACCCCCGATCACCCCGGACGGCTGCCCGGCCTGCGGCGCGCTGCCCGAGCCGTCAGAGGGTGGAAATGCCATTGAGAACACTCTCCAAGACGCTCAGGGACAGACCCGAGTGGTTGCTGCCGTGACCCGTGTGGACGTTGAGCGGGGTCGACGTGTGGACGGTGATGTAGTTGTCCTCCTGCAGGTCCGCGACGAGCACCTTCGTCACGCCGAGCGGCAGGCGCAGGAGCGCGGAGAGCTCGGCGATCGAGACGTACGTGTGCGCGGCGTGCTGGAGGATCGAGCGCTTCTCGGGCGGGAGCCCGAAGCTGTTCACGGCGCCCGGCATGACCTCGACGAGCGCCTCGAGCGGGAGGTCGGACGTGGCGGAGCGCACACGACCGCCCGTGACCGCGTACGGGCGGACCGTGGCCGCCTCGTACCCGTCGTGTGCTCCCATGCTGCCGAAAGGTACGTTCGTCATCGATCAGTCCTCATCCCACCGGGGCTCGCGTCGCGCCGTCGACGGGAAGGCTACCCCGCATCTCCGAGATGAGCTGCGGCGTCAGTGTCGCCTCGGTGCGGGAGACCAGGAGCGCCATCTCGTAGCCGATGAGGCCGATGTCGCAGTTCGCCTCCGCCACGACGCCCAGGACGGACCCGTTCGAGACGTTCATCAGGAACAGGAACCCGTTGTCCATCTCGATGATGGCCTGGCGGACGTTCCCTCCGTTGAGCTGCCGGGCCGCCCCGCGGGTCAGGCTCGACATGCCGGAGACGATCGCCGCGAGCTGGTCGCCGCTCGTGCGGTCGAGCTGGTCCGACATCGCCATGAGCAGGCCGTCCGCCGACACCACGAGCGTGTGCCGGCTGCCCGGGACCGTCCGCACGAAGTTGTCGAGCAGCCACCCGAAGTTGGTTGCCTCGGTGCTGAGCGCGTTCACTCTTCCTCCTCGTCAGTTGCCGCAGACGGCATGTCGTCACCGCGCCTGCGGCGCTGAATCAGGGACATAATCCATGGCCTGGGGGGTCCAGGTCGAACTCGTCTCGTCCTGGCCCTCGACACGGCCACGGGCCGTGGCCGACTGGAACGCCGACAGACGGGCCCGGAGCTGCTCCGGGTCACGGTCGATGCGGGCCGTGAAGCGGTCGACGTAGCCCTCCCGCTCCTCGCCGCGCGAGCGTCGGGTCAGGCCCGACGCCGTCGTGCCGTCGACCTGGAGGGGCTGGTAGATGCCGTCGTTCGGGTCCGCCAAGGTCGCTTCCTGGAAGTCGGTGCTGCCCTGCAGCAGGGTGGACATCTCCTCGTACAGCACCGCGGACGCCATCCAGTCCGACCGCGCCTCGACCGAGTCGGCGATGTACCCGGGCTCCAGCGGCTCGATCGCGTCGCCCACCTGTCGTCGGACGAGCGGGGTCGGCGGGCCGTACCCCGTCGCAGCCGGGCTCGGCGCAGGGTCGGGGGCAGCGACCGACGGCTCCGGCACCGTGTAGCCGGCACCGGCCGGCGGCGCGTCCTGGACCGGGTCGAGCGCACGCGTCTCCTGCACCGGGGCGACGGGCGCCTCCGGGGCGAACGACGACGCGTTCGCGGCTCCTGCGGGCTGACCGGCTCGCGGGGCGAACGCCGACGACCGCGCGGGGGCCTGGGCCTCCTGCGGCGGAGCGGCGGGCGCGGCGACCGGCGGAGCGGCGACCGGGGCTGCCGCGACGGCGGGCGCGGACGCCGGGGCAGCAGGGGCCGGGGTCGGAGCGGGGGCCCCGGGTGCTCCCACCGGGCGCGAGGCCAGGGCCTCCGGGGACGGTCCGGCCGGCCGCGCCGACGGCGTCGCCGTCGTCCGAGGACGCCGGCCGAAGAGCCCGCGCTTGCGCGCCTGGCTCTCCCGCAGCGACCGCCGCGTCGGCAGGTCGGCCATGAGCTCCTCGAAGCGGGGAAGCGCCTCGAAGGTGAGCTCCGCAGGGATGTCCTCCGCCACCGCGGCCTCGCCGCCGGTCGCCACGACCGGGACGTCGGTCGGGAGCTCCGCCTCGACCGGGGTCTCCGCCGGCGCGGGGGCCGCGGCCGGCTCGGGGGCCGCCGGGGTGCGCTGGACCAGCGGGACGCGCGCGACGGTCGCGTCGTCGACGGGCTCGGCCGGGACCGCCGGCACGACACGCGTCGCGTCGAGCGGCGCGTCGGCCACGGACGACGGCGCCCACGCGTCGGCAGCCGGCTCAGCCGTCCACGCCTGCTCGGGTGCCCAGGCGTCGGCGGCAGGCTCGGGCGTCCACGCCTGCTCGGCGGGCTGCTCCGGCGCCCAGGCCTGCGCAGGGGCCCACGTGTCCTGGACCGGCGCGACGGCGGGGTCCTGCGGCGTCCACACGTCCTGCTGGACCGGGGTGTCGGCCGGGGCCTCGGCGACGAGCGGGATGTCCGTGGCGGTGACGTCCGGGGCGACGGGCAGCTCCACCGGGTTCTCGGTGGCCGGACGGTCGCCGACCGGGCGGAAGCTCGAGAAGAGCGCGCTGCGCGTGCTCACGTCGAGGACCGGGATCTCGGCGGAGACCGGCTCCACGGGGGTCGCGGCCGGGCGCGACCGGCTCGGGAGGGCAGCGCCGGCGTCGGCGACCTCCGCGGGCGGGGTCCATGCCTCGTCCGCCGCCGGGAGCTGCTCCGGGAGCGCCGGCGTGGCCAGCGGCGGGAGGACGATCGCGCCGGTCTGGGGACCCGACGCGAAGGACGCGCTCGGTGCCGCGGCGGCGGGGTCGACCGTGCGCGAACGACGGCGGGGCATGCCGGTCTGCGTGGTGCCGTCCGTGAGCGCGTCGAGGTCGACGGGCACCGCGACGGGCGCCTCGGGCTCGACGGTCGGGAACGACGCCGTCGCCGCGGGTGCGGGGACGGACGGCGCGGCCGGGGCCGCGACGTCGGCGGCGGGGAGCGCCGGGAGGACCCCCGTGCCGGCGAGCTGCTGGGCGGCGGCCTGCGTGCTCGTCTCCAGGGGGTCCGTCGGCTGCGGGAGCGGCACGTTCGAGTCGGGGACGAAGAGGGCGGCCGGGAACGACACGACGACCTCGGTCCCCTGGTCCTCGCCGCTCGTGCTGAACCGGACCTTCGCGCCGAGGCGGTCGGAGAGACGACCGACGACGAAGAGGCCCAGGCGCTGCGCGCCGACGACGTCGGACGCCGCGTGCGTCGCGACCTTGCGGTTCGCCTCCGCGATCTCGTCCGGCGTCATCCCGAGGCCGTGGTCGCGGACCGTCACGTAGACGAAGTGCTCGTCCCGGCCGGTCGTGACCTCGACGGGGGTGTGCGGCTCCGAGAACATCGTCGCGTTCTCGAGGAGCTCGGCGAGCAGGTGCGCGGCGTTGAGCGCGTTGTGCCCGAGCATGAGCGGGTCGACGACCAGGTTCAGGCGGACGCGGTCGTACAGCTCGATCTCGGACGACGCCGTACGGATGACGTCCGAGGCCGGCATGGGCTGGCGCACGCGGCGACCCGAGTCGATGCCCGCGAGGACGAGGAGGGACTCCGCGTTGCGGCGCATACGCGTCGCGAGGTGGTCGAGGCGGAAGAGGTTGGACAGCGTGCCCGCGTCCTCCTCGGAGCGCTCGAGGTCGTCGAGGAACGCGAGCTGTCGGTTGAGGAGCACCTGGTCGCGGCGCGCGACGTTGACGAACATCTCCGCGATCGAGCCACGGAGAGCGGCCTGCTCGCGCGCGACCTTGATGGTCGTCTGGTTGACGTCGTTGAACGCGGTCGCGAGCTGGCCGACCTCGTCCGTGGACTCCACCGTGATCGGCGCCAGGTCGATGCCGGGGCCCTGGCCCGGGACGGCGACCTGCTCGACGAGGCGGGGCAGCTGGTCACGGACGTCCTCGGCCGCGTCGGTGAGGCGCCGCAGCGGGTTGACGATCGCACGGGCGATGAAGCCCGCGACGAGGATCGAGGCGATGACGGCCGCGAGGGTCGCGAGGATCGTGACGACCGCGCGGGTCGTCGCCGCACCCGCGAGGTCGGACGCCTTCTCCGCGGTGGCGGTGCGGACGTCGTCGCGCACCGGGCTCGTCTGGTCGCGGTCCGCCTGCGACAGCGTCGGCCACTGCGCGGCCTGGCTGGGGGGCGTCGACTTGGGTCGGGAGCCGGCGAGGTTCTGCCGGATCTGGTTGTACGTGGCGCTCGGCGGCTCCAGCAGGAAGTCGCCCGGGAGCCGTCGGACGGCCGTGGCCGTGCGCGCCGTGAGGGCGTCGCCGTTGGTCACCAGGACCGCGGCCTGCTGGTTCGTCTCGGTGCTGTCGACGCCCTGCTGGGCCGCGGCGAGGACCGCGCCGGCGAGCGGCTGCTCGAGCGCCTGCTGGGCGAGGAGCTCGTCGAGGAGGACGTAGGCGTCGAGGTACTGCGCGAGCTCGCGGTCCGGGGCCGTGTCCGCGAGCGTCCGCGGCACCTCGAGCGCATCGTCGATGAGCGCGTTGTACTGCGAGTTGCGCGCGAGCTGGCCGATGGAGGACCTGTCGATGCCCTGCCGGATCGCCAGGAGGTCGGCCCTGTCCGCGATCGTGTCGGAGACCGCCTTGCGCACCCGCGGGTCGAGCGCGGACGTGTCGAGCTTCTCGTACGCGCGGTCGCGCGCGTCGAGCGCCTTGTCCGTCTTCTCGCGCTGCGCCATCATCTGCGCCGCGGCTTCCTCGGAGCCTTCGTTCGCGTCCAGGAACGAGTACGTGCGCTCGGCCGCGATCTCGGTCCCCGCCGCGTCCTGTGCCGCGAGCGCCGCGACGAGCGCGCTCGTCTGGCTGGCGTCGCGCGCCGACCCGATGGCCTGCGCCGAGATGATCGCGGCGGCGGCGAAGAGGACGAGGACGGGCACCGCGAGGGCCGCAAGGATCTTCCCGCGAACGCTCAACCTGCGGAGCATACGAACCTGCCTCCATCACCCTGGTCCACCCGTTCGGCGGCGCGGTCGGCGCGCGTGGCAGCGGCGCCTCCCGGGCTCCGCTCCCCGGTCGTGCGTACTAACTATCGGTGCACATCCCCCGGACACCTAATCCGCGAGGAGCGTGAACTTTCGTCCCGCGCCCGCGGTGCCCCGTCGGCGAACCGGCGCCTCCCGGGCCGTCCGCGTAGTCTCGGCGATGTGCGAGGCGTCACGATATCGGCCCCCGGTGGCCCTGAGAAACTAACGGTTTCCGCGCTCCCTGACCAGACCCCCGGGCCGGACGAGCTCGTGGTCCACGTCGCTTCCGCTGGCGTGAACCGTGCTGACCTGCTACAACGCGCCGGATCCTACCCACCTCCCCCCGGCGCGCCGGACTGGCCCGGCCTCGAGGTCTCGGGCACGGTCGCGGCCGTCGGCGAGTCCGTCACGGGGTGGTCCGTGGGAGATCGCGTGGTCGCGCTGCTCGACGGTGGTGGCTACGCCGAGCAGGTGCGCGTCCGGTCGACGCAGGTGCTCCCCGTCCCCGACGGCGTGGACCTCGTGGACGCCGCCGCGCTCCCCGAGGCCGCGTGCACGGTGTGGAGCAACGTCGTCGACGTGGGCCGCCTCGGCCCGGACGAGTGGCTGCTCGTGCACGGCGGGTCGGGCGGCGTCGGGACGGTCGCCGTGCAGGTGGGTGCCGCGCTCGGCGCCCGCGTCGCCGTCACGGCCGGCGGGCGCGACCGGGCCGACCGGTGCCTCGCGCTCGGGGCGAGCCTCGCCGTCGACCACCGCGAGGAGGACTTCGTCGCCGCGGTGCGGGACGCCTCCGGCGGGCACGGCGCGGACGTCGTGCTGGACGTCGTCGGCGCCGCCTACCTGCCGCGCAACCTGGAGGTGCTCGCCACGGGCGGGCGACTGGTCGTCATCGGCATGCAGAAGGGCCGACGCGCGGAGCTCGACCTGGGCCTCCTCCTCGCCCGGCGCGCCACGGTGGCCGGGACGACGCTCCGGGCGCGCCCGCCGGCCGAGAAGGCGCGGATCGTGCACGAGGTCCTCACGCACGTCTGGCCGATGGTGGAGGACGGCCGCGTCCGCCCCGTGGTGCACGCGCGCCTCCCGCTCGAGGAGGCCGCGACGGCGCACGAGCTGCTCGACTCGGGCGACGTCTTCGGCAAGGTGCTCCTCGTGCCCTGACCACGGGCGACGGCCGACGACGGGTGGAGATCCCGCGCCTCGGTGCGCACGTGGGCGCCGCGCGCCAGACTGGACCCATGGCTGACGAACCGCGCGACCCCCGCCCCGACGACCCCACGGCCCCCGAGTCCGCGAACGGTGCGCAGGACGCCGCCGACGACGCCGACGAGCCCGCCCGCGCCACCGTCGTGATGCCGGACGGGACGGGGGTGAGCGTCGTCGAGAGCGACGACTCGACCGACCCCGACCGCAACCCGGCGACGGTCATCGAGGAGCCCGCCAAGGTGATGCGCATCGGCGGCATGATCAAGAAGCTCCTCGACGAGGTCCGGGACGCCCCGCTCGACGAGGCGGCGCGGTCGCGCCTCGCCGAGATCCACGAGCGCTCGCTCACCGAGCTCGAGGAGGGCCTCTCCCCCGACCTGGTGGCGGAGCTGCACCGGATCACGCTGCCGTTCTCGGACGACACCGTCCCGACCGACGCGGAGCTCCGCGTCGCGCAGGCGCAGCTCGTCGGCTGGCTCGAGGGCCTGTTCCACGGCATCCAGACGGCGCTCGTCGCCCAGCAGATGGCTGCGCAGGCGCAGCTCTCGCAGATCCGGCGCGCGCTGCCTCCCGGCTCGCTGCCGCCCATGGGCCCCGGTGGCCCCGGCGCCGCTCCGGGACATCCCGGCGGGCGTCCCGACGAGCACGACGGGCGGCCGTCTCCGGGCCAGTACCTCTGACGGCCCTGCTCGGCCTCGCCGGTCCCGGGCGGACGCGCCCGGACCGGTGGCGCGCGGTCGCTCGTCAGGCGGGCGGCGGGTCGAGCGGGACGTCGTCCCCGGGCGGCGTCCCGCCCGCGCGCCCGCCCGGTCGCGCCGCGGTCATGGCGATGGCCCCGGACACGAGGACGAGGCCGACGAGCTCGGGGACCGTGGGGACCTGCCGCAGCACGACGGCGCCCACGACCGCAGCGGACGCCGGGAGCAGCGCGAGGAGCACCGAGAACGTCGCCGCGCTCACGCGGCGCAGGATGACCTGCTCGAGCGCGTACGGGACGACGGACGAGAAGAGCGCGATCCCGGCGACGGCCGCGACGTGCCGCCAGTCGCCGAGGACCGGCAGGGCGTCGCGCGCGAGGAAGGGCGCGAACACGACCGCGCCCACGGTCATCGCGACGGCGAGCGACGTCACCCCCGACCCGGAGACGGCGACCCGCCGTCCCAGCAGGATGTACGCCGCCCAGCACGCGGCCGCGACCCCGATCGCGGTGAGCCCGAGCACGGCGTCCGCGCGCGGGAGGTCCGACTCGATCGTCACCCCGGCGAGCAGCACGACCCCCGCCGCCGCGACCGCGATCGCGCCCCGCTCGCGCCACCCGCTGCCCGTGACCGCGGCGACCGCGACGGGGCCGAGGAACTCGATGGCGACGGCCGTCCCCAGCGGCAGGTGGTCGATCGCGACGTAGAACGCGAGGTTCATCGCGGCGAGGGCGACGCCGAACACGGCCACCCACGCGAGGTCGCGCCGGGTCCACCGGTGCCGCCACGGCCGACGCCATGCGAGCAGCAGCAGCGCGGACGCCGCGATGCGCAGCCACCCGATCTCGATCGCTCCGGCTACGGCGAACAGCCCGACGGCGATCGCCGCGCCCAGGTACTGCGTCAGCCCCGAGACGACGAACAGCGCCGGGACCGGGACCTTGTCGAGGGCGGCGGCGGGGTGGCGAGGCACGCGACGACTCTAGGCGCCCGCGCGGCACGGGACGGCGCCGGCCGAGCACACGGCTGCGGCCCGTCCCATGCACGGGACGGGCCGCAGACGCCTGCGCGGGGAGGCGGGCGTCAGCCCTTGACCGACCCGGCGAGGAGACCGCGCACGAAGTACCGCTGCAGCGCGAGGAACACGATGACGGGGACGACCATCGAGATGAACGCGCCCGCCGGGAGCAGGTGCCAGCTCGCCCCGCGCGAGCCGGACAGCTCGGCGAGGCGCACCGTGATGGGCGCGGTGTCCTGGCCGGACGCGAACGTGAGGGCGACGAGCAGGTCGTTCCAGACCCAGAGGAACTGGAAGATCCCGAACGCCGCGATGGCGGGCACGAGCAGCGGCATGAGCACCTGGAAGAAGATCTTCACGTGCCCGGCGCCGTCCACGCGGGCGGCCTCGACGAGCTCGCGCGGGATGTCCTTCATGAAGTTGTGCAGGAGGAAGATCGCGAGGGGCAGGGCGAAGATCGAGTGCGACAGCCACACGGGCCAGAACGACCCGTCGATCCCCCAGTCCACGTACTGGGTGAGGAGCGGGACGAGCGTGACCTGGATCGGCACGATCTGCAGCGCGAACACCGCGACGAACAGCAGGTTGCGGCCCTTGAAATTCACCCACGCGAACGCGTACGCCGCGAGCGACGCGAGCGTGATGGGGATGATCACCGCGGGCAGCGTGATGACCAGGGAGTTGATGAAGTACGTCGCGAAGCTCGTCGACCCGCCGAACAGCGCGTCGGTGTAGTTGTCGAGCGTGAACTCGGGGTTGGCGAACGCCTCCCACCAGCCCGACCGCCGGATCTCGCGCGGCGGGCGGAACGACGTGACGAGGAGCCCGAACGTCGGGATGGTCCAGAGGACCGCCAGGACGATCGCGATGATCGACGCCGGTCGCGACGAGACCTTGCGCCGCACCTTGCCCGCGCGCTCGTCGAGGCCCGCGACGATGCCCTTGCCGCTGCCCTCCTCGGCGGTCTCGTCGACGAGCGGGGCGTCCGGGACGGAGGCGGACAGTGGGGTGCTCATCGGATCTCCTCCGCCTGCTTCAGCTGCCGCACGTTGTACACGATGATCGGGATGACCAGGACGAACAGGATGACCGCGAGCGCGGCGCCGAGCCCCTGCTCGCCCTGCCGCAGCGCCTGCGTGTAGAACTCGTTGGCGACGACCGACGTCTCGAAGCGGCCGCCGGTCATGGTGCGGACGATGTCGAAGACCTTGAGCGTGCCGATCGCGATCGTCGTGAGGACGACCACGAGCGCGGGGCGGATGCTCGGCACGGTGATGTAGCGGAACATCCGCATGCCGCCGACGCCGTCGAGCCGGGCGGCCTCGACGATGTCGTCCGGGATGGCGCGGATCGCGGCGGCGAGGATCGTCATCGCGAACCCGGCCTGGATCCAGATCATCACGAGGATGAGGAAGAACGTGTTGGCCGGCGCGCTGAGCAGGAACTGCTGCGGCTCGAGCCCGAGCCAGACGAGGACCTGGTTGAAGAGGCCGATCTGCGGCTGGCTCGCCGGCTTGTACTCGTACATGAACTTCCAGATGATGCCCGCGCCGACCATGGAGATCGCCATGGGCAGGAAGATCAGCGTCTTGGCGAACTTCTCGAAGCGGGACCTGTCGACCACCACCGCGTAGACGAGGCCGAGGAAGGTCGAGACGAGCGGGACGACGATGACCCAGATCGCGGTGTTGCGCAGGACGATCTGGAACTCGTCGCGCGTGAACGCGGTGACGTAGTTGTCGAGCCCGACGAACGCGGAGCCCGTGCGGTTGTAGAACGAGTCCCGGATCGTGCGCAGGCCCGGGTAGAGCAGGCCGAACGCGAGCATGACGACCGCGGGCCCGGCGAACGCGAGCGCGACGACCCAGCCCGGCACGCGCCGCGGCCGGTCGACGAGGAAGAGGATCAGGCCCATGACGACGACGAAGAGCAGAATCGCGACGAGCATCACCGCGAGCTTGCCCCCCGTCCCGGCGGGTTCGAGCAACCAGTCCATGTGAGAGCTCCTGAGGTGGCCGGCGGCGGGCCGGACGACGACGTGGTGTGCGGCGGGGACGGCCCGGGGACGGGTCGTCCGGGGATCGGCCCCCCGGACGACCCGCCCCCGGGGTCGACGCGTGGACCCGGAGCCCGGCCCGCGGCGCGTGCCGCGCGGTCAGGCCCCGGGTCGCCCGCGCGTCAGGACGTCGGCCAGGACGCCTCGATGGCGTCGAGGACGGCCTCGTCGGACTTGTCGCTCGCGATCCACTCCGTCATCTCGGTCCAGAACGAGCCGGCACCCACGGCGGCGGGCATCATGTCCGAGCCGTCGAAGCGGAACGTGTAGCTGTCGTCCGTGAGCAGCTCGTACGCCTGCTGGTCCATCGGCGACTGGAGCAGCTCCGGGTCGAGGCCGTTGTTGGCGCTGATCCAGCCCTGCGGGGTCACGCTCGCCTTGGCGTTGGACCACTCGGGGCTCGACAGGTACGCGTGGAACGCCTGGACCTCGGGACGGTCGTTGAACGCGGCGACGAACTCGCCGCCACCGAGCAGCGGCTTGTCCTCCGCGGTCTCGCCCGGGAGGTAGAAGGCCCAGACGTCACCGTCGGGCGCGACCACCAGGTCGGGGTCGAGGGTCGTCCAGTTGGCCTGGTAGAACGTCGCCTGGCGGTGCATGTAGCACAGCCCGTCGATGATCGGGTAGCCGCCCTCGGTGAACTCGGTCGTCGCGATGGTGCTCACGTCGCCGAGGCCGCCGTTGACGAACTCCTCGTTCTTCAGCACGTCGCCGACCGTGGCCAGCGCCGTGGCGATCTGCGGGTCGTTGAACGGGATCTCGTGGTTGACCCACTGGTCGTAGACCTCGGGGCCCGCCGTGCGCAGGACGACGTCCTCCATCCAGTCGGTGGCCGGCCAGCCGGTCGCCTCGCCGGACGCGATGCCCGCGCACCACGGCTTGACGTCGCCGCCGGGGTTGTCCGCGACGATCTGGTCGGAGAGCTCCATGAGCTCGTCCCACGTCGTCGGGACCTCGTAGCCCGCCTCCTCGAACATGGACGGCGAGTACCAGACGAACGACTTGACGTTGGCGCCGAGCGGCGTCGCGTACAGCGTCCCGTCGACGGTGCCGTAGTCCTTCCAGGACTCGGTGTAGTACTGGTCGACGTTCGCGGACGCCGCCTCCCCGACGGGCTGGATCGCGTCGGGGAAGTCGGCGACGATGCGGCGCAGCAGGCCGGGCTGCGGCAGGTACGCGATGTCCGGCGCGCTGCCGGACTGGATGCGGACGGGGAGCTGCGCCTCGAACTCCTTGGAGCCCTCGTACTCGATCGTGGCGCCCGTGCACTCCTCGAACGGCTCGTACGACGCCTGCTGCTGCTCCGCCTCGGTGTCGACGATCGTCGAGTACACCGTCACCGTCTTGCCGGAGAGGTCCCCGTACTGCTCGTAGTCGGCGCAGTCCACCTCGGCGCTCGGCGACTCGTCGTCGCCTCCGCCGCCGCCACCGCCGCTGCACGCCGCGAGCACGAGCGCGAGGCTCGCGCCGCCGGCGGCGACCACCAGCGTGCGACGACGCGCCGCGCTGGTCCTCGTGGTCCTGGTCATGTCAGCCTCCACCTCGTCGTGGGTACGGACGCCGTCACCCCGGTCCGGTGAGGACCGGGCGCATCGCGACGTCGCGAGCGCGGGTGCGCTCTCGCCCTAGGCACCATGCAAGCGGTTGCATCGCGCTGCCGCAAGCACAGGAGAGGCGAGTTTGCGTAACGATTCCGTCACGTGCGCCGGGTGCGCGCTCTCTCACCCCTCCCCTCCTGGCCACGCTCCCACGCGGCGTCGTCGAGCGCGCGGCGAGGCGCGGCTCGGGGCCTCAGGCTCCGGCGCCCGGCGGCGCCGTCGACCCGCGGCGCACCAGCTCGGTCGGATAGGTGAGGCTCTCCGGCACCGGGGCGCCGTTGATCATCTCGAGCAGGAGGAGCGCCGCGTCGAACCCCTGCTGGTAGGCGTCCTGGGCGATCGTCGTCAGCCCGACGAGCTCCCCGAGGTCGTGGCCGTCCACCCCGACGACCGACAGGTCGTCCGGGACGCGCAGCCCCAGGTCCCGCGCCGCGAGGATGGCCCCCATGGCCATCTCGTCCGACGCCGCGAAGACGGCGCTCACGTCCGGCCGGCGGCGCAGGAGCTCCGCCGTGGACTCGCGCCCTCCCGCGACGTCGAAGTCGCCGTTCACCTCGAGGTCCGGCTCGACGACGATCCCCGCCTCCTCCAGGGCGCGCACGTAGCCTCGCGCGCGCTCGACCGGCGGCGACCACGACGACACGAGGTCGGGCACCCCGGTCACGTGGCCGATGACCCGGTGCCCCAGGTCGAGCAGGTGGCGCGTCGCGGCCCGGCCGGTCGCGACGTCGTCGAGCCGGACCGTCACCTGGTCGGCCGGCCCCGACCCGACGAACGCGAGCGGCCGGGCGAGCCCGACGAGCGAGCGCACCTCGTCGTCGTCGAGCGGCAGCCCGACGACGAGCGTCCCGTCCACGCGGTGGCGCAGCACGCTCGGGTCGACCCGGCGGCGGGACGACGTCCGGCGGACGTCGAACGTGTACAGCAGGACGTCGTAGCCGAGGTCGCGGAGCGCACGCTCGGCGCCCTCGATGACGTTCGCGAAGAACCAACGGTTGACCCACGGGGTGAGCACCCCGATGGTGCGGGTGCGCCCGGTGGCCAGCGACGACGCCGACGGCGTGGGCACGTACCCGAGCCGGGCCGCCTCCGCGAGCACCCGCAGGCGCGTCGCCTCCGACACGTTGGGCAGGCCGCGCAGGGCGCGGGAGACGGTCGCCGTGGACACCCCGGCGGCCTGGGCGACGTCGTCGATACCTGCCACGACGGGTGATGCTGCCACGCCCGGAGGCCACGTGGCGAGGCGCCGTGCCGCATCGTGAGCAGATCGATGCAAGCGCTTGCGCCCCGGCGGCGTGCGCACGGCACCCGCTCCCGCCGCACCGCGGCAGCGCGGACCGATATCGTGGGGAGGCCCGTCCCGCGGCACCGCTCGGCACCGCTCGAGCCGGCCGCGCCGCCGTCGGGCACGCCACCTGCGAACCGGAAGGACCACGATGATCGAGCTGAGGACCCCGCGGGAGATCGACCAGATGCGACCCGCTGGACGGTTCGTCGCCGACGTCCTCACCACGGTGCGCGCCGCCACCAAGGTCGGGACGAACCTGCTCGAGCTCGACGAGGTCGCGCACAAGATGATCCGCGACCGCGGGGCCGAGTCGTGCTACATCGACTACCACCCGTCGTTCGGGGCGAGCCCGTTCGGCAAGGTGATCTGCACGTCCGTCAACGACGCCGTGCTGCACGGCCTCCCCCACGACTACGCGCTGCGCGACGGCGACCTGCTGAGCATCGACTTCGCCGCGTCCGTCGACGGGTGGGTCGCGGACTCGGCGCTGTCGTTCGTCGTCGGGACGCCGCGCGCCGGCGCGCTGGGCGAGGCCGACGCGAAGCTCATCCAGACGACCGAGCGCGCGCTCGAGGCCGGCATCGCGGCCGCGCAGCCGGGCAAGAAGGTCGGCGACATCTCCGCCGCCATCGCCGACGTCGCGCACGCCGCGGGCTACTCGGTGAACACCGACTTCGGCGGGCACGGCGTGGGCCGCACGATGCACGGCGAGCCCCACATCCCCAACGACGGCCGTCGCAAGCGCGGGTTCCCCCTCAAGCCGGGCCTCGTCATCGCGATCGAGCCGTGGTTCCTCGAGACCACGGACGAGATCTACACCGACCCCGACGGCTGGACCCTGCGCTCGGCCGACGGCTCGCGCGGCGCCCACAGCGAGCACACGGTCGCGATCACGCCCGACGGCCCGGTCGTCCTCACCGCGCGCGAGCCCCGCGACTGACCACCCCCGCGAGGTAGACCCCCGGTACCCCGGAAGAAACGTCCCCCGCCTCGGCGACGAGGAGCAGCGCGTCGTCGTCCGCGAGGAGCGTCGCGAACGACGCGTCGAAAGCCGCACGCTCGGGGACGAACGACGTCGCGAAGACGCTACCCATCCCGCCGAGGTAGAACCGCAGGTCGCGACGTAGAACCCCGCGAGCTCTATCTCGCGCCCTGCTGTTCTACCTCGCGGTCAGGGCAGGAGGCTGCGCAGGAGGTGGGCCGCGCCGTCGTCCTCGATCGAGCCGGTGACCTCGTCGGCGGCGGCCTGCACGACGGCGTCCGCGTGGCCCATCGCGACGCCGTGCGCCGCCCAGCGGAGCATGTCGACGTCGTTGCGGCCGTCGCCGACCGCGACGGTGCGGTGCGGCTGGACGTGCAGGGTGCGGCGCACGAGCTCCAGGCCGGTCGCCTTCGTGACGCCGAGCGGCGCGATGTCCATCCACGCCGTCCAGCCGACGGCGTACGTGACGTCGTCCAGGCCGAGGCGCTCGACGAGCTCGTGGAACTGCTCGCTCGTCGACCCCGGCGCCCGCACGATCACGCGCGTGACCTCGCCCGACCACAGCTCGTCGAAGTCGACGACGCGGTGCACGCCGTCGAGCTCGCCGTCGGGGAAGAGCTCGTTCATGCGGAAACCGACGCCGACGTCCTCGACGGCGTACCGCGCGTCGGGCAGGTGCTCGCGCAGGAGCCGCAGGGCCGGGCCCGGGTCGAACGTCACGACGTCCTCGAGGACGTACCCGTCGGGCTCGTCCGGGTCGAGACGCGCGGTCACCGCGCCGTTGGACGCGACGACCCAGCCGCGGTCGATCCCCAGGATCTCCGCGACGGGCGTCATCGCGATGAGCGACCGCCCGGACGCGAGCACCACGTGGTGCCCGGCCGCGCGCAGGTCGGCGACGGCGTCGCGCACGTCGTCCGACAGCTCCTGGTCGTACGACATGAGGGTGCCGTCGATGTCGAGCGCGACGAGCAGCGGCCCGGACGCGTCGTCCGGGACGAGGGGACCCGTCACGCCACCACCGGCTCGAGGACCTCGAGGCCGCCGAGGTACGGGCGCAGGCCCTCCGGCACGCGGACCGACCCGTCGGCCTGCTGGTGGTTCTCGAGGATCGCGACGATCCAGCGCGTCGTGCCGAGCGTGCCGTTGAGCGTCGCGACGGTGCGCGTCTCGCTCTTGCCGTCGACCTCGACGCGCTCGCGCACGTTGAGGCGGCGCGCCTGGAACGTCGTGCAGTTCGACGTCGACGTGAGCTCGAGGTAGCGCTGCTGCGTGGGGAGCCACGCCTCGCAGTCGAACTTGCGCGCGGCGCTCGACCCGAGGTCGCCCGCCGCGGTGTCGATGACGCGGTACGGCAGGTCGACGAGGCGCAGCATCTGCTCCTCCCAGCCGAGCAGGCGCTGGTGCTCCGCCTCGGCGTCGGCCGGGTCGCAGTAGGAGAACATCTCGACCTTGTGGAACTGGTGCACGCGGATGATGCCGCGCACGTCCTTGCCGTGCGAGCCGGCCTCGCGGCGGTAGCACGCGCTCCACCCGGCGTAGCGCAGCGGCCCGGCCGAGAGGTCGACGATCTCGTTCGCGTGGTAGCCCGCGAGCGCCACCTCGCTCGTGCCGACGAGGTAGAGGTCGTCCTTCTCGAGGCGGTAGATCTCGTCCGCGTGGGCGCCGAGGAACCCGGTGCCCTGCATCACCTCGGGCCGCACGAGCGTCGGCGTGATGACGGGCGTGAACCCGGCCGCGACCGCGGTGTCCATCGCGGCGTTGAGAAGCGCGAGCTCGAGGCGCGCGCCCACGCCCGTGAGGTAGTAGAACCGCGCGCCCGAGACCTTCGCGCCGCGCTCGGTGTCGATCGCGCGCAGGCCCTCGCCGAGGTCGAGGTGGTCGCGCGGCGTGAAGCCCTCCGCGGCGAAGTCGCGGATCGTCCCCTCCTCGCGCAGCACGACGTAGTCGTCCTCGCCGCCCGCGGGAGCGCCCGCGACGACGTTCGAGATGCGGTAGAGCAGCCCGCGCAGCTCCTCCGACGCGGCGTCCGCGTCGGCCTGGCGCGCCTTGACGTCGGCCGCGAGCTGCTTGGTGCGCGCGAGCAGCTCCTGCTTCTCCTCCCCCTGCGCCTGGGCGACCTGCTTGCCGAGGGACTTCTGCTCGGCGCGCAGGCTCTCGAACTCGCTCAGCGCGGCCCGGTGACGGGCGTCGGCGTCGAGGGCGGTGTCCACCAGCGCGGGGTCGTCACCACGGGTGACCTGGCTGGCACGGACGATGTCGGGGTTGTCGCGCAGGAGGCGGAGGTCGATCACGCCAGCAGCCTAACGAACCGGGCGGCCCCCGGTCGCGGACCGTTCCCGCGCCCACCCCGCTACGGTGTCGCCATGTCCTGGACGCTCTGGCTCGCGATCGCGGCGCTCGCCGTCGCGGTGGTGGCACTCGTCGTCGCGCTGGGCCTGCGCGCGCAGCAGACCCGGCAGCGCCGCGCGCACGGCGACGCGCCGCCCGTCGAGGAGCCCGCGGTCGAGGACGACCCGCGCGAGCTCGTCGCGTTCGTCGCGAACCCGTCGAAGCCCGACGTCGCCGGGCTGGAGGCGGTCGTGCGCGCGGCCTTCGCGGACGCCGCCCTGCCCGACCCGCTGTGGTTCCAGACGACGGTCGAGGACCCGGGCGTCGGGCAGACCCGCGCGGCGCTCGCGCAGGGCGCGGACGTCGTCGTCGCCGTGGGCGGGGACGGCACGGTCCGCGCGGTCGCCGAGGGCATGGTCGGCAGCGGCCGCACCATGGGCCTGGTCCCGGTGGGCACCGGCAACCTCCTCGCGCGCAACCTCGACCTGCCGGTGGGCGACGCGCGCGCCGCGCTGGCCGTCGTGATCGCGGGTTCCGACCGCCCGGTCGACGTCGGCTGGGTCAAGGTCCTGCGCTACGCCGACGTCACCCCCGCGGAGGGGGACGAGCCGGGGACGGCGCCCGACCCCGCCCAGGACACCGACAAGGAGCACATCTTCCTCGTCATCGCCGGGCTCGGGTTCGACGCCGCGATGGTCGCCGACACCGACGACGACCTCAAGGCGAAGGTGGGCTGGGTCGCCTACTTCGTCGCGGGCATCCGGCACCTGCACGGGCGCCGCATGCGCGCACGCATCCAGCTCGACGACACGCCGCCCGTCGAGGCGCGGCTGCGCTCGCTCCTCATCGGCAACTGCGGCCGCCTCCCCGGGGGCCTGACGCTCCTGCCCGACGCGGTGATCGACGACGGGATCCTGGACATCGCCGCGATCGACACGCGCGGCGGGGTCGTGGGCTGGGCGCAGCTCTTCGGTGAGGTCGTCATGCAGGGCCTCGGCGTGCGCAACGACCTGCCCGCCAAGATCGGACGCATCGACCACGCGCGCGCCCGGCGCGTCCGCGTGCGCGTGGAGGGCGGCGAGCAGGCCCAGGTCGACGGCGACGTGCTGGGCCTCGCCGTGGAGATCGAGTCACGCGTCGACCCCGGCGCGCTCGTGGTGCGCACGGCCTGACCCGCGTGCCGTGCCGTCAGCGCGACGTCGTCTCCGTGTCGATCGCCGACCGCATGACCGCGCGCGGAGGGATCGCCGCGGCCCCACCCACCCGGCTCAGCCCTGCCAGGCCGACGCCGACCATGAGCACCCTGCCCGCGGCGTCGCGGCGGTCCGGGCCGCCGAGGACGTCCGCGAGGACGGCGACCAGGTGGTCGAGCGTCTCCACGTAGGCGTCCGCGACCTCCGGCCGCAGCTGGGCGTGGGCGCCCGCCTCGGCCCAGAGCGCCAGGGCCCGGCCGTCACCGTCCGGACCGACGAGGTCCTCGAAGAAGAGCTCGAGCCCCGCGCGCGGCGCCAGACCGCGGGACGCGCCCTCGAAGGCGACGATCTCCTCTCGGGCATAGCGCCGCCAGGCCTCCGCGACGAGCTCGTCCGTCGACGCGAAGTGGTGGTGGATCTGGCCGGGGGAGCCACCGAGCTCGTCGGCCACGACGCGCGCGGTGACGGCGCCGAGCCCGGCACGGCGCACGACGGCGGCCGCTGCGGCGACGATCGAGTCCCGACGCTCCGCGCGCGGCAGGTAGGCCATCGTCAGCTCCTCGTCCGTGTCGTGCCGACGCCGTCGGTCAGGCCGTGCAGGAACGCGAGAGTACGCGCCCGGAGCCCCGCCCGGCGAGCCCGGACGACCTCCTCCGCGGGCGGGTCGAGCGGGCCTCGCACGGGGGCAGCCAGCACGTTCCGGCCGCAGTCCAGGTCGGTGCAGACGAGGATGCCCACGGTGCTCAGGCGTCGCCTCTTGTCGGACGACGGCCGGGGAGCGGCGAAGAGCGCCACCTCGTTGAAACGCCTCGTGAAGCGGCAGAGGGCGCACATGACCGCGCGCCCTCCGGTCTCCGCGTGGCTCGGGCTCTGGCGCAGGACCGCGCCCAGCGCACGGCCGTCGAGGCCCTCGGCCACGAGGAAGGCGCGCTGGGGCGCCCGGGGGTCCCGCCACCCGAGGTAGTCGAGATCGTCCCAGCGCAGAGCGTCGAAGTGCGCAGGCAGGCGGACCCTGCCCTCCGACGGGTCGGTGTTCACGATCGCGGCGCGCGCCTCGGCACGGCTCAGCGGTCGCACGGTCGGCTCTCAAACTTGTACATGGACCCAATTTGTACACGGGTACAAGTTTGGCCGTCCAGCGCATACCCGCGCAGCGGGCGTGGAGGGCGCGTGAGCGTCCCGCGCGGACCTGCGACGACGCCGCTCGTCGGCCCGGTCCGGGCGCGAGGCGCCCCCGTAGGCTGGTCCGGTGACGTTCCCGGCCGCCGCGCTCCCCCCTGCCCGCACCCTCCCCGCACGCCGGGGAGCGACGGGCACGCGGGCGACCGCGCTCGCGGCGGCGGTCGCCCTGACCCTGCTCGCCCTCCTCGGGACCGTCGCAGCGCCGGCAGCGGCCGCGACGCCGTCGGGCACGACCGCGACCGCGACCGGCACCACGAGCACCGCCGCGACGGGGACGACGACCGGCACCGCGCCGACGCACGACCCGCGCCCCGTGGTGCTCGTCGCGGTGGCGGGCCTGTACTGGAGCGACGTCTCGCCCACCGCGACGCCCACGCTGTGGTCGATGATCCGGACGGGGTCGGTCGCGTCGCTCGGCGTGGGGCGGACGTCCTGCGCCACGGACGCGTGGCTCACGCTGTCCGCCGGGCAGATGGTCTCGTCCTCCGACCCGGCGGCCGAGGAGCCGGTGGAGGCGCCGCCCGTCAGCGCCGAGCCGCCCACGCCGGGCTGCCCGCCGCTCCCCGTCCCCACCCCGACGACGTCGGGAGCGACCGCGCCCGAGGCGCTGCCCGCCGACGTCCCCGGGTGGGCGACGCTCACGGCGCCCTCCGAGGAGGAGGCCGCCGCCCCGACGACGCACCACGCGCCCGGGACCCTCGCGACGCGGCTCGCCGAGACCGGCGTCTGCACGACGGCGGTCGGGCCGGGCGCGGCCGTGATGCTCGCCGACGCGAACGGGCACGTCGAGCGGTACGCGTCCGCGCTCGCGGCGCTGCCCGAGGGCGGGCTCGACGCGTGCGACGTGACGGTGGTCGACCAGGGCGAGATCGTCGACTCCTCCCCCGGGCGGGGGCAGAGCCTCGACGCGCTCGACGAGGCGCTCGCGCGCGTCATGGACGAGGTCGACCGCGGGACGCGGGTGCTCGTCGCGGGCGTGCCGTCGGGGCCGGTCGGCGAGCCGGGGCTCCCGGTCGTCGTCGACTGGCGCAAGGGCGAGCCCACGAGCCGCTGGCTGCACTCCCCGAGCACGCAGAAGGACGGCATCGTCCAGCTCGTCGACCTCACGGCGACCGTCGTCGAGGAGGCGGGCGGGAGCACCGAGGGTCTCGACGGCGCACCGCTGTCGCTGGGCGAGGTCCGACGCATGGACGTGGCGCGCACGGTCGAGAACCGGCAGTACCTCAACGTCCTCACGAGCACCATCCCGACGCTCTACCCCGTGCTCGTCGGGCTCCTCGTCGCGACGCTCGTCGTCGCGCTCGGCGGGGCGCTGTGGGTGCGCCGCGCGGCCGCGCGGCGCGGGCTGCCGGCGCGCCCCGGCCCGGCCGGCCTGCGCGTCCTGTCCGCGGTGCTCCTGGTCGCGGCCGCTGCCCCCGTCGCAGCCTCCCTCGCGAGCCTGTCGCGGTGGTGGGTGTGGAGCGCGCCGGCGCCCGCGCTCACCCTCGCCCTCGCCGTCAGCGCCGTCGCCGTCGCCCTCGTCGCGTGGGCCGCCTCGCGCCTCCTCCCGCGCCGACCGTGGGCGCTGCCGACGGCGCTCGCGGGCGTCACGTGGCTCGTCCTCACGGTCGACGGCGCGACGGGCACGACCCTCCAGCAGGCGTCCCTGCTCGGCACGTCCGCCGTCGCGGGCTTCACGCGCTTCTACGGCTTCAACAACGTGACGTTCGCCGTGTACGCGGTCGCGGGCCTCGTGCTCGCCGGCGGCCTGGCGTCCACGGCGCTCGCCCGGGGACGGCGGCGGCTCGCGGCGTGGCTCGTGGTCGCGGTCGGGGCGGTGACGATCGTCATCGACGGCTGGCCCGCGTTCGGCGCCGACTTCGGCGGGATCCTCGCGCTCGTCCCCGCGTTCGCCGTCCTGGCGCTGCTCGTCGGCCGGGTGCGGATCACGTGGCTGCGGGCGCTCGTCGTCGCGGGGCTCACCGTGCTCGTGGTCGCCGTCGTCGCGGTGGTGGACTGGCTGCTGCCCGGCGGCAGCTCGCACCTCGGCGGGTTCGTGCAGACCGTCCTCGACGGTGCGGCGCTCGAGGTCATCGGACGCAAGGCCCTCGGCGCCTGGCACACCGTCGCACAGCCGGCGGGTGCCGTGGCGGCGGTGCTCGTCGTGCTCGCCGCCCTCGCCGCGCTGCGTCCGGAGCGCTTCCGTCTGCCCGAGGTCGCGCGTGCCTACGAACGGTGGCCGCTGCTGCGCGAGCTCGTGGTCGCGCTCGTGGTCGTGGCGGGGGTCGGCTCCGTGCTCAACGACTCGGGCATCATCATCGCCGTCATGGTCGTCGTCGTCGGGACCGCGATGATCGTGCCCGGCTTCCTCGCGCGCGAGGCGCCGCGACGCCCGACGTCCGCGCTCCCCGAACCGGGGATCCGGCACATGCCCACGATGCTCCTCACGGTCGGGGGCGGGCTCCTGCTCGTCGTCCTGCTCGTGTCGACGGTGCTCGCCTCGGGTGGGCTGCGTCCCACGTCCAGCGCCGCGCCCGCGGGAGGCGAGGCGGCCGTGACCCGTGCGGACGCCATCGCCACCGACCGGCCGCTCGTCGTCGTCGGGACCACGGGCGTCACGTGGAGCGACGTCACGGCGGCGACGACGCCGAACCTGCACGCCCTGCTCACCGACGGTGCCGGCGCCGGCGGCGTCGCCCAGCCGACCGGAGCGGCGAGCCGCTGCACCGTCGGCGGCTGGCTCGCGCTCTCGGCCGGGCAGCTCGCCGAGGTCGCGACGCAGCGTGCGCCCGACGGCACGTGGGAGTGCCCGACGGCGCAGCCCGTCACCTCCACCGAGGCCGCCGACGGCGCGCAGGTCGAGGGCTGGGACGAGCTCGTCGCGCTGCAGCGCGGCTCGGGCTACCAGGCGCGGCTGGGCGTGCTCGGCGACGCGCTCACCGGCGACGTCGCGGGCGCCTCGTCGGGCGCCTCGACGAGCACCGTGTGCGCGACGGCCGTCGGGCCCGGTGCGGCGATCGCCCTCGCGGACTCGCGGGGCGACGTCGCGCGCTACCGGGACCTCGCGCGCGCGACCACCCCCGGGAGCGACGCGTTCGCGTGCCCCGTGACCGTCGTCGACGCCGGCGACGCGACGTCCCCGACCGTCGACCCCGACCTCCCGGCCGAGGAGCGCGCCGCGCTGCGGGCCTCCCTGCGGACGGACCGGCTCGCCGCCGTGGACGCCACCGTGGGCGCCGTGCTCGACGCCACCCCGACCGGGACGACGGTGCTCGTCGTCGACGTCGCGGGCACGCCCGGGACGCGCCCGGCGCTCGGCGCGACGCTCGTGCGACCGTCGTTCGACGGCCCCGAGCAGGCGCGCTACGTGACGAGCGCCGCCACGCGGACCGACGGCGTCGCGCGCGTGCTCGACGTCCCGGCGACCGTGCTCGACGCCGCCGGCGTCGCGACCCCCGCACGCATCCAGGACACGCCGCTGGCGTGGGGCTCGCCGCGGCCCCCGGACGCGACCTCGACCGCGGACGCGCTCGCCGACCTCACGACGCGCGACCACGTGCGGCGCGCCGTCTACACCGCGTTCGTCGACGTGCCGCTCTACGCGGGCCTCGCCATCGCCGGGCTGTGCCTGCTGCTCGCGCCGCGGGCCGCGCGCGCGACCGGCGACCGGGCGCGCGCCCGCTGGGCCCGGGGCGCGCACTGGGCGCGCGGGGCCGCTCTCGTCGTGGCCGCCGTCCCGACCGCGGCCTTCCTCGTGTCGCTCACCGGCTGGTGGCGGTTCGCGAACCAGACCCTCGCGATCGTCGTGTCGACCGTGCTCGCGACGGCGGCCGTCGCCGCGCTCGGCGCGCTCGCCCCGCGGCGTCCCGTGTGGCTCGGGCCCGGGATCGTCGCCGGGATCACCTTCGCGGTGCTCACGCTCGACGCGCTCGTCGGGACGCCGCTGAACCGCGCCAGCCCGCTCGGCTCCGCACCGACGTTCGGCGCGCGGTTCTACGGGTTCGGCAACCCGACGTTCTCCGTGTACGCGGTCGCGGCGCTCGTCCTCGCGGCCGCGCTCGCCCAGTGGCTCGTGGCCCGCGGGCGCCGGTACGTGGCCGCGACGGTCGTGGGCGTCATCGGCGTGGTGACGATGGTCGTGGACGTGTGGCCGACCCTCGGGGCCGACCTCGGCGGCGGGCTCGTCGTCGTGCCGGCGTTCGCCGTGCTGGGGCTGGCGGCGTCCGGGGCCCGGGTCACGTGGCGACGGTTCCTGCTCGTCGCCGCCGCCGGCGTCGGCCTCGTCGCCGCCGTCGGCGTGCTCGACTGGCTGCGCCCGGCCGACGAGCGCTCGCACCTCGGCCGGTTCGTCGGCCAGGTCGTGGACGGCTCGGCGTGGGAGACCCTGCTCCGCAAGGCCGGCTACGCGGCCCGCTCCGTGCTGGGCGGCGTGCCCGTGTGGCTGACGATCCTCGTCCTCGTCGCGACGGCGCTCGTGCTGTTCTGGCCGCGGCGGTACACGCCGGGGTGGTTCGCGCGGACCGAGGCCGCGTGGCCGCTCGTGCGCCCGACCGTGCTCGCCCTGTGGATCGTGTGCGTCGCCGGGTCGCTGGTCAACGACTTCGGCGTGCGCATCGCGCTCATCGCGCTCATCCCGGCGGTGCCGCTGGTCACCGTCGCGGCGCTGCACGCCGCCGCCGACGGCACCGGGACCGAGGAGGGGCCGGGCTCCCGGGAGGGCACGCCGGGCGCCGCGCCGGACGCGGCCGGGAGCGAGCCGGAGGACTCCACCTCACGGGTGCAGAGCGCGGCGCGCTGAGCCTCCCCTCCTACGCGAGCACGAGCTCGGTGCCGCCCGCCGCGAGGTCGGACATCGCGACGCTCCGGACCGCCGGGTCCTCGTAGGTGTTCCAGTAGTAGGTCGACGTGCGCGAGGAGAACAGCCCCGTGTAGACGGTGATCTCGGACTCGCCCGACGCCATCACGGCGCTGCCCTCGACCATCGCGACCTGCTGCAGCGTGTGGAAGGCGCGGCTGACGTTCTGCTCCTCGCTCTCCTGCGTCGGGTAGTGGGCGTTGACGTAGGCGGCGCGGACGAACCGCGACGGCGAGTAGTAGTCCCCCGGGATGCCGCGCATGTGCGAGCCCGAGCCGAACGGGGTGAGGACCGCCCCGCCCAGCTCCGTGTCCCCGGGGAAGTCGGGCGAGGTGTTGAGGTAGTTGCGCAGGTTCTCGTGGTGCCAGCCGAACCCGGGCTGGTTCGTGAGGACGTCGACGTCGTCGTGGAAGACGTGCATCCCGTCCGCCGTGTGCTCGACGACGACGGCGCGCGTGGCGTCGGCGACGATCCAGTGGAGCATCGAGCTCGGGTAGGTGTCGTCGATCGGCCGGTCGACGACCACGACGTCCTGGAGCGCGGCCTCCACCTCGTCCACCGTCGCGAACTGCGAGCACACCCACAGCGGGAGCTCGTACGCGGCGACGTTGACCGCGCCGTCGACCGGGCCGGGCGCGTAGGCCGCGTATCCCGGGAAGTTGAGCCCCGCGACGGCGAGGCCCGCGTCGTTGCCGCAGTCGAAGTAGAGCGGCGTCCCCTCCGCCACGATGCCCATGCCGAGCGTCGCGTGCCGGATTGCGGGCACCGCGCCGAACGGTGACCTCGGCCCGTACCCGGTGGGCGTCAGCACCACCCGTTGCCCGTACCCGCTCGTCCAGTCGAGGTTGCGTGCGAGGTAGACGCTCCCCCTGCCGTCCGAGAACCTGATGCCCGTGCACATGGCGATGCCCCCGTCGTCGTCGGTGCGGCCTCGCGCGGACGCGAGCCACCGGGCACGACACCGTGCTCCGTCCACCCAGGGTGGGCTCCCCCGGAGACGCTCGCCACCCGCGGGACGGGACCGCGCGCCGGGCGGTGGCCGGGCCGGGCTCAGTGCTGGTCGGCGGCCCGCACCCGGTCGACGGCGGAGCGCATCTTGCGCGCGTTCACGGCCAGGAGCACGTCGCGGTACTGCGCGGCGCGGTGGAGCTGGCCCTTGAGGTCGTTGGACGACGCGCGGTGGCGCAGGTCGCACGGCACCTCGACGGCGACGTACCCCTTGCGGAGCAGGTCGATCGTCATGCCGGTCTCCACGCCCCACCCGCGCGCGAGCGGGGTCGCGGCCTCGAACGCCTCGCGCGTGAGGCAGCGCATGCCCGAGAGCGGCTGCGTCGGGGTCCACCCCGTGAGCGACTGGATCGCGCGGCGCGCGGCCCCGACGACGATCCCCCGGCCGCCGGCGCCCGGCTGCGGCGGGAGCAGCGCGATCGCGAGGTCCGCGTACCCGTCGAGCACGGGCGCGACGAGCGGCGCGGTGTTCACGGCGGTCTCGCCGAGGTCGCCGTCGATGAAGAGCAGGAGGCGCGGGGGACGGTCGGCGGCGTCGCGCATCGCGACGACGGCCGCGCCGGTCTCCATGGCCGCGGCCTTGCCGCGGTTGTGCGAGTGGCGCACCACGACGGCGCCGGCCTCGCGCGCGACGTGCTGGGTGTCGTCCTCGCTCCCGTCGTCCACGACGAGCACGAGGTCGACGTGCGGGATCGCCTTGGCCGCGCGGACCGTCGCGGCGATGCGCCGGGACTCGTCCTTCGCCGGGACGATCACGGCGACGCGCTGCCGCACCGCGCGGCCGGTCCGGCCCTCGCCGGTCGTCGGCCGGGGCGTGCGTGCCCGCGTGCCGGACGCCGAGAGGTACGTCGGCGGCGTGCTCGCCGCGCCCGCCGGCGCGCCGGCAGGAGCACTGCCCGTGTTGTTCCCCGACTCAGTCGACCGATGGTCCGCGTTCACGCCGTCCAGCCTAGTAGTGCAAAGAGTTGGCCGCAGAAGTGTCGTCGTTCCACCAGCAGATCCGCTCGGGATCTTCGCAGGACGACCGGGCTGCGTTCCCAGGTCCCCCGGATCCTACTCGACGCGACAGCCCGCCGACAGGGGCGTCGGCGGGCTGCGCGTCGGGCCGCCGGCCGGCAGCGGGTGCGTCAGCGCAGGGTCACCTGGCGCGACACGATCCCCGCGCGCGCCCGGCGCTCGTTCGCGTCGAGCGGCTCCGTGACGGCGAGCGCCTCCGTGAGGAGCGCGTCGAGCTCCGCGACCGGGCCCTCGAGCTCGTCGGCCTCCGTCCCGCGCGGCAGCTCCCACACCGGGACGAGCACACCGCTCGACCGGAATGCGCCGACGAACTTGCCGCCCGCGAGGCCCGACTCGCGCCGCGCGTGCAGGCGCGAGATCGCGTCGATGAGCGCGTCTTCGGGCTCCGGACGCGCCCAGCGCAGGAACTCGCGCGACATGCGGCACCAGTACGCCGAGGGGACGGCGTCGAGCTTCACCGTGGGCACCATCGACTCGGCCGCCTGGTCGAGCGACGCGCGCAGGTCCGGCGTGACCTCCTCGGCCGGGTCGAGCCAGAACGCGAAGTCGTCGTGGACGGTGACGTCGAACGGGACGGAGAGGTCGAGGACGTCCTGCAGGCGCGGGCCGGCGTCGGGCAGCGCGCTCATCTCGATGGACGTGCCGGGCTCGGCGTCGATCGCCTCCAGCAGCGCCGCGGCGAGGTCGCGGCTCGTGTCGCCCGAGCCCGCGAGCGTCTGGACCGCGAGGAGGATCGCGCCGTCCTGGCGGTGCAGCGCGGCCCAGCCCGCGGGCAGGACGGTCACGACGGTGACGTCGCGCGCGCCGTGCTCCGCGGTCGTGCGGGCGGTCGCGGTGGCCGAGGGCACGACCTCGCGCATCGCGACCCAGTCGGTCTCGCCGGGGAGCCCCTCGAACGGGCGCAGCACGAAGTCGGGCGTGGAGTTCTTGGCCATGCGCGGCAGTCTACTGGCGCGCCGCCGGGCGGGTGCGGGGCCGCAGGCGGACGTCGGGCAGCGCGGGTGCCGGGAGCGGGCCGCCGTCGTACCCGACGACCTCGCCGTAGCGTCCGTCGCGCGCGCCCTCGGCGTACCGCGTGCCGCCGTGGTTCGGCCCCTCCCCGCCGGTGACGACGAGCTGCGCCTGCCAGTCGGCGCGGGCGCGCGCGACGTCGTCGTGCGACCGGCCGACGAAGTTCCACCACATGACGATGTCCTCGCCGAACGGCTCGCCGCCCACGAGCACGACCCGCGCGGGGCCGTCCGGCCCGGCCTCGACGGTGAGCGTCGCACGGCCCGGCGCGACGTACCCGAGCGACGACGGCGGGACCACCTCGCCCTCCAGGCGCACCGTCCCGTCGTCCACGAGCAGGCCGTGCTCGAACGCCGGGTCGACGTCCAGCGTCACGCGCACCCCGGCCGCCAGGTCCACCTGCGCCCCGACGAGGGGCGAGTACGTCGTCGCGGGCGAGCGCAGCCCCGCGCCCGCGACCCGCAGGCTCCCGAGGAAGACCTGGACCCGGGCACCGGCGACGTCCGCGACCGGCAGGTCGGCGTGGTGCTCGAACGCCGGCGGGTCGTCGAGCCGGTCGCCCGGGAGCGCGACCCAGAGCTGGACCCCGTGCAGGACCGGCGGGCGGACGCCGCGCGGCGACTCCTCCGAGTGGGAGATGCCGCGACCCGCGGTCATGAGGTTGAGCTCGCCGGGCCGGACCGTCTGGAGGGAGCCGACCGCGTCCCGGTGCAGGATCTCCCCGGCGAACAACCACGTGACGGTCTGCAGGCCGGTGTGCGGGTGCGGCGGGACCTGCATGCCGTCGGTGCCGTCGCCGATCGCGGGCAGCGGGTCCGGCCCGTAGTGGTCGAGGAAGCACCACGCCCCCACGAGCGAGCGCGCGCGCTGCGGGATCGTGCGGCGCACCCGCATCGCGCGCGTGCCCCCGAGCGGGACGTCGCGGTGCTCGAGGATCTCCACCGCGGGCGCCGCGCCGTCAGGGGCGCCCGCGGAGCAGACGCGCTCCTCGGGCCGGGTCTCGAGGTTGCTCATGGCACGAGCGTAGGCGCGGCGGACGCACCCGGCCCACCGGCCCGCGGACGGGTCTTCGCGTCGCGGGACGCCCGCGGGAGAATGGCAGCGAGGCCCCTCGGAGCAGGATTCCGAGGGGCCTCGCCGTGTCCGCGCGACCCCGGGGCGGTCGGGCCGGTGGCCCGTCGGGGCGCCGCTCGCGACGTGGCGGCCCGGCGTCCCCACGCCCGCTCCGGATGGCCCGGGCAGGCGTGCTGACGCCGATCGCGGTCGGCCTTCCGGGTCCGGTCGGAACCTGCGCCGTCGCGCGCAGCCCGCAGCAGGGGGTCGCGGGTCGTCCACCGTTCTCCGGTCAGCCGTGCCCTGGCGTGCGCGCCGGTCGTCGTGCGCTCCTGGCGGGGCCGTCAGACCCCTGCGTGCGGAACATCGTCGTCCGTCTGCGCCCGTCCGGGCCGTTAGCACGTTTGTAGTCCTCACCCGGAGGCCCTGCAAGGGTTCCCACCGATGTCATTTGACCGGTCGCGAAGGCCACAGGTTCGTCCACAGGCGGCCCCGCACGATTCCCACGGGACCCACAACCCTGTGGACGAAATCTGTGGACAGTTCGCGCGGGCGACACGCCCGGTTCGACCACGACCCGCGCCTCGTGCGCACGCCGTCGCTCAGACCCAGAACTGCGTCGTCGGCGTCGCCGCCGGCGTGAGCCGCTCGTCGAGGTCGAGGTCCCGCACGACGAAGCCGCCGTCGTCGACGAGCGTCCCCGCGAGGCGGCCCTGGAGCATCGCCGCGAGACGGGCGACGAGCACCCGGGCGCGCGAGCGCGCGATGACGTGCAGCCCCGACGGCCGTTCGACCTCGAGCTCGTACGGGTCCTGGGGGACCCACGTGACGCGGTAGGCGTGCGGCCCGTGCTCGCGCCAGTCGAGCGCACCGAGCGCGAGCGGCACCTGCGGCACGCGCTGCGCGGCCAGCCGGACCGCGCCGTCGTACGGGGTGTCCCCCGACAGCACGTACTCCGCGAGGCCGTCCGGGCGGGGGTGGACCGCGACGACCTGCGCGCTCGGGACCGTCGTGCGCAGGACGCCGAGCGCGGCGTCGGGGCCGAGGACCTGGGCGCTGTAGAGGGTCAGGTCGACCCCCGAGGCAGGGTCGGGCGTGAGCACGGTCCGGCCGTCCGCGACGACCGCACCCCCGACGCGCCGGGCCGCCGCGACCGCCCAGCCCAGCACCTGGAGCTCGAGCCCCTGCGGCAGCCCCGCCGCGAACGCCCGCGCGAGGCCGTCGCGGTCGTCGACGAGCGGGACCGGGGCCCCGCGCGGCGCCGGGTCGTCGACGTGCAGGGCGAACGCCTCGGCGCTCCCGCCCGCGAGGTCGAGCGCCTGAGTCTGCGGTGGCGTGAGCGGGAAGGGTCCGACGAGGCGCGCGCCCTCGGCGAGCCGGAGCTCGCCCGGCGTCACCACGCCCTCGGGCACCACGCCGCGGAACCGCGCCCCCACCATGGGCCGGGTCGCTCCCCCGCCGCCGGGCGGCGTCGTCCACGCCGCGTCGGCGAACCAGGCGCGCGCGAGGGTGTCCACGGGCGTACGAGCCGCGCCGCGGGAGCGAGGCACCGCGAGAAGGTGCGCTCCCGCGTGCGCGTCCGGCACGAGGCCGGCGACGGTGGCGTCCATGACCGGACCGTAGGGCGTCCGGAATGCCGGGATGTTACGGCCGTGTCACGACCGTGCTTCTCCTGCCGCGGCGGGGCCGGGGCCGCGCCCGGTCAGGCGCCGACGTCGTGCAGGTGGTGGACGACGTCGTGGACGAAGTACTGGCCGAGGGTGCGGACCGTGAACACCGACCCGTTCGAGCGCCGTCCGGGACGCTCCCACTGCTCCGGGACGAGCGCGTCGAACCGGCCCGCGACCCGGTCGCCCGCGATCTCGAGCTCGCGCGCCACGGTCGCCGGGTCCTGGTGCGCGTAGTCCTGCTCGACCGCCGTGGCGTCCTGGTCCCAGTTCGCGAACTGCGGGTCGTCGCCCTCGACCATCGACTGCACGCGCACGTCGAAGACGGAGAAGACGTCGCGGACGTGCGCGGCGTACTCCAGCACGGACCAGGTCGTGGCGTCGGGGCGGACGCGCACGTCCTCGCGGCCCAGCGCGCCGACGTAGCGCGGGATCGCGTCGCGCACCGCGGCCCCCACGCGGTCGGGCGACACTTCGGCCGCCACGAACCCGCACTCCGGGCACGGCCGCTCCATGACCCACGTCCAGTCCTTGGTGTCCGCGGGGACGGGCGGGAAGTCCGGGTCCGGGGCGCCGGCGGGGACGCCGTCGGGCGCCGCGGTCGTGTCCATGGCGGCAGTGTGCCAGACGTCGGGGCGCGCCCGCTGCGGCCCGGCTGCGGCCCGGCTGCGGCCCGGTTGAGGCACGGTTGCGGCCCGGAGGAGCCGATTAGCGTTCTGACACGACCTCCCTATGATGTCAGCATGCCCAAGATCATCGGAGGGTCCCTCCACGAGCACCGCGCCCAGACCCGGCAGAAGCTCTTCGCGGCGCTCTCGACCCTCATGATGGACCGCGGCTTCGACGCCATCTCGCTCGCCGACATCGCCGCCGCCGCGGGCGTCGGCCGCACCGCGGTGTACAACCACTTCCCCGACAAGGAGGCCCTGCTCCTCGGGTTCATCACCCACGAGACGGAGCAGTACGTGGGGACGCTCGAGCGGGCGCTGGAGGACGTGGACGACCCGGTCGAGCAGCTCCGCACCTACATCCGCCAGCAGGCGCAGCTCAAGCGCATCTTCCACCTCGCCCCCGGTCCGGACCTGCGCACCGTGCTGTCGCGCACGACGCGCCAGCGCCTGCGCGAGCACGCCGAGCTCGTCGAGACGATCCTGCGCCGCATCGTGGCGTCGGGCATCGAGGTCGGGGAGTTTCCCGAGCAGGACATCGACACCACCGTGCAGCTCGTCAACGCGTGCCTGTCCGGTCGGCTCGTCCCCGACGACCCGGCCGCGCGCGAGCAGGCGATCGAGGCGACCGAGGCCTTCGTGCTGCGTGCCGTCGGGGCCGACGCGACCTCACCCGCGCTCTCGCGCTGAGGCTGCGCCCGCGCACGGACACCAGCGGCCGCGCCCTCTGCTGCGCGCAGAACCGACCGGAGGGTCGGTGATGCCCCCGGCAACGGTCGCTTAGCCTCGGGGGGTGCCGACCCGCCGCCGCAGGCCCCCCGACGCCCCCGCCCGGGCGCGCGCCGGGCTCGGCGCGCCGTTCCGCAACGTCTTCACCGCGAACCTCAGCTCCAGCCTGGGTGACGGCATCGCGCGCGTCGCGTCGCCGCTGCTCGCCGCGCGCCTCACCGACGACCCGTTCCTCGTCTCCGGCATCGCCGCCGTCTCGCTCCTGCCGTGGCTGTTCTTCGCCATCCCCGCCGGGGTCCTCCTCGACCGCGTCGACCGTCGGCACGCGCTCGCGCTCGCGAACGGTGCCCGCACGCTGCTCGCCCTCGGGCTCGTCGCCCTCGCCGCGACGGGCACGCTGACGATCTGGTGGCTGTACGCCGTCGTGTTCCTCTACGGCGCGCTGGAGACCGTGTACGACGGCGCGATCCGCGCCGTGCTGCCCTCGATCGTGCGGCCCGCCGACCTGCCGCGCGCCAACTCGCGCATCGAGGCGGGCGAGATCACCGTCCAGAACTTCCTCTCGGCACCGCTCACGTCGGCGCTCTTCGCGGTCGCCGTCGTCGTGCCTCTCGGCACGGGCGCCGCCGCGTACGCCGTCGCGGGCGCGCTCGCGCTGTTCCTGCCCGCCGTCGCGGCGGGTGAGCACCGCGCCCCGGCCGACGCGGGCGCAGAGCCCGCTCCGCCCTGGTTCCGCCAGCTCGGGGACGGCTTCCGGTACCTGTGGGCGCACCCGACGCTGCGACCCCTGTGGGTCCTGTCCGTCGTCGTCGGGCTCTGCTTCTCGGCCGCGACCGCGACGACCGTGCTCTACGTCCTCGACGTGCTCGGCGTCCCGGAGGCCTGGTACGGGACGTTCCTGCTCGTCGGGGCCGGAGGGTCGCTCGTCGCGGCGGCGCTCGCGAACCCCGCCAAGGAGCGCTTCGGGACCGGGCGGACCATCGCCGTCGCGAACCTCGTGACGCCCGTGGCCCTCGTCCTCCTCGGGGTCGTGCCGCACCTGCCGGGCGGCGGCGTCGCCGTCGCGGCCGTGCTGCTCGCGGTGGGGTTCGGCGCGGTGACGGTCTGGAACGTGCTCGTCATGTCGCTGCGGCAGGCGATGATCCCCGGCCGCCTGCTCGGCCGCGTGCACGGCACGTGGCGCACGCTCCTGTGGGGCGCCATGCCGCTCGGGTCCTTCCTCGGCGGGCTCCTCGCCCGGGCGGACCTGACCACGCCGCTCGTCGTCGGCGGCGGGCTCGGCACGCTGGTCGCACTCCTGGGTTTCCGGTTCCTCGCGGGGCTCCCCGACCCGGAGGACGTCGACCAGATCCCGGACCGAGGATAGGCAAGCCTCACCTCGGTGGGTTACAGTTCCTGACGCATCGTCATGACGTCGCGTCAGGACGAGCGCCCCGACCCGACGCTACCCGCAGGAGCCACCGTGACTGCTCTCACCCAGGACCTCGACCGCACCGACGAGTCCGTGCCGCTGTCCCAGCGCCTGCGCGAGGGCACGCGCCCCGAGCACGAGCGGGCCGAGAGCTCCGGGTTCGTCGAGCGGCTCATGTCCGGGCAGCTCGACGTCTCCGCGTACGCGGACCTCGCGGCCCAGCAGTGGGCGATCTACGGCGCGCTCGAGGACGCGAGCGCCGCGATCCGCGCCGACGCCCAGGGCTCCACGCTGGTCTTCGACGAGCTCACGCGCACCCCCGAGATCGAGAAGGACCTCACGTTCCTCGTCGGCGCCGACTGGGCCGAGCGCATCACCCTCCACCCCGCGACCGAGCGCTACGTCGCGCGCCTGCGCACGGTCGGCGCGTCGCTGCCCGCCTACGCCGCGCACGCGTACACCCGCTACCTCGGCGACCTCTCCGGCGGGCAGATCATCAAGCGCATGCTGGAGCGGCACTACGGCCTCTCGGGCGACGGCCTCGCGTTCTACACGTTCGTCGAGATCCCCAAGTCCAAGCCGTTCAAGGACGTCTACCGCGAGCGCCTCGACGGCCTCGTCCTCACGCCCGAGCAGCTCGACGAGACCGTCGCCGAGGCCAAGCACGCCTTCCGCCTCAACAGCGACCTCTTCGCCGACCTGGGCGCCGCCCACCGCTGAGCCCGCCGCGACCCCGGCAGCCGGACCGGGGCTCTACCTCGCGGCGTGCAACCGGACGACGACGGACTTCGAGACCGGCGTGTTGCTCCCGTAGGCCGTGCTCTCGAGCGGGACGAGGACGTTCGCCTCCGGATAGTAGGCGGCGGCCGACCCCCGCGCCGTCGGGTAGGCGACCACGCGCTGGGCGGCGAGGACGCGGTCGGGCTCGCCGGGCCACTCGGCGTGGACGTCGACCCGGTCGCCGTCGGCGAACCCCAGCTCGGCGAGGTCGTCCGGGTGCACGAGCACGACGTCGCGGCCCCCGCGCACGCCACGGTACCGGTCGGACAGCCCGTAGATCGTCGTGTTGAACTGGTCGTGCGAGCGCAGCGTCTGCAGGATCAGGCGACCCGGCGGGCACTCGACGGGCTCGAGCTCGTTGACCGTGATCTCGGCGCGCCCGCTCGGCGTCGTGAACGTGCGCGAGTCGCGCGGGCCGTGCGGGAGCACGAACCCCTCGGGGCGCCGCACGTCGACGTTGAACCGCTCGAACCCGGGCACGACGCGGCTGACGTGGTCGCGCACCACGTCGTAGTCGTCCCGCATCGCCGCCCAGTCGATCCCCGGCGCCGGGTCGGCGCCCGGGCCACCCCGCAGCGTCGCCTCCGCCATGCCGACGACGATCGCCACCTCGCTGCGCAGGCCCGGCGCGACGGGGTCGACCTTGCCGCGCGACGCGTGCACCGCGCACACCGAGTCCTCCACGGAGACGATCTGCGCCCCGCTCTTCTGCACGTCGACCTCGGTGCGCCCCAGCGTCGGCAGGATGAGCGCCTCGCGCCCGGTGACGACGTGCGAGCGGTTGAGCTTGGTGGAGATCTGCACCGTGAGGTCGGTGCCGCGCAGCGCCGCCTCGGCGGCCGCGGTGTCCGAGATGGCGCCGGCGAAGTTCCCCCCGAGCGCGACGAACGCGCGGATGCGCCCGTCACGCATGCGCCGGAGCGTCTCGACGGCGTCGGCGCCGTGCGCGCGCGGCGGCTCGAACGCGAACTCGCGCCCCAGCGCGTCGAGGAAGGAGTCCGGCACCTTCTCCCAGATGCCCATGGTCCGGTCGCCCTGCACGTTGGAGTGCCCGCGGATCGGCGACGCCCCGGCGCCCGGCCGACCGATGTGGCCGCGGAGCAGGAGCAGGTTGACGATCTCCTTGATCGTGTCGACGCCCTTGCGCTGCTGCGTCAGGCCCATCGCCCACGTGACGATCACGCGGTCCGCGGCGAGGTAGCGTGCCGCGAGGTCGTCGACGTCGGCCGGCGTCAGGCCCGTGGCGGCGAGCACCGCGTCCTCGTCGAGGTGCGCGAGGTGCGCGCGGAACGCGTCGAGGCCGCGGGTGTGCGCGCGCAGGAACGCGTGGTCCAGCACCGTCCCCGGGGCGGCGTCCTCGGCGTCGAGCACGCGGCGGGACACCGCCTGCAGGAGCGCCATGTCCCCGCCCGGGCGCACCTGGTACAGCCGGTCCGCGATGTCCGTGCCACGGCCGACGAGCCCGCGCACGGTCTGCGGGTTGCGGTAGCGCACGAGCCCGGCCTCGGGCAGCGGGTTCACCGACACCACGGACCCGCCCGCGCGCTTGGTCCCCTCGAGCGCGGTGAGCATGCGCGGGTGGTTGGTGCCCGGGTTCTGCCCCATGACGATGACGAGGTCGGCCCGGGCGAAGTCGTCGTAGGAGACCGTGGACTTGCCGATCCCGATGGTCTCGAGCATCGCGGTGCCGGTGGACTCGTGGCACATGTTGGAGCAGTCGGGCAGGTTGTTGGTGCCGAACGCCCGGACGAACAGCTGGTAGACGAACGCCGCCTCGTTCGATGCGCGCCCGCTCGTGTAGAAGGCGGCCTCGTCGGGGGACCCCAGCCCACGCAGCCGGTCCCCCACGATCTCGAACGCGCGCTCCCAGGTCACGGGCTCGTAGTGGTCCGAGCCCGCCGGCTTGTGCACCGGCTCGGTGAGCCGGCCCTGCTGCCCCAGCCAGTACTCGTCGCGCCCGGCGAGGTCGGTGAGGGAGTTCTCGACCCAGAACTCGCGCGGCACGGTGCGCGGCGTCGCCTCCCACGTGATCGCCTTCGCACCGTTCTCGCAGAACTCGGCGTGGCTGCGGTGCGCCGGGTCCGGCCAGGCGCAGCTCATGCAGTCGAAGCCGTCCTTCTGGTTCGCGGACGTGAGCAGCCGCGCCGCCCGGGCGGGGCCCATCTCCCGGACCGACGCGAGGAGCGTGCGCACCACGGCCTCCGGTCCGGCCGCGTGGTCCTGGGGCGGGCCGACGCGGAGCTCGTCCCCGGGCCCGCTCAGGCCGGGACCGCCGTCGGGCGCGGGACCGCGGTCGCGCCCGGGGCCGCCGCGCGGACCCGGTGCTCGCCCGCGTAGACGACCATCGAGTCACCTCGGGCGAAGCCTGCGAGCGTGATCCCGGCCTCGACCGCGAGGTCGACGGCGAGGGTCGAGGGCGCGGAGACGGCGACCATCGCCGGGATCCCGGCCGTCGACGCCTTCTGCACGAGCTCGAACCCCGCGCGCCCGGACACGACGAGCACCGTGCCGGGCAGCGGCAGGCGGCCCCGCTGGACCGCCCACCCGACGACCTTGTCGACCGCGTTGTGCCGCCCCACGTCCTCGCGCACGACGAGCAGCTCGTCGCGCTCGACGTCCACGAGCGCGGCCGCGTGCAGCGACCCGGTCCGCGCGAACACGACCTGGGCGGCTCGCATCCGGTCCGGCAGGCCGAGGAGCCAGGCGGGGTCGAGGTCCGGCCCGTCGTCGGACAGGGCGTGGGCGGAGCGGGTCCGCACCGCGTCGATGCTGTCCGCGCCGCACAGC
Organism: Cellulosimicrobium sp. 22598; assembly: GCF_052044445.1. NCBI lineage: Bacteria > Bacillati > Actinomycetota > Actinomycetes > Micrococcales > Promicromonosporaceae > Cellulosimicrobium > Cellulosimicrobium sp. 22598. The sequence continues at coordinate 45,597 of NZ_JBQEMZ010000002.1, forward strand.
CCGCACGCGCTGGTCGTGGGCAGCGCCCGCGCGAGGCCGACGGCGCGCGGCCGGGCCGCCTCGGCGAGCGTCACCTCGACCGTGTTGTCGGCCGTCGTGCACAGGCGTGCCGTGCGCACGTCGTGCGGGTGGTGCACCACGCCCTCGGCCACGAGCAGCCCGAGCGCGAGCTCGAGGTCGTGGCCCGGCGTGCGCATGGTGACGGTCAGCACCCGACCGTCGACGCGGACCTCGAGGGGCTCCTCGACCGTCAGCTGGTCCTCGCGCTTCGAGACGTGCGCGGAGTCGTGGCCGAGCGTGTAACGGGTGACGCGTCGTCGCGCCGAGTGTTGTCCCACCCCGCCTATGGTGCCAGGCCCGGCACGTGGTGACGGAGGTGACATGGACGACGGTCGGGATTTCCTCGAAGTCAGGTTAGGCTCGTCTTACCCGGGCCTGGCGACGACCACGCCGTGTCGCGCCGCCCCAGCGCACCTGCCCCCTGGAGATCTCCCCATGCGTCACCGTGCCCGCGCCGTGCAGCGACCGAGCGACTCGTCGACCCGGGCGGCGAGCGCGCCCTCGACCACGCGCAGGTCCCGACGCGCGGCGACGAGCCTGGCCGGGGCGGCTGCCGGCGTCGTGCTGGGGCTCGTCGCCGCGTGCGCGCCGCTCCCCTACGAGCCGCCCGCGACGCCGTCGGCGGAGGCGAGCCAGGACGCCGCGCCCGTCGAGGCGGCGCCCGCGGAGACGGCCGACGCGGCGACGGGCGCGCCGGTCTGCACGACGCTCGACGCGTCCCGCGCCGCGGGGGGCGGGACCGACGTCGACCCGGCGTCCTTCCCCACCGGGCCCACGAGCGCGACGTTCGCCGACGACGCGATCCACCCGGTCGCCGAGGCGCCCGTGCCGCAGCTCCCGGTGACCGTCGAGTCGGTCGACGGACGCCAGGTCGAGATCACCGACGTGAGCCGCATCATCCCCGTCGACCTGTACGGGACGCTCGGCGAGATCGTCTACAGCCTGGGGCTCGGCGCGAACGTCGTGGGCCGCGACCTGCCGACCGGCTTCCCCGAGGCGGCAGACGTCCCCGTCGTCACGGGCGCGGGGCACGCGCTCGACGTCGAGGCGATCCTCGGGCTCGACCCCTCCGTGATCCTCACCGACGCGACGATCCTCACCGACGACGTGCGGGGCCAGCTCGAGAGCTCGGGCATCCCCGTCGTGTACTTCGACGAGGCCCGCACGCTCGACGGCGTCGACGACCGGATCCGCGCCGTCGCGACCGCGCTGGGCGTGCCCGAGCAGGGCGAGGCGCTCGTCGAGCGCACGGACCGGCAGATCTGCGCGGCCCTGGCCGCGGTGCCGCAGGACACCGGGACGCCGCGCGTCGCGTTCCTCTACCTGCGTGGGGCGAACATCAAGATGCTGTTCGGGCCCGGCTCCGGCGCCGACGACCTCGTCCGCGAGATCGGCGGCGAGGACGCCGGGACCGCGATCGGCCTCACGCAGCAGTACGCGCCGGTCACGAGCGAGGCGATCATCAGCGCCGCGCCCGACGCCTACCTCGTCATGACCGACGGGCTCGAGTCCATGGGCGGGCTCGACGCGATGATGGCGATCCCCGGCCTCGCGCAGACGCCCGCGGGCGAGGCGCGGCGCGTCGTCGACATGGACGGCTCGCGCCTCCTCACGTTCGGCCCCCGCACCGGGTACACCATCGCGTCGCTCGTCGAGGCGTTCTACGGCGTGCCCGCGCCCGAGCTCCCCGCGTCGTGAGCGCGGTGACGCGCCCGCCGGGCGCCACGGAGGACGCCCCCGCGCCCGACGACGCCCCGCGCCCGGGAGGTCGATCCGCCCGGGTGGGTCCCGCCGTCGGGCAGCAGCGCCGTCGGGCCGCACGCTGGCTCATGGTCGGGCTGGGCGTCGCGCTCGCGGTGCTCACGATCGTGTCCGGCATGACCGGCCAGGTGCCGGTGTCCCCCGCGGAGGTGCTGGGCTCGCTCGCGCACCACGTCGGGCTCGACTGGGGGCCCATGCCGTCGCACCCGCAGGGCGAGAACGCGCTGTGGGTCGTGCGGTTCCCGCGCGTCGTCCTGGCGATCGTCGTGGGCGCGGCGCTCGCGTGCTCGGGCGCGCTCATGCAGGGCGTGTTCGGCAACCCGCTCGCGGAGCCCGGCGTCATCGGGGTCTCCTCGGGCGCGGCCGTGGGCGCGTGCGCGGTCATCGTCACCGCGGGCGCGCTCGTGCCCGGCACGTGGGTCGCCGCGGCGGCGTTCGCCGGCGGGCTCGTCACGACGTTCGTCGTCTACGCGCTCGCGCGCGCCGGCGGCCGGACCGAGGTCGTGACGCTCGTCCTCACGGGCATCGCGGTCAACGCGTTCGCGGGCGGGATGCTCGCGTTCTTCACGTTCGTCGCCGACCCGGCCGCGCGCGAGCAGATCGTCTTCTGGCAGCTCGGCTCGCTCGGCGGCGCGACGTGGCAGTCCGTCGCGGTGGTCCTGCCGATCGCCGTCGTCGGCGTGACCGGCGCGATGCTCGTGCGGCGCAAGATGGACCTGCTCGCGCTGGGCGAGCGCGCCGCGCAGCACCTCGGGGTCGACGTCGAGCGGCTGCGCCAGCTCGTGATCGTCCTCGTCGCTCTGCTCGTCTCTGCTGGGGTCGCGTTCACGGGGATCATCGCGTTCGTCGGGCTCGTGGTGCCGCACCTCGTGCGCATGGTGTGCGGGCCGAGCCACCGCACGCTCGTCCCCGCGTCCGTGCTGGGCGGCGCCGTCGTGCTGCTCGCCGCGGACCTCCTCGCGCGCAGCGCCGTCGCGAACGTCGAGCTGCCGCTCGGCATGATCACGTCGCTCGTCGGCGGGCCGTTCTTCTTCTACCTGCTGCGCCGCACGCGCTCGCGCCAGGGAGGCTGGGCATGAGCGACCTCCGCCACGAGGGATCGTCGTTCCTCGGCGCGCTGCGCACCGCCGTCACCGGTGCCCGACGGCGGCCCCGCCTCCCCCGGCCGGCCGCGCCCGGCGACGTGGTCACCGCCGCACACGGCGTGTCCCTCACCCTGGGCGAGGCGTCGATCCTGCGCGACGTGTCGGTCGACGTGCGCGCGGGCGAGGTGCGCGCGCTGCTCGGCCCGAACGGGGCCGGGAAGTCGTCGCTGCTGGGCGTCCTCACCGGCGACCTGCGCCCCGAGGCCGGGGACGTCACCGTGGGCGGCCGCCCGCTCGCCGCGTGGACCCCGACCGAGCTCGCCCTGCGCCGGTCCGTCATGCTCCAGCAGGTCTCGCTGAGCTTCCCGTTCACCGCCGTGGACGTCGTGCGCATGGGCCGCTCGCCGTGGCGCGGCACCCCGTTCGAGGACGAGGACGACGCCGCGGTCGCCGAGGCCCTCGCCGCGACCGACGTCGAGCACCTCGCCGACCGGCACTTCACGTCGCTGTCCGGCGGGGAGAAGGCCCGCGTCGCGCTGTCCCGCGTGCTCGCGCAGCGCACCACGCTCCTCATGCTCGACGAGCCGACCGCCGCGCTCGACCTCAAGCACCAGGAGCTCGTGCTCCAGCTCGCCCGGGCGCACGCCGCCGCCGGGGGTGCCGTGGTCGTCGTCGTGCACGACCTCTCGCTCGCCGCCGCGTACGCCGACCAGGTCACCGTCCTCGCGGGCGGGCGCGTCGTCGCCGACGGCGGCCCGCGCGACGTCCTCACCGCCGAGCTGCTGAGCGACGTCTACGACTACCCCGTCGAGGTCGTCGACCACCCCGGCGGCGGCGCACTGATCGTCCTGCCGCGCCGCTGACGGGGACCCGGTCACGAGGCGGGCGCGCCCAGCGTCACGTGCACCACCGCTGCGGTCCGGACGCTCATTCGCGAGCCTCGAGGAGAAGCCCGAGCTCTTCGGCGCGGGCGAGGGCCGCCGCGCGGCGTGAGACGCCGAGCTTGCGGTAGATGCTGCGGATTTGGGTGCGCACGGTGGCGGGGGACACCTCGAAACGCGCGGCGGCCTGCTCAGCGGTGTCGCCGGCGCTGAGTGCGGCCAGGACGGCGCGTTCGCGGCGTGAGAGGCGCACGACGGGGGTGGGGCCGGGAAGGTTCACGCGCTGCACGCGCCGGTTGAGCAACGGGTTGGGAACGTCGGCGAGCTGGGCGAGCTGGACGAGATCGTCCGCCTCGGCGGCCAGGAACGGCTTGACGTGGTTCTCGCTCGCGCGCAGGGCGACGGCCTTGCGGAACGCCGTGGCGGCGTGGTGCTTGTTGCCTGTGCGCAGGTGCGCGATCGCTCTGACGAGGTGCAGTCCCATCATGTCCGGGACAGGGACGTGGAGCTGGTGCAGGGCTTGGGCGGTGGAGCGGATCGCGTCGTACGGGTGGCCGGCGAGGAGGCGGACCCAGGCGGCGTACTGGCGCAACGACGCGACGTCGGGGTGCGCGTCGACCAGGCGGAGCAGCCGGTTGCCCTCGGCCGCCCTGAGCAGCAGCTTGGCCTCGGAGCGCAGCACGAGCTGACCCGCGAGCGTGGTGGGGTCGGGCTCGAGCGCGCCGTGGCGCGTCCGGGCCTCGTCCAGGTGGGCGAGGGCGATGTGGGGGTCGCCGAACAGCGCGGCGTGGCTCGAGTGCGCGTAGGCGATGAAGGGCCACAGCTCCAGACTCTGGGTCGCAGGCCCGGCGGCGTCCAGGGACGACCTCGCCTCGGCGGGGTCTGCTTCCTCGATCGCGATCAGCGCACGGGCGACCCGCGCGCCGACCGTGGTCAGGTGGTCGATCCATGACGGGACAGCAGCGCTGTCGTCGAGCGAGGTCAGCCAGGAGCGAGCCAGTCCGAGGTGCCCACGGTAGGCGGCGACGAGCGCGAGGTTGGCCAGGGCGTTCGCACCGGCGTGGTGTGCGTACGGGGCCGGGCCGGCCTCGACGTGCGCCTGGGTGTACAGCTTCGCGGCGTGGTCGAGCCGGCCCGCCAGCATCGCGGTGACGCCGCGCTGGACCGACAGCCAGCCGGGCTTGGTCGCGACGTGGGTCGACGTCCAGGGCAGGGAGTGACCGGTCCCCCGGAGCGCGAGCTGCTTGTCGACCCACGCGCCCAGGCGTTCCGACTCCTCGAACGCCCCGCGCAGCCGCGCCGAGATGACGGCGATCGTGCCGGCGGTGACAAGATCGCTCGGCCGGGTGAAGGATGCCAGCCGGGCGGCGTAGGAGCGGCCCTGGACGGCGTACACGTGCAGGACGCTCATCAGCTCGCCGTCACGGTCGGCGACCTCGGCGCGGTGGTGGGCGAGAAGAGCCGCGTGCAACAGGCGGGGCCGGTGCTCGAACTCCGCGGCGTCCAGACCACGGACCCTCTCCATGACCGAGTGTGCGTAGCGGCCTGGCAGGTCGTACCAGAGCAGGTCGAACAGCTCTTCGATGTCGTCGAGCGTGCCGGTGGCGATGGTCGCTCGGATCGCCTCGTCGTTCAAGGATGTCGCGCCGTCGAACGAGGGGTTCACCTGATCGATCCTCGTCCATGCCCTCGTGGGGACGAGGACAGGGACGTGGGTGAATTCTTCTCAGAACGGATGAATTCGTTGATGAAGTTCCATCACTTTTCCGTCACCGACCGCTGTCGCCTGGGTCACATGAGGTGTTGACGAGCGCGCGAGGGACGCGTGCCACGGAACCGATGGGGAGCTCATGCGACCACGACCATGGAGCACGACGGGCGCCGACCGCGCCACTCGGCGCGGATCTCGCGCCGGGACGATGACAGCCCGCCACGTCAGGCCGCGACACCGGAGGGGCACGTGGAAGCGCGCCGTCGCCGGCGCCGTGGCGCTCGTGACCGCGGGCACCGGCGTCGCGGCGTCGGCCGCGCTGCCGGCCGCCGCGGCGACGGTGTACGAGATCACCGGGCGCTGGGCCGAGGGAACCCCGACCGTGGTGGCCTCGGGTGACGTCGTGACGGCGGAGTGGCGGGTCAACGTCAACGACGACCACGCCGCGCCGAGCAACGACCCGGTCGCCGACGTCACGTTCGAGGTGACGATCGACCACGGCCTCTTCGGTGCTCTGCCGGACGCGTGCCTCACCACCGGAGTGAACCCCGCGTCGAGCATCTCCCCGGACCGCAAGACGCTCGTCTGCAATCTCGGCACCCGGGACCAGGGCACGGCGCACGTCGTGCAGACGGCCGTCCAGGCCGACGGCCAGACCGGCGACCAGATCACTGCGGTCGGCACGATCGACGGCCGCACCGCCGAGGTGCCGCCCATCGCCATCGAGAACCCCTTCGCGATGGACATGGTGTGGCAGACGCCCACCAACGGCGTCGGTTGGAACGACGATTACGTCGACATCGACGTGCAGTGGACCCTCTTCACGCAGACCGGCAGCGACCCCGGCCCCGACACGGTGAGCTACCGGCTCGATGTCACCAACCCTGTCGGCGCAGCCGTCCAGGTCGGCCCCCAGGCGTGCTCGCCGTTCACGACCGGCGCGGCGACCGGGCACCCCTGGTCGGGAGGTACCCATCCCGCGCAGCAATCGGCGCCGTTCGTCGACAGCTGCACCCTGACTCCGAACCCCGACGGTTCGTTCACCCTCACGCTGAGCGGGATCGACTACTCGCGGCTCCAGGTGCCGACGCAGGACTCCGTGGGTCAGGCGCTTCCGGCCAACCGTGAAGCGGTGGCGAGCGGCACGGTGTGGTTCCGCTTCATGAGCGGGACGAACAACAGCATGACCCTGACGGCGAGCACGCCGACCTACACCTCGCCCTCCGGCGCGACGTCCGTCGACGACCCGTCGAACAACCAGTCCAGCAAGACCTGGACCCGTGGCGGCTGGAACAACGCCTGGCAGCCGGAGGCATCCGGCGTCCAGGTCCCGTCGTGGTGGAGCAACGAGTTCCGCGTCTCCGCCGGGCGCGAGGTGCAGTCCGTGACGAGCGCCACCTGGGCCTCGTCCGACCCCGCAACCGTGTTCGGACAGTGCCAGGTCCTCGATACCCGCTACGTCGACTTCACCAGCGCAGAGATCAGCCACGGCTGGGGCGGCCAGCCCCTCCCGGGCGTCGCTCTGGAGTACTACGTGGGAAGCGCGGCGATCGTCGACGCGTCCAGCGCGAGCTATGACCCGAACGCGTTCCGGTGCGACCAGGACCCGGGCGGCTGGACGACGACGCCAGCACCCGGCCAGACGGTCAAGGCAGTGCGGGCGACCTACCCCTTCTCGGCGATGACGGGCAACCCCCGGACGAGCCTCAACGTCCGCCACACGATCAAGGCGGACACCCCGGTGGGCACGGACGTGTGGCAGTGGGGCGCCGCCTACGTCAACGGTCAGTGGCAGTACCCCAACCGCAGCATGAACCCTGCGGACCGGACGGGCCCCCTGACCCCGGGCATGCGCTACCCCTTCATCGGCAGCGGCCGGGACGTGCTGTACATCATCGGCGTCACCCCGGCCGTGACGAAGTCGGCGGACCGCGCCTCGGTCAAGCCGGGGATCCCGGCGACATACACGCTCAGCTACAGCGCGAACGGCACGGGGTCCATCGACCCGACGGTCGACGACTTCGAGCTCGTCGACACCCTGCCGGTGGGGATGAGCTACGTGTCCGGTTCGGCGACTCCTGAGCCCACGGTCTCGACGAACGGATCCGGCCAGCAGGTCCTCACCTGGACCCTCGACGGGGTACCGACCAACGCGTCGAACGCACTCACCTACCAGGCTGTCGCGGCGGTCGACGTCACGCCCGGTACTGCGCTGACCAACAGCGTCGTGGCGACCGTCGGCGGGGAGTCCACGTCGCCCGCGACCGCACAGGTCACGGTCTCGACCAACGGCTTCACCAGCATCGCCAAGACGACGGACCAGTGGTTCATCGCGAACCCGGACGGTGACGGCTCGGACGAGTCAGGTTCCTGGACGGTGACGCTGCGCTCGGAGGACCCGCTGCCGCAGGCGTTCACGGACACGATCGACATCCTGCCCTTCAACGGCGACGACCGTGGCACGTCGTTCTCCGGGTCGTACGACGTGACGTCGGTGGGCGTGCCGGCGGGAGCGACGGTGTACTACACGACCGCGGACCCGGCGACCCTCTCGGACGACCCGGCCGACACGTCGAACGGCACCGCGCCGGGCAGCGTCACCGGGAACACGGTCGGCTGGTCGACGACGCCGGTCGCGAACCCGACTGCGATCCGTGTGATCGGGGGGACGCTGGCGCCGGGTGCGACGTTCGCCTTCACCGTGAACATCGAGCCCGACGGAGCGCAGCCGGGTGACACGTACGTCAACCGTGCGCAGGCGATCGCGGAGCACACCGAGCTGGTGATGCGCACGTCCGAGCCGCTGACGATGGGCACGGACTACTCGGCGTCGCTGAAGAAGTACGTCCAGGACCGTGACGGCACCTGGGTCGACGCCAACGACGTCGCCGAGTACCCGTCGTTCCGCCCCGGAGAGACGGTCCGGTACCGGATCGTGGTGACGAACACCGGCCAGGGCACCATCACTCACCTCGAGGTGTCCGACGACCTGCAGCCCGAGCTGGGGTCCTTCGTGGTGGAGGAGCTCGCGCCCGAGGAGAGCGAGTCGCACGAGTTCGAGATCGTCCTTGGTGAGGGTGGCCCGGACACGGTCGTGAACACGGCGTGCGCGACGGCCGACCAGCCCGCGGACTCCGAGGACCCGGTGCAGATCAACTGCGACCCCGCCGGGTTCGAGGTGGACGGGGATCCGACGCACACCAAGACCATCGTGTCGGCGACGCCGATCGGTGGCGGGCAGTGGGAGGTCGTGTACGGGATCGACGTGACCAACACGTCGGCTCACCCGACGACGTACGACCTGGACGACACGCTGCACTTCACGTCCGAGGCCACCGTCGTCGCGGCGACGGTCACCACCGCTCCGGCGGGGGTCACGCTCGCGACCCCGGCGTGGGACGGGCAGGGCAGCACCGCGATCGCGGCCAACGTGCCGCTGCTCGGGAACGACGAGGCCGGGTATGCCGCGCACCACTACGAGGTGACCGTCATCGCGGACGTCCCGTTGCAGGTGCCCGGCGCTGGGTCGGACCCCGACCCGACGGTGTGCCCGGCCGAGGGGTCGGACGCGGACCAGGGGTTCAACAACACCTCGCGGCTGACCGACGCCCGCGGCGAGACCGAGGACGACCAGGCGTGCGCGCCGATCCCGTCGATCGACATCACCAAGACCGTCTCCGCAGGTCCCGTGCCGAACGGTGACGGGACGTGGACGGTGACCTACGACGTCGTCGCCACGAACGACGGCGCGTTCGAGGGCACCTACGAGGTGACCGACCGCATGACCGCGGACGGCGACCTCGAGGTCGTGTCCGGGTCGGTCGTCACCAGCCCGGCCGGCGTCACGCCGAACGGGTCCTGGACGGGCCTGGGCGCGGAGGGTGCTCCGGAGAACGTCATCGCCGCCGCCGTGACCCTGCCCGCGGGCGAGTCGCACACCTACCAGGTCGAGGTCGTCATCGGCATCGCCGACGACGCCACCGGCGTCCCGGTGGTCACGCCCTGCTCCGCGCTGGGTGAGGGGGACAGCGGTGGCCTGTCGAACGCGGCGGAGATCGAGCACAACGACCTGACCGACGAGGCGACCGCGTGCGTGACGATCGCGTACATCGTGGTGGACAAGTCGATCAGCGCGGGCCCAACGCCGAACGGCGACGGGACGTGGACGATCGTCTACGACATCGTCGCCGAGAACGTGGGTGGCGAGTCGGGCGAGTACGACGTATTCGACCGCCTCGACTACGGCACGGGGATCGACATCGTCTCCGCCGACGTCGTCACCACGCCGACCAGCGTCACGGCCGAGAGCACCTGGACCGGCCTGGGCCCGGACAAGGACTCCGCGGAGAACCTCGTCGCGGAGAACGTGAGCCTTGCCGCGGGCGGGACGCACACCTACCAGGTCGAGGTCGTCGTCGAGATGGACGAGGCCACGATCGACCCGGCCGCGCTGCAGTGCCCGCCACCCGGGTCGGGCGCGAACGGTGGCCTGGCCAACTCGGTCAGCCTGGACCACAACGGGATCGTCGCCGAGGACGAGGCGTGCGCGTCCCTGCCCCTGATCGGGATCGAGAAGTCGATCTCGGACGGTCCGACGCCGAACGGCGACGGGACGTGGACCATCACCTACGACCTCGTGGCGACCAACACCGGTCAGGCCGCGGGCGAGTACGACGTGCGTGACCAGCTGCGCTACGGCGACGGGATCGTCGTCGAGTCCGCCGACGTCGTCACGACGCCGGCGGGCGTGACCGCGGAGGCCGGATGGACCGGTCAGGGTGGCACGCTCGGTGACGGGGAGAACCTGGTCGCCGGTGGCGTCTCGCTCGCAGCGGGTGGGACGCACACCTACCAGGTGCAGGTCGTGGTCTCCCTCGACCGGGCCGTCGTCACCCCCACGGACCTCACCTGCCCCGCGTCGGGTTCTGGTGAGAACGGCGGGTTGGCGAACACGGTCGAGCTCGAGCACAACGGCGAGACGTCGGACGGCGAGGCGTGCGCGTCCCTGCCGCTGATCGAGATCGCCAAGTCCCTCTCGGGCGCGGTGACGCCGGTCGAGGGCGAGGACGGGGTGTACGACGCGGTGTACGAGGTCACGGTGACCAACCGTGGTCCGGGCGCCGGGGTCTACGACCTGGACGACACCCTCGCGCCGGGCGAAGGCGTGACGGTCGTCGGGATCCAGGGCGTCGTCACCGACGCGCCGGAGCCCGTGGGGGTCAACGAGGGCTTCGACGGCCTCGAGGACACCCGGATCGTGACCGGCCAGCCGATCGCGGGCGCGGGCACGGCGCCGGTGGTGCACACCTACACGGTCACGGTGCGGTACGCGGCGGACCTGTCCGACGTCGTCATCCCGGACACCGACACCTGCACCACCGGCGACGGTGGCACGGTGCCCGGTGGCCTGAACAACATCGCCGCCATCGGGTGGAACGGGATCGAGGGCGCGGACGACGAGTGCGTGCGTCCGGGCAAGCCGACCCTGGACAAGGCCCTCGTCTCGGCGAACCCGGTCGGGGACGGGAGGTGGGAGGTCGTGTACGACCTCACCGTGGGCAACGTCGGGGCTGAGGCGACGACGTACGACCTGGACGACGAGCTGCTCTTCGCGCCCGTCATCACGGTCGAGTCCGTCGGCGTGACCGGCCCCGACGGGGTCACCGTGAACGAGGGCTTCGACGGTGACGCCGACCAGCGGATCGCGACGGACGTGTCGATCGGTGGGCTGGACGACGAGGGGTACGCCCCGCACGTCTACCGGGTCACGGTGGTCGCGAACGTGCCGCTGCACTTCGCGTCCGACGACGTGGGCGAGGACGGGACGGGCTCGCCGGCGTGCACCACGGCTCCTGGTGGGAACCTCACCGAGCAGGGGCTGAACAACGCGGCCACGCTCACGGACGAGACGGGTGGGACGCAGACCGACACGGACTGCGCCCCGGTGCCCTCGATCGACCTCACGAAGTCGATGGACGGCAAGCCTGCCAAGAACGCCGACGGGACCTGGACGGTGCGCTACACCGTCACGGCCGTCAACGACGGCGCGGCCGCCGGGGTCTACGACCTGACCGACCGTCTGCGCTACGGCGCGGGCATCCGGGTCGAGTCCGCGACGGTGACCGCGACGCCCGAGGGCGTGACGGCGTCGGGCACGTGGACCGGCCAGGGCGCTGCCGGCGCACCGGAGAACGTCGTCGCGAGCGACGTCACCCTCACCGCCGGTGGAACCCACACCTACCGGGTGCAGGTCGTCGCCACGCTCGACCAGGGTGCGGTGAACGAGTCCACGTTCACCTGCCCCGCACCGGGCACGGACGGGCGTGGCGGGTTCGCGAACACCGCAGGCATCGGTCACAACGACCTGACCGACACCGCCGAGGCGTGCGCCACCCCGGACGAGCCCGGTACCCCCGGGACCCCGGCCAAGCCCGGCGGGTCGCTCGCGACCACCGGTGCGACCCTCGCGTGGGTCGCCGGAGGTGCGGCACTGCTGCTCCTGCTCGGCGTGATCGTGCTCGTCGCGGCCCGCAACCGCCGCAGCACGACCGGCTGAGGCACCGCCGGTCGCCCCGACCGCGGGGCGGGGCGACCGGCGGCTCTCAGGGTCGACACCCCACGACCACCCCGTGAAGGCCGACGACACTGCTCGACGGCCTCGTTGCTAACACGCACTCTCCGGCACTCCCACCGCATGACGCCCCGTCGCCCGTCACCGCCGACGCGCACGCCCCGCCTGTGAGGTCCCCATGCACCGCGACGCCCACCGCATCGTCCTGCCCACCCTGTTCGGCTACGCGACCCTGGTCCGCATCAGGGACGTCACGAACCCGTTCGCCGGCAGGACCCGCCGGATCGACACGGTCCTGCCGCCCACCCTCAGCGCCGACGAGCTCCTCGACTTCCATGCCCGGCTCGTGCTGCGCCCCGCCCACCAGCGCCGCCCCGGAGCAGCCGCGGCGGCCGTCGGACAATGCCGGCTCCTCGGGCACGCCGTGGACGTCCGGACCACCAGCGCGTTGACGCTGAACCGCACGACCGTGGCGCCGACCTCGCACGACCTCGCGTTCGCCACACTGGCCCGCACCATGCGTCGAGCCTGCGACGCCCGTCTCCGCGATACCCAGGAAGCTCTTGCCCGTCAGCTCGTGTGGTGCGGCATCCACGCGGCACGCGACCACGAGGTCGCCCAGGTCCTGCACGCCGCCGAGGCGCTGCGAAACCTGATCACCGTCGAGACCTCGGGTAGCACGACCGAGGCCCTCGACCAGGCCTGAACCCCGCGCGTCGACGAATTCCCTGACGAACCACGGGTGAATTCGCGTCGTTGCGTGCATCACCCTGCCGGACCGCGCCCTCCCTCGACCTGCAAGAACTCACTGGGCCGCGACCAGGAGCGGTTCTGGACGGCCGTCCAACTGCGTACAGTTCACTGCGCGCACGCCGGACGACCGGTACCCGCCGCGCCCACCGGAAGCGCCGAGCCGGCGGTCGTGACCAGCAACCGGCACCGGACAGAACGTGGTGAGCACGACCATGACGTGGGTAGGACCCGCCATCGCTACGATGACGGCCTCTGGGGGGAGGGGTCAGATGCGCGAACCGTTCGACGTGAGCGCGTACATCGAGTCGCTCGGACCCATGACACCTGAGCAACGGGCACTCGTGAACGACGGCATGAGCCGGGTCACCGCACAGAAGGGCCGCGACGACGCAGGGTTCCTGCGCGACGCAGCCCTCTATCTCAGCACCCTCGCACTCGTCGGCGACGTCACAGCCTTCGACGACGACACGTGGCGCCTCATCGAGACCATGCGTCGCAAGCACGGCGGCGATGGCGACTAGAGGGCGTCTCGCGTCTGAGGTCGCTACGCCTCCGACCTCTCGTGACGGGGCAGGACACCGCCCGGGAGGGCCTCGTAGCGGTCGGGGACTGCCGTGAACGTCCCGCGCCCGCCGGTGAGGGAGCGCAGGTCGATGACGTAGCGGGTGAGCTCGGCCTCGGGGACGAGCGCGTCGACGCGGACGCGGCCGTCGGGCAGGGAGTCGGTCGCGGTGATGTGGCCGCGGCGCGCGGAGAGGTCGCCCATGACGTCGCCCTGCGCGTCGGACGGGACGGTCACGGACACGGCGGAGACGGGTTCCAGGACGACGGTGCCCGCGGCCGCGAGCGCCTCGCGCACCCCGACCCCGCCCGCGGTGCGGAACGCCATGTCGGAGGAGTCGACGGAGTGCGCCTTTCCGTCGAGCACCTCGACGCGCAGGTCGACGACCGGGTAGCCGTGCGGCCCGCCGCTCTCCATGGCCTCGCGCGCACCGCGCTCCACGGCGGGGAGGTACTGGCGCGGCACCGACCCGCCGACGACGGAGCTCACGAACTCGAACCCGTCACCGCGCGGGAGCGGCGACACCCGGAGCTGCACGACCGCGAACTGCCCGTGCCCGCCCGACTGCTTCTTCACCTTGCCCTCGACCTCGACGGCGCGCGTGACGGTCTCGCGGTACGCGACCTGGACGGGCTCGGTCGTGACGCGCACGCCGAACGAGCGTTCCAGCCGCTCGACCGCGACGGCGAGGTGCGTGTCGCCGAGGCCCCCGAGCACGGCCTGCGACCCGGTGAGGTCGACGTGCAGGGTCGGGTCCTCGGCGCGCAGGCGGGTGAGCGCGGCGGAGAGCTTGTCGTCGTCGGACTGGGACACCGGCCGCAGCGCGAGCGCGTAGACGGGTGCGCGCGACGGCAGGTCGCGCGCGGCGACGGGCATCCGTCGCCCTGCGAGCAGCGTCCCGGTCGCGGCGGCGGAGAGCTTCGCGACGGCGGCCACGTCACCGGCGACCACGCGGTCGACCGCGACGTGCTCGCGCCCGCGCAGCCGGAACAGACCGTGCACGCGGTCCTCGGCGCCGGTCGCGGTGCTCACGAGGCGGTCGCCCGTCGCGACGGACCCGGAGAGCACCTTGAACACCGACACCTGGCCCACGAACGGGTCGACGACCGTCCGGAACACGTGCACGAGCGCGTCCCCGGCAGGGTCGGCCGCGACCTCGGTCGTCGCGTCCGACGGGGAGCCGTCGGCGCCCGCCGACCCCGCGCCGTCGGGCAGCGCGACGACGGCCGCGCGGTCGGCGGGCGAGGGGCCGAGCTCGCACACGAGGTCGAGCACGCGGTCGACGCCGACGCCCGTCACCGCGGACGCGAGCAGGACGGGCACGGCCTCGCCCGTGAGCACCTCGTGCGCGAGCGTGCGCTCGAGGTCCGCCGCCCCGGGCTCGTCGCCCGCGAGGTACGCCTCGAGCTGGTCGTCGTCGTGCGTGACGATCTCCTCCACGACCTCGTCGTGCAGGGCGTGTTCCTCGTCGCGCACGTCCGCGGGGACGTTTTCCTCGTGGGTGCGGCCGTCGCCGTCGTACTCCCGGGCGCGCTCGGTGAGGACGTCGGCCACGCCGTGCAGCGACTGCTCCTCGCCGAGCGGGAGCTCGAGCGGCACGAACGGCGCGTCGAGCGCGCCGCGCAGCGCGCCGAGGACGGTGCGGAAGCTCGCCCGCGCGCGGTCCTCCTGGGAGACGACGACGAGGCGGGGGATCCCCGCCTCGTCGCAGCGCCGCCAGACCTCCTCCGTGCCCGACTGGAACCCGTCGACGGCGCTCACCACCACGACCGCGAGGTCGGCCACCGCGAGCGCCGCGTCCACGGACCCGGCGAAGTCCGGGGCCCCCGGGGTGTCGAGCAGGGTGACCTGGTGCGTGACGCCGTCGGGCGCCCGCCAGTCGAGGTGCGCGACGCCGAGGCTCACCGAGATGCCGCGCGCGACCTCCTCGGGCTCGTGGTCGCAGACGGTCGTGCCCTCCGCGACGGACCCGGCCCGCGGGATCGCGCCCGCGCGATGGAGGAACGCCTCCGCGAGCGTGGTCTTGCCCGACCCGCTGTGCCCGACGAGGGCGACGTTGCGGGTCGTGGCCGGGCCGGTGGACGTCGACGTCGTGGCCATGGCTGCCTCCTGGCGGCGGCGGGGCGCCGTGTCCCGCCACGTTCCAGGCTAGTGACGTCGCGCGGTTCGTGCCCGGGCCGGAGGTCCCGGCCCGGGCACGAGCCCTACAGGTGCAGGTCCGCGTAGACGCGCAGGGCGTCGCGCACGAACGTCGCGCCCTCGACCCCGCCGTAGTTCTTCGCGAACCGCTCGTCCGCCACGTACATGTCGCCGAGGCCGAGGACGTACTCCTTGACCGGTGCCGCACCGGCGCCCGGCGTGCCGGGGATCGCGCCGAGCCACTCGACGTGGCGGCGCGCGAGCGCCTGCGCCTCCTCGGAGGCCGGGTCGACGCCCCGCGCGGCCGCCGCGGCCCAGTCCTCGCCGAGCTCGCGGGCGCGGGCCTGCCACGCCGCCCGCTCGTCGTCGGACATCCCGCGCCACCAGGCGTCGCCGCGCGCGTACGCGTCCTTGCCCCAGCGGTCCTCGACCTCGTCCTTGTACTGCGTGTGGTCGAACCCGTCGAACATGTCGTCCGCCATGAGCTCGCCACCTCCTTCCATCGTGGTGATCGTCCGTTCGACCGACGCGATCTGTCGCGCCAGCCGCTGCCGCTCCGCCTGCAGCCACTCGAGGTGGCCGCGCAGGGCCCGCACCTGGGCGTCCCTGCCCGACGGCGGCCGGTCGCCCCGCTCCCCCGGGTCGCCGTCGAGCGCCTCCTGGATCGCGGGGAGCCCGAGGCCGAGGTCGCGCAGGAGCAGGATCCGCTGGAGCCGCACGAGCGCGTCGGCGTCGTAGTGGCGGTAGCCGTTGGACGCGACCCGGCTGGGGCGCAGCAGACCGACCGCGTCGTAGTGGCGCAGGGTCCGGCTCGTCGTGCCGGCGAGTCGCGCGACCTCCTGGATGGACCAGTCGGCCGTGCGCTCGCTCGTCGTTCCGGCGGCACGCATCTCCTGTCTCCTCTCACGGTCTCGGTGGCTCGGCGGTCGCCTCGTGCGGCAACGAGCACCACGCTAGAAGTTGACGCTACGTCAATGTCAACAGGTTGCCTCGGACATGGCCTTCCGGCACGGCAGGGCAGGGCCGACGGGCGTACCGTCGAGGGAGAGCGCCCGCGGGTGGGCGCGACGAGCACGGAGGCCGCCATGGCCACGACGCAGCAGGTACGGCAGCACTACGCCGGCAAGGACCTCGCGGCCCGCCTCCTCGCTGCGGCGGGAGCCGGCGACGGGCCGGTGACGGTCGACGCGCTCGCCCCGTACGACGAGCTCCACGCCGGGGGCGCGACGTCGACCACCGCCCTCCTCGACCTCCTCGGGCTCGCGCCGGGCACGGCGCTGCTCGACGTCGGCAGCGGGCTCGGCGGCCCGGCGCGGCTCGCCGCGCACCGGCACGGCTGCCAGGTCACCGGGGTGGACCTCAGCCCGGACTTCGTCGACGCCGCGCGCGAGCTCACCGCGCGGACGGGGCTCGCCGACCTCGTGACGTTCACGTTGGGCGACGGCGACCGGCTGCCGTGCGCGGACGCCTCGCACGACCGCGCGATGCTCGTCCACGTCGGCATGAACGTGCCGGACAAGGCGGCGCTCTTCACGGAGGTCCACCGCGTGGTGCGCCCCGGGAGCCCGTTCGGGCTGTTCGAGCAGATGCGGGTCGGACCGGGTGACCTGCCCTTCCCCCTGCCGTGGGCGGTCGACGCCGGGTCGTCGTTCGTCGAGACCCCCGACGACTACAGCCGCGCACTGGCGGCCGCCGGGTTCGACGTCCTGCGCGTCGAGGACCGGCGCGCGGCGCTCGCCGCCGGGGGCGGGCCCCGGCAGGACGGCCTCGTGGTCGTGTTCGGTGCGGAGTTCGTCACGCGGATCAGCAACAACGTCGCCGCGACGAGGGCGGGTCTGCTCGCGCCCGTCCTCGTCGTCGCCCGCGCCTGAGCGGCGACCCACCGTCCGCTCCGGCACGATCGGCCCGCGTCGCCGACGGCCGGCGGTGTCCGGTCAGGCGACGAGCGGCGCCCGGCGGAGCAGGACGGTCGCGAGCTCGGCCGGCGTCCTGACGACCGCCGTCGCGCCCGCCGCGGTCAGCTCACCCGGGCGCGCGTAGCCCCACGCGACCCCCACGCACGGGATCCCGTGGACGCCGGCGCCGAGGACGTCGTGCTCGCGGTCGCCGACCATGACCACGCGCCGGGCGGCGTCGAGCGACGCGAGCGCGTGCGCGACGACGTCCGCCTTGGCACTGCGCGAGCCGTCGAGCGTCGCGCCGAACACGTCGTCGAGGCCGCGGTCGAGGTGCGCGTCGAGCCCGAAGTGGGCGACGATCCGCCGCGCCATCGGCTCCGGCTTCGACGTCGCGACGGCGAGGCGCAGCCCGGCGCCGCGCAGTGCCGTCAGGCACGCGGGGATGCCGGGGTAGACCGCGTTGTCGAGGAGGTTCCCGGCCGCGTACACGTCACGGTAGGCGGCGACGGCGTCGGCCACGCGGTCGTGCGGCACGCCGTGCGCGGCGAACGAGTCCCCGAGCGGCGGGCCGACGAAGCCGCGGAGCACCGCCTCGGCGGGGACCGGGAGCCGCAGGACGCCGTACGCGTGCCGCACCGACGCGAGGATGCCGGGGGCCGAGTCCGTGAGCGTGCCGTCGAGGTCGAGCAGGACGAGGTCGTCGCGCGCGCTCATCCGGCAGGCGCCTCGTCGGCACCGTGACCCGAGGTCTCGCCCGGGCCCGCGGCACCGCCGGGGCCGGAGGTGCCGGGTCCGGTCGTCCCGGAGCCCACCACCGCAGCCGGGCCGCTGCGGCGGCCCACGACGAACCCGACCGCGCCTCCGACGAGCAGCGCGCCTGCGCCGGCGAGGAGCGCCGCGGTACCCAGCGGGTACGCCCCGCCGGGGACGAACGTGGTGCCGGACAGCGGCGCGTACGCGAACCATCCGGACGCCGTCGGGCGGCTCGCGACCCAGGTCGCGACGGCCAGCAGGGCGACCCCGACCAGGACGAGCGCCGCGAGGACCACGGTCGCGACGCTCGGACGGCGCGAGGGAGGGACGGACGAGGGCTGCTCAGGAGCGGTCACGCGGCCATGGTCCCGGGCGACGCCGCTCGCGGCAACCGTCGTCCGTACCCCGCCGGTTCCACGAGACGACCGCGTCCGGACCCGGCGACCGCGACCCTGTCGTGCACACGGCGCTGGTCGCGCTACTCGCCGACGGTTCCGTCGATCGCCTCGCGGAGCAGGTCGGCGTGGCCGTTGTGCCGGGCGTACTCCTCGATCATGTGGACGAGGATCCAGCGCAGGTTCCATCGCTCGCCCGTGTGGCGGTCCGCTCGCACGCTCAGCCGGTCGAGGCCACCGTCGGCGAGCGCGTCGTCGAGGATCGCGTCGGACGCCGCGACGGCGCGGTCGAACAGCATGCGCAGCTCCTCCGGGGAGTCGCCCGCCGCCGTCGTCCAGTCCCAGTCGCGGTCCTCGGCCCAGTCGGCGGTGTCGAACGGCGCCATGAGAGGGTCACCGAGCAGCACCTCGGAGAACCAGTTCGACTCCACGAACGCGAGGTGCTTGAGCAGCCCGCCGAGCGTCATCGACGAGGGCCGGAGCCGGTGGGAGAGCTCGGCCGCGTCGAGGCCCGCCGTCTTCCAGCGCAGCGTGTCGCGGTGGAAGTCGAGGAAGCCGCGCAGCGTAGCCACCTCGTCGGCGCTGACGGGCGGATCGGTGCGGTGGTCGGTCACGGCGCCACCCTAGCGGCGCCGGTAGCGCCCCGGCCGTACGTCGCCGGCCCCGCGGCGGGTCACGGCAGCTCCGCCTCCCACGCGAGCCACTTGCGCCGTACGGCCGCGTCGACGTCGACCCCCTGGGAGCGCGCGAGCAGGAGCAGGTGCGCCAGGACGTCGGCGACCTCGTCCGCGAGGGGCGAGGCCCCGCCGTCGTTCCCGGTGGCCCCGTCAGGGGCGGCTCCGGACGGCGGTGCGTCCCCGCGCGGGCGGGTGCGTCCCGTCGTGACGAGGAACGCCTGGGTGAGCTCCCCGACCTCCTCGGCGAGCTTGAGCATGAACCAGTCCGGGTCGCGCTCGACGCCGAACTTGCGCGCGTAGAGCGCCGAGACGGCCTCGACGCGCTCGCCGAGGCCGGAGACCGTGAGAGGCGCGTCGTCGTCCATCGGGCCAGTGAACCACCGGACGCCGCCGACCGTCCGGCAGCCGTCGTCCGCACCCGGCAGCACGGGGGGCAGGACCCGCGCGAGACGGACGGCAGCCCTACCGCACGGCGAGCGCGACGACGAGCAGCAGCACGGTCGCGACGATCTCCCCGATCCCGACGGCCCGCGGGCTCAGGGGCGGTCCCGGCAGCGCGGCCGCGCGCACCGTCGCCGCGGCGAGGAACGCCGTCGCCCACCACCACGAGGGGTCGTGCACGACGGCGACCACGCCCGCCGCGACGGTGACCGCCGCGTGGTATGCGACCGAGGCGACGACGTACGACCGCACGCCGCGCTCGCGGATCATCGTCTTGACGTAGAGCACGGTCCCGAACAGGTAGGCGAGCAGGAGCGCGGCGACGAGCCACACCACCACGGGGACCGCCAGCACGGGCGCGCCCGGGGGCCGGCACGCGGCGTACGCGACGACCGTCATGAGCGACGCCGCGACGGTCATCGCGCCGCCCGCGGCGACCGACCGCTCGGTGCGCTGGGCGGAGGCCCACAGCCCGAGCGCGAGGAACGGGACGAACGCGGGCGCCCAGAGCACGAGCGCCGGGTCGAGCACGAGCACGACCAGCCCGAGCGCCGCGGCGGTCGCGCCGTACGTGAGCATCGGGCGCCGGTAGCGCGGCCGACGACGCGACTTCAGCCAGAGCCCGGCCGCGAAGTAGGCGAGGTAGCCGACGAGCCACAGCGCACCGAGCGCGACCGTCACCGGCCGGAACCCGGCGTCCTGGATCCCCCGGACCGACCCGACGACGAACGGCAGGAGCAGCATCGGCCACGCGCCGTGCTGGTTCGGCACCCAGCCGGGGGGACGTCGGGACACGCCCCGAGGCTAGCGCCGCGACGCACGGTCCCGACCGCGAGAAATCCCCGTCGCGCCGGGCCTCAGGACCCGCCCCGACGGGACCAAGGTCCCGACCTGTCCCGCGCTCCCCGCCACGCCGGGGATCCGCGTCGCACGGGCCCCGCGGACTAGATATGGTGGCGCAGCCGTGATCTAGACCCCACATGTTGGGGTGCGGTCCGTCTCGCAACCCCTGCGGGACGCAGACGAGAACTCGGTGGGCAGAGGGGACGAGCGATGACCACCATCGAGCTCGACCAGGCAGCACCGCGCAGCACGACCGCCACGCTGGAGGTCCTCAAGCGCGACGGCCGTCGGCGGCCGTTCGACGACGGCCGCATCCGCGCCGCCGTGACGAGGGCCTTCGCGGAGGTGCACGGCGACCTCACGGCCGCGCACCGGAGCCGTGTCGACGAGGTCGTGGACCGCGTCGACGTGGAGATCGCCGCGCGGTTCGTCGGCACCGTGAAGATCTACGAGATCCAGGGCGTCGTCGAGCACGTGCTGCTCGGGTCGCACGAGTACGACGTCGCCCGCGCCTACATCGACTACCGCGTGCAGCGCGACTTCGCGCGCAGCCGGGCGACGGACCTCAACCACTCGATCGTGCGGCTGCTGGACAAGGACTCCACGGTCGTCAACGAGAACGCGAACAAGGACAGCGAGGTCTTCAACACCCAGCGCGACCTCACGGCCGGGACCGTGGGCAAGGCGATCGGGCTGCGGATGCTCCCGCCGCACGTCGCCAACGCGCACCAGAAGGGCGACCTGCACTACCACGACCTCGACTACCACCCCTACGCGCCCATGACGAACTGCTGCCTCATCGACTTCCGGTCGATGCTGTCGAGCGGCTTCCGGATCGGGAACGCGCAGGTGGAGCCTCCCCGCTCGATCCAGACCGCGACGGCGCAGATCAGCCAGATCATCGCCAACGTGTCCTCCAGCCAGTACGGCGGGTGCTCGGTCAACCGCATCGACGAGCTCCTCGCTCCCTACGCCGAGCGCAACCTGGAGAAGCACCTCGCGGACGCGCGCCGCTGGATCGCCGACGAAGCCGCGCACGAGGAGTACGCGCGCGAGAAGACGCGCAAGGACATCTACGACGCGATGCAGTCGCTGGAGTACGAGATCAACACCCTGTTCACGTCGAACGGGCAGACGCCGTTCACGTCGGTCGGGTTCGGGCTCGGCACGGGCTGGCTGGAGCGCGAGATCCAGCGCGCGATCCTCCAGATCCGGATCCGCGGCCTCGGGAGCGAGGGCCGCACCGCGATCTTCCCCAAGCTCATCTTCACGCTGCGCCGCGGCGTGAACCTCGACCCCGGCGACCCCAACCACGACCTCAAGCAGCTCGCGGTCGAGTGCGCGACGAAGCGCATGTACCCGGACGTGCTGTCGTACGACAAGATCGTCGAGCTCACCGGGTCGTTCAAGGTGCCCATGGGGTGCCGGTCGTTCCTCCAGGGCTGGCAGGACGAGCACGGCCAGGACGTCTCCGAGGGGCGCATGAACCTCGGCGTCGTGACGCTCAACCTGCCGCGCATCGCGCTCGAGGCGGCGGGCGACCTCGACACGTTCTGGCGACTGCTCGACGAGCGCCTGGAGACCGTGCACGACGCGCTCGTCTTCCGCATCGAGCGCTGCAAGGAGGCGACGCCGGGCAACGCGCCGATCCTCTACGTCCACGGGGCCTTCGGGGAGCGCCTCGCACCGGACGACGACGTCGACCGGCTCTTCCGCGACGGCCGCGCCACGGTGTCGCTCGGGTACATCGGGCTGTACGAGGTGGCCGCCGCGTTCTACGGCGGCGCCTGGGAGCACGACCCGCGGGCCAAGGAGCTGACGCTCGACGTGCTGCGGTCCCTGCACGCGCACGCCGCCGGGTGGACGGCGCGGCTCGGCTACCGGATCAGCGTCTACGCGACGCCGAGCGAGAGCCTCACCGACCGGTTCTGCCGCCTCGACCGGGAGCGGTTCGGCGCGGTGCCCGACATCACCGACAAGGACTACTACACGAACAGCTTCCACTACGACGTCCGCAAGAGCCCGACGCCGTTCGAGAAGCTCGACTTCGAGGCCGAGTACGCGCGGTACACATCCGGCGGGTTCATCCACTACTGCGAGTACCCCGTGCTCCAGCAGAACCCGAAGGCCCTGGAGGCGGTGTGGGACTACGCGTACGACCGCGTGGGCTACCTGGGCACGAACACGCCCATCGACCGCTGCTACGCGTGCGGGTTCACGGGCGACTTCGACCCGACCGCGCGCGGCTTCGCGTGCCCGTCGTGCGGCAACGCCGACCCGCGCACGTGCGACGTCGTGAAGCGCACGTGCGGGTACCTCGGCAACCCGCAGCAGCGCCCCATGGTGCACGGCCGCCACGCGGAGATCTCCGCGCGGGTCAAGCACCTGGCAGGACCGACACTGTCCACCGCGGACGACGGCGCGCCGACCGCACCGGGCCGGGCTGCGCCGTCGGGCACCGCGTAGGAGGGACGGTGGCACGCACCCCGGGCCCCGGCTGGCGCTCGGACCGCGTCAGCCGGGGGTACGTCGCGGACTACAAGCCGTTCGTCATGGTCGACGGCGAGGGCGTGCGTTGCTCGCTCTACGTGAGCGGCTGCCTGTTCGCGTGCGAGGGCTGCTTCAACGAGGCCGCGTGGAGCTTCCGCTACGGACGCCCCTACGACGACGCGCTGGAGGAGCGCGTCCTCGCCGACCTCGCGCACCCCGCCGTGCAGGGCCTCTCCCTGCTCGGCGGGGAGCCGTTCCTCAACACGGAGGTGTGCCTGCGGCTCGTCCGCCGGCTGCGCGCGGAGCACGGCGACCGCAAGGACGTGTGGTGCTGGACGGGCTACACCCTCGAGGAGCTGCGCACCGGCTCCCCCGACCAGCGCGCGCTGCTCGCCGAGGTCGACGTGCTCGTCGACGGCCGCTTCGAGCTCGCGCGCCGCGACCTCACCCTCGCGTTCCGCGGGAGCACCAACCAGCGCGTCCTCGACGCGCGCGCGTCGCTCGCGTCGGGCCACGCCGTCCCGTGGCCGCGCGTGCCCGACGCCGGACCCGCCGCGGGTGCGGACCTCGCCTCGTAGCGACCGACGAGACGGGAGAAGTGGCCCCTCCGGCCGGTGTCGGAGGGGCCACTTCTCCCGTCTCGTCGGGGCTCGGGCGCCGTCGGGGCTGGGCGGGTCAGGGAGCGGTGACGACGCGCACCGGGACGGTGCGAAAGCCCGCGACGGGCGCGGTCTCGCGCTCGGCCGGCCGCGCGTCGTCGTGCACGACCGTGCCCGCGCGCAGGAGGCGGCGGACGAGGACGCGCAGCTCGAGCGTCGCGAGCAGGCGGCCCGGGCACGCGTGCGGACCCGTCCCGTAGACGAGGTTGCGGTCGGCGTGGCCCTCCGGGTCGTACGCGGCCGGGTCGTCGAACGCCTCCGGGTCGCGGTTGGCCGCGCGCCAGTCGAGCACGACCTGCTCGCCCGCGGCGACGGGGCACCCGGCCACGACGGTGTCGCGCGTCGCGACGCGCCGGTTGGACACGAACGGGTCGTCGAGGCGCAGGATCTCGTCGACCGCCGCGTCGAGCGCGGCGTCCGGGGCGTCGCGCAGGTGGCGCTGGTGCTCGGGGTGCTCGGTCAGCCAGTGCACGACGACGCCCGCGCACAGGGCGAGCGAGGACAGGTCTCCCCCGGTCCAGTTGCGCAGGATCGAGACGAGCTCCTCGTCCGTCCAGGCCGGGCGGCCGTCGTCGTGCTGGGCGAGCAGCCGGGCGGTGACGTCGGGACCGGTCGCGGGGTCGCGCTCCGGGCCGGTCGGTGCCGGTCCGACCGTCGCGCCGGCGCGGCGCGCGTCGAGCAGGCCGCGGACGATGCGGTCGAAGCGCGCGGCGACACGACCCGTCCAGGCGCGGTCGCCGGAGCGGGTCGCGGCACGGTTCTCCGCGACCCAGTCGAGCAGCTCGGCCTCGAGGTCGGCGGGCCAGCCGAGCCACGCCGACTGGGCGCGCACGGCGTAGCGGGCGCCGAGCTCGACGGCGTCGAACGGGCCGCCCGCGACGTCGTCGACCAGCCCGGCGGCGAGGTCGTCGAGCACCGGGGCGAGCCACGCGAGCTCGTCCGGGGCGAAGAACGGGTCGAGGAGCCGGCGCGCCCGCGCGTGCTCCGCGCCGTCGAGCCCGTTGGGCACCTGCAGGTGGGCCGACGCCGCGCTGGAGAAGAGGACGGGGTCCTGCGCCGCCGCGACGACCTCGGCGTGCCGCCGCACGACCACCCTCCCCGCGCGGTCCCGCGTCCCCTGCGCCGTCCGGGTGTCGCTCACCTGTGGCCTCCTGTCGCGCCGTCCGCCCGGATCGGCCGGGCCCCTGCGAGCGTACGACCGCCCGAGTAGCGCCTCGCGGCGAACACCGCGAGGACGGGCACGACGTCCGCCCGACCCGGGACGAACGTCCTCGGTCGAACCCGGGGTCGCTCCCCACGACGGTGTCGCGGTGGGGAGCGGTCCCGGGTTCGCCGCGAGGGTCAGACCGTCTTGCGGGTGCGGCGGATGCCGATCCAGAGGCCGACGACGCACGTCACCGCCGCGGCGACGAAGCCCCACAGCACGTCGGGGTCCGCGAACCTCCCGGCGAGCAGCGCGCGCTCCGCGTCGACGATGTACGTCAGCGGGTTGAACAGCGCCGCCGTGCGCATCCACGCCGGCCCGGCCTCGAGCGGCAGCATCATCCCGGAGAGGATGAGCAGCGGGAACAGCAACGATTGCTGCACGCCCCAGAACAGCCACTCGCGGTTCTTCGCGGCGAGCGCGAGCGCGATCGACAGCGCGCCCACGCCGATGCCGAACAGCCCGAGCAGCAGCAGCCCGACGAGCAGGTGCAGCGGGTAGAGCGTGAACCCGAACGGGACGCAGACGAGCGCGATGAGCAGGCCCTGCACGACGAGCGGCGCGAACTCCTTGAGCGAGCGGCCGACGAGGATCGCGGACCGGTCGAGCGGGGTCGCGAGGACGCGCTCGTAGGAGCCGGTCATCATCTCGTACAGCAGGTTCGACCCGCTCATGGAGGTGCCGAACAGCGAGATCATGACGATCACGCCGGGCACGAACCACTGCAGCGTCTCCGCCGTCGACCCGCCGCCGCCGGGCGCTCCACCCCCGAACCCGCCGACCGCGCCCGTGAGCAGCGGGCCGAACAGGCCGAGGAAGATCAGCGGCTGCAGCAGCGAGAAGATCAGCGTGAAGGGATCACGCAGGACGAGCAGGATCTCGCGCGTGAAGACGGCCCAGGTGTCGGCGAGGAACTTCGCGGCCCCGGTCCGCATCACCGCGTCGGTGCCGGGCGTCGTCCGGCTCGCCGGGGACGACAGGTCGGTGCGCGTGCTCATGCGGCCTCCTCTCGCAGGCTGCGCCCGGTGAGGTTGAGGAACACGTCGTCGAGGCTCGCCTGCTTGAGCTCGGCCGAGCGGACGGCCAGGCCGCCGACGCGCAGCGCCTCGATGGCCTCGGGCAGCCGGTCGGCGCCGTGGGTCGTGGAGATCCGGACGGACACGACGCCGTCGGCGCCGCTCGTGCTCTCGACCTGGCCCACGTCCTCGGCGAGGGACGCGCGGACGCGGCCGACGACGTCGGGCACCGCGACCGGCCCTTCGCCGGGGACGCTGCTCCCGCCCGCCGCGGGGACCACCGCGAGCGTGATGACGTCGTCGGCGTGGCTGTGCTTGAGCGCGTCCGGCGTGGCGTCGGCGATGATCTCGCCGTGGTCGATGACGACGACGCGCTCGGCCATGCTGTCGGCCTCGTCGAGGTAGTGCGTGGTGAGGACGATCGTCATGCCGTACCGCTCGCGCATCGCGGCGATGTGCTCCCACAGGTTGGCGCGGGCGTGGGGGTCGAGGCCGGTCGTCGGCTCGTCGAGGAACAGCAGCGGCGGGTGGTTCATGAGCCCCAGCGCGACGTCGAGCCGGCGCCGCTGCCCGCCGGAGAGCGACTGGACCGTGCGCTTCTCGAGCCCGCCGAGGTCGAGCGCGGCGAGCAGGTCGGCGGCGCGCCGCGCGTACTCGGCGGGCGGCAGACCGTAGAACCGGCCCTGGTTGTGCAGCTCGTCGAGCACGCGGTAGGAGTACCCGCCGCCGTTGCCCTGGCCGATGAAGCCGATGCGGGAGCGGACCCGGGCCGGGTCGCGGGCGACGTCGTAGCCGGCGACCTCGGCGGTCCCGGCGGTCGGTTCGAGGAGGCTCGTCAGCATCCTCAGGGTCGTGGACTTGCCGGCCCCGTTGGGACCGAGGAAGGCGACGAGCTCGCCCTCCCGGACGTCGACGTCGATGCCCTTGACGGCTTCGACGGTCTCTTTCTTGCGATGGAAGGTCTTGGTCAGGCCACGGGCTCGGATCACCGGAGCCACCCTTTCGTACGCCGTACCGAAATTGACGATCCACGTTAGCATACGGTGTACGGGAACAGGCAAGCTTTTGTCCCGCCGGGCTCCTCCGGGCGGGACGCGACCGAAGTCGGGGAGGATACGCACGTGACGACCGACCGCACCGACGAGCGCGACGGCGACCTCGCGCCGTCGGGCACCCCGCAGACCTCGCCCGCGCCCCCGGAGCCGGAGGAGCCGGAGCGACCGCGCGGCGTCGTCGCGGCCGCGGACGCCGGGGTCGCCTCCGCCGTGCAGGCCGCGGAGCACGCACGGGCCCAGTTCACCGAGGTCGTCCGGACGCCCGAGATCACGCGCCGCCTCGCGCTCCTGTGGGACCCGCCCGCGCCCGCGACGCGCGGGCGCAAGCCGCGCCTCACGCTCGACGACGTCGTGAAGGCCGGGACCGCCGTCGCGCAGGAGGGCGGGCTCGACGCGCTGTCGATGCGACGCGTCGCGACCGAGCTCGGCGTCGGGGCGATGTCGCTGTACACCTACGTACCCGGCCGCACCGAGCTCGTCGACCTCATGATC
This sequence comes from Cellulosimicrobium sp. 22598, assembly GCF_052044445.1. NCBI lineage: Bacteria > Bacillati > Actinomycetota > Actinomycetes > Micrococcales > Promicromonosporaceae > Cellulosimicrobium > Cellulosimicrobium sp. 22598. The sequence continues at coordinate 73,043 of NZ_JBQEMZ010000002.1, forward strand.
GACCGCGCGTACGCCGAGCTCGACCTGCCGGCGGCGGGAGCCCCGTGGCGGCCCGCGCTGGCGCAGTACGCGCACGAGCTGTGGAACCTCTACCTGCGCCACCCCTGGATCCTGCAGACCAACATGTGGCGCGCCCCGCTCGCGCCGCACGTCCTCGACGCCCAGGAGGCAGGGCTGCGCACGATCGTCGACACCGGCCTCTCCGAGCTCCAGGTCGTCGACACGCTCGGCCTCGTCGACAACTACGTCCAGGGCCTCGCGCGCGCCACGATCGCCGAGCGGACCGAGCGCGACGCGACCGGCGTCGGCAACGACGAGTACTGGACGACCCTCGGCAGCTTCTGGGAGGACTGGTTCGACGTCGAGCGCTACCCCGTCATGACCCGCGTCTACGTCGCGGGCGGCTTCGACGCCCCGCAGGGCCCCTTCGACGCGAGCCTCGACCGCCTCCTCGACGCCGTCGAGATGGCGATCGACCGCGCGAACACCCCCGAGCCGACGTAGAGCCCTGGTCCGCCGAGGTAGAGCCCCGGTCGGCCGAGGTAGAGCCCCGGTCCGCCGAGGTAGAGGTCTGGTCCGCCGAGGTAGAGGTCTGGTCGCACCGCGGTAGCGGCTGACGCGCGGGCGCCACCCCTGGCAGGATCGACCCATGGATCCCCGCGCCGGCACCCCCGCCCAGCCCAGCGACCTCATCGACGTCGACGCCGTGGTCGGCGCCTACTACGACCTCACCCCCGACGTCGACGACCCTGCCCAGAAGGTCGTGTTCGGCACGTCGGGCCACCGCGGGTCGAGCCTCGACCACGCGTTCAACGAGGCGCACATCATTGCGATCACCGCCGCGATCGTCGAGTACCGCCGCTCGCAGGGCACCGACGGGCCGCTGTTCATCGGGCGCGACACGCACGCGCTGTCGCTCCCCGCGTGGCAGACCGCGCTCGAGGTCCTCGTCGCCGCGGGCGTCCAGACCTATGTCGACGCGCGCGACTCGTTCACCCCCACCCCCGCCGTCTCGCAGTCGATCCTCCTGCACAACGAGGCGACGACGGTCGACGGCGTCCGCACCACCGGGCCCGGGCTGGCGGACGGGATCGTCGTGACGCCGTCGCACAACCCCCCGCGCGACGGCGGCTTCAAGTACAACCCGCCGCACGGCGGCCCCGCCGGCTCGGAGGCGACCGGCTGGATCGCGGACCGCGCCAACGAGATCCTGCGCACCGGCGTCGGCAGCGTGCCGCGCGTGCCGCTGACCCAGGCGCTCACGTCCGAGCACGTGCACAAGCACGACTTCCTCACCACGTACGTCGACGACCTGGCGAACGTCCTCGACCTCGACGCGATCCGCGACTCCGGCGTGCGGATCGGCGCCGACCCGCTGGGCGGCGCGTCGGTCGAGTACTGGGGCGAGATCGGCGAGCGGTACGGGCTCGACCTCACGGTCGTGAACCCGCAGGTCGACCCGCGCTGGGCGTTCATGACGCTCGACTGGGACGGGAAGATCCGCATGGACTGCTCGTCGCCGTACGCGATGGCGTCGCTCGTCGCGGGGATGACCGGCGACTCCGGCGACGCCGAGGGCGGCGCGCCGTTCGACGTCGCGACCGGGAACGACGCCGACTCCGACCGCCACGGGATCGTCACGCCCGACGCCGGGCTCATGAACCCGAACCACTACCTCGCCGTCGCGATCCAGTACCTCTACGGCGGCGCGCGCGAGGGCTGGCGCGACGACGCCGCGATCGGCAAGACGCTCGTGTCGTCCGCGCTCATCGACCGGGTCGCGGGCGGCCTCGGGCGGCGCCTCGTCGAGGTGCCGGTCGGGTTCAAGTGGTTCGTGCCCGGCCTGCTCGACGGGACCGTCGGGTTCGGCGGCGAGGAGTCGGCCGGGGCGTCGTTCCTGCGCAAGGACGGCCGCGTCTGGTCGACCGACAAGGACGGCCTCCTCCTCGCACTGCTCGCGTCGGAGATCATCGCGACGACGGGTCGCACGCCGTCCGAGCACCACCGCGACCTCGTCGAGCGCTACGGCGAGTCCTGGTACGCGCGCGTCGACGCGCCCGCCACGCTCGAGGAGAAGGCCACGCTCGGCAAGCTCTCGCCCGAGCAGGTCACCGCGACCGAGCTCGCGGGCGAGCCGATCACCGCGAAGCTCACGAACGCGCCCGGCAACGACGCCCCGATCGGCGGGCTCAAGGTGACGACCGAGAACGCGTGGTTCGCGGCCCGGCCGTCGGGCACGGAGAACGTCTACAAGATCTACGCCGAGTCGTTCGTCTCCGCCGAGCACCTGACCCAGGTCCAGGCCGAGGCGAAGGACGTCGTCTCCGCGGCTCTCGGGAGCTGACGACCCCGCCGAGGTACCAGGGCTCTACCTCGCGAGGGGCTAGGTCGCGCGACGGCGTTCGCGCGCGTCCCACGTGTCCGTCGCGACGCGCTGGGCGTCGCGGAGCGCGCGGGCGGGGTCGACGCCCTTCGGGCAGACCTGCGTGCACGCGCCGACCTGGATGCACGGCCAGACGCCGAACTCGGTGTCGAGCACGTCGGCGCGGTCGAGCTCGCCCGCGTCGCGCGAGTCCTCGTCCCAGCGACGCGCCGTCGCGACGACGGCCGGGCCGAGGAAGTCGGGCGCGACGTCGAGCTGCGGGCACGCGGCGTAGCAGAGCATGCAGTCGATGCACTCGGCGAAGCCCTTGAACGCGGCGAGCTCGCCCGGCGTCTGCCGGTGACCCGACGCCGGTCCGTGCGCCCGCAGCACATCGCCGCCGTCCGGCGTCCGCGAGCCGTCGACGCCCTCGCCCACCTCGACCCCGACGCCGGCCCCCGCCCCGGCGGCTCCAGCCCCGGCCCCGGCCCCCGCCCCGGCTGCGCCCGAGGGCGGGTCGACGAGCGGGAGGCGCGTGGCGCCGTCGGGCACGAGCCAGGGCTGCACGGAGGCGAGCTTGCCGAGGAACGTGTCGGTGTCGACGACGAGGTCGCGCAGCACCTCGGCGTGCGCGAGCGGCTCGACGACGAGGCCGGACGTGCGGTAGCCGCGCACGAACGTCTCGCAGCCGAGCACCGGGCGGCCGTTGACCATGACGCCGCAGCTCCCGCAGACGGCCATCTTGCACGACCACCGGAACGTCAGCGTGGGGTCGGCGTGGTCCTTGACCCACTGGAGCGCGTCGAGCACGGAGGTGCGGTCGTCGTAGGGCACGTCGAACACGTCCCGCCGCCCGGTGTCCGCGCCGTCGGGCGACGTCCGCGCGACCTCCAGCCGCACCCTGCGCCCCTCGACCGGCGACTCTGCCTCGCTCACAACCCCGCCCCCTCGTCCGCCGAGAACGACGTGGGGGTCGTTCTCGGGCTCTTTCCGACCCTCAGGTCGTGTTCGGCTCCCACGGGGCGCGGCGCGGCGACCGCACCCACGGGGACGTGCTCTACCTCCAGCGTGCCGTCCACGCCCAGCCGGGCCTCCGAGTGGTGTGCCACCGGCTCGCGCTCCGGGAAGTCGAGGCGCTGGTGCGCGCCGCGGGACTCCTCGCGCGCGAGCGCGGCGGCGACGGTCGCGTGCGCGACGAGCAGGGTCGCGCCGAGCTCGACGGTCGTCGCCCAGTCGGTGTTGAGCACGGCGCTGGTGTCGGCGACGCGCACGTCGGCGTACCGGGCGCGGAGGTCCTCGACCGCCGCGAGCGCCCGCCGCAGCCCGTCGGCGTCACGGTAGATCCCGGCGTCGGCGTCGAGGACGCGCCCGAGCTCGGCCCGGATCGCGGCGGGCGGCTCGGTCCCGCGGCCCCGCATCGCGAGGTAGCCGTCGGCGATCTCGGCGGCTCGGTCGACCACCGCCCCGTCCGCCGACGCCGGACCGACGCCGGCCCCGGCACCCGCCGCGCCGCCGTCGGCCCCCGGGTGCCCGACCGACCGCGCCCACGCGAGCGCCGCCTCGCCCGCCGCGCGCCCGACGACGAGGGTCTCGACGAGCGAGTTGGACCCGAGCCGGTTGGCGCCGTGCAGGCCGGTGGACGCGCACTCCCCCGCGGCGAACAGCCCGGCGACGGCGGTCGTGCCGCGCGCGTCGGTGCGGATGCCGCCCATCGTGTAGTGCGCCGTCGGGCGGACGGGGACGGGCTCGGTCACCGGGTCGACGCCCGCGAACTGTCGGGCCAGGCCGGTCACGAGCGGCAGCCGCTCGGCGAGGCGCTCCTTGCCGAGGTGGCGCAGGTCGAGCAGGACGACGCCGCCGTCGGGCGTCGGGATGGTGCGGCCGTCGCGGTCGGCGTGCCAGAACGCCTGCGAGAGCCGGTCGCGCGGCCCGAGCTCCATGGTGCGCGGCACCGGCGCCCCGACGGGCGTCTCCGGGCCGAGCCCGTAGTCGGCGAGGTAGCGGCGGCCGTCGGCGTCGAGCAGCACGCCGCCCTCGCCGCGGGCGGCCTCCGTGAGCAGGATGCCGCTGCCCGGCAGGCCGGTCGGGTGGAACTGGAGGAACTCCATGTCGCGCAGCGGCACGCCCGCCCGCAGCGCCATCGCGGTGCCGTCGCCCGTGCAGATGCCCGCGTTCGTGCTGGTCCCCCACGCGCGCGCCGAGCCGCCCGTCGCGAGGACCACCGCGGGCGCCTCCAGGAGCAGCGGCTCGCCGCGGTGCTGGTCGTGCACGACGACGCCGCGCACCCGCGCGTCCGGCCCGTCCGGGTCGTCGACCACGAGGTCGAGCACGTGGTGCTCGTCGTACCGGCGGACCGGGCCGTCCGCGCCCGAGTAGCGCAGCGACGCCTGGAACAGGGTGTGCAGGAGGTGGAAGCCGGTCTTGTCGGCCGCGAACCAGGTGCGCGCCCGGCTCATGCCGCCGAACCGGCGGACGGCCACGTCGCCGTCGTCCGTGCGCGACCACGGCAGGCCCCAGCGCTCCAGGCGGTACAGCTCGCCCGCCGCGCGCTCGACGACGAACCGGACGGACTCCTCCTCGCACAGCCCCGCGCCGCCGGCGAGGGTGTCGGCGACGTGCTGCTCGAGCGAGTCGTCGTCGCCCACCACGCCCGCGGCCCCGCCCTCCGCGGCGACGGTGTGCGAGCGCATCGGGTAGACCTTCGAGACGAGCGCGACGACGGGCGAGCGGCGGTCGTCCTGGCCCGCGGCCTCCGCGATCGCGAGCGCGGCACTGAGACCTGCGCCACCGCCACCCACGACGACGACGTCGGCGCGCTCGACCCGCAGGGCACTCACGCGCACCCCCACGGTGCGGACGTCGCGGGGCGAACGCGCAGGTCCGCGCACGCGGGAGGGGCCGGGGAGAAGGAGCGGCGAGGCATAGGGGAAGGGTCCTCGCGCCCCGGCCGCGGCGCAACAGGCGAAGGTCCCGGGCCGTCTCATGGGCACCGCTCCCCATCGAAGCGCGCGCTCGTCTGTAGGTAAGGTCCGTCCGGCACCTCTCCCCGACACCCGGAGCTCACCATGCGTCCCGTCCGTTCCGCCGCACGTCTGACCGTCGCCGCCGCGCTCGCGCTCGGCCTCACCGCGTGCACCATCAACGTCGGCGGCGACACGCCCGAGACGCCGACGCCGGACGAGACGTCCGCCGAGGAGACCGCGCCGGTCGACGACGCGGAGGAGGTCGACGACGCCGCGGCGGAGGAGACCGGCTCGAGCGGCGAGCTGCCCGACTGGGCGAACCCCGTCACGACCCCGGGCGAGCAGATCTCGTCCTTCACCATCGGCGACGTCCGCGTCGACGTCTACCAGGTGGGCGTCACGCAGGCGACGAAGGACGGCCTGTTCGTCGACCCGGAGAACAACCTGCCGATCATCGCCGAGGGCGACGACATCGTCTTCGTCAACTACGTCATCACGAACGAGGGCGCGCCGATCGACCTCGGCTCGAGCCTCGTGAGCATCGACGAGCGCTACGACGACTGGCCCTACATGCAGGGCATGGACACCATCGTCGACGACGAGCTGTACGAGGCGCAGGGCGTGAACGACGACGGCATGGCGCCGGGCGCGTACCGCGAGCCGACCGTCTACACGTTCGGCACCGGCCAGTCCTACTCGTACGCGACGAACTTCCGCTACCAGCCGGGCTCGCCCATCACGTTCGACGGCACGATCGTCCCGGTCGACGCCGAGGGCGAGCTGCTGCACGACGAGCGCATGGAGGGCGAGGGGACCGGCACCATCTCCTGACCCCTGGCGAACCCTCGCCGGTTCCTCGCCGCGCGCGGGCGCCCTGGTCCCTCGGGACCGGGGCGCTCCGTCGTCCCACCGGCGAGCGTCGCACCGCCGCCGGGTGTCGCCTCACCGCCGCGTGAGGTCCGCGTAGTCCGGGTGGCGCTCGATGTACGCGCGGATGAACGGGCACAGCGGGACGACGCGCTCCCCCGACGCCCGGACCTGGTCGAGCGCACCGACGGCGAGCGCGGAGCCGACGCCCTGGCCCTCGAACGCGGGGTCGACCTCGGTGTGCGTGAAGATCACCTTCCCCGGCTCGCGGACGTAGGCGGCGAACCCGGCGACGACGCCGTCGTCGGTGCGGGCCTCGAAGCGGTCGCCCTCGTCGGTGACGGTGACGGTCGTGGCGCGGGGTGCGGGGCTGTCGGTCATGGCGCCCATCGTCGCCGCCGCACGGCCGTCGGACAACCGGCGCGGACCAGCCGGGCCACGTGGCGAGACGGTCGTCACGTCCGGCCGCGCGCCGCGAAATCGCTACCGGGCGGGCGGCTTCCGGGTGCGACACTGGGACGGTGGTCCAGGATTCTCCGTCGCGCGCTGACGACCCCGAGCACCCCGAGCACCGGCGGGACGACCTGACGACCGACGGGACGACGTCGGGCACCCCCGCGGAGGCCGGGACGACGTCCCGGAACCCCTACCGCGCCGTGCTCGCGCTGCCCGGCGCGTGGCGGTTCTCCGCCGCGGCGCTCGTGGCGCGCCTGCCGATGTCGATGGTCGGCATCGGCACGATCCTCATGATCCAGGGCATCTACGGCGAGTACGCGCTCGCGGGCCGGGTCGCGGCGGCGCTCGTCGTCGCGCAGGCGATCGTGTCGCCGCAGATCGCGCGGCTGGTGGACCGGACCGGCCAGCGCGCCGTCATGCTGCCGATGCTGGCGGCCGCGACGGTCGGCCTGGGCGGGCTCATCCTGTGCGCGGTGCTGCGCGCGCCCGAGTGGACGCTCTACGCGTTCGCGGCGCTCGCCGGCGCGACGCAGGGGTCGTACGGGTCGATGGTCCGCGCGCGCTGGACCCACACGGTGCCCGACGCGCGTCGCCTGCACACCGCCTACTCGCTCGAGTCGGCGCTCGACGAGCTCGTGTTCGTCGTCGGCCCGGTGCTCGCGACCGTGCTCGCGACGAGCGTGTCGCCGTCCGCGGGGCTTCTCGTGCCGCTCGTCGCGGCCGTCGTCGGCGGGCTCTGGTTCCTGTCGCAGCGCGCGACCGAGCCGCCGGTCGTGGTCCCGGAGCCCGGCGTGAAGCAGCGCTCCGCGATGCGGTCGGCCGGGATGATCGTGCTCGCCGTGATCTTCGTGGCGATGGGCATCGTGTTCGGCGCGACCGACGTGTCGACCATCGCGTTCGCCGAGGAGCAGGGGCAGAAGGGCGCGGCCGGGCTGATCCTCGCCGTCTTCGCCATGGGCTCGCTCATCTCCGGCCTCGTGTACGGCGCGCGGCACTGGGTGTCGCCGCTGTGGCGCCGGTTCGTCATCGGGATCGTCGCGCTCGCCGCGGGTGTCTCGCTGTTCTTCTTCGTCACCTCGATCCCGGTCCTCGCCGCGGTGATGTTCGTGACCGGGTTCGCCATCGCGCCCACGCTCATCAACGGCAACAACCTCGTCCAGAACCTCGTCGCGCCGAACCAGCTCACCGAGGGCCTCGCCTGGGTCGGCACGTCGCTCGGCGTGGGCGTGTCGATCGGGTCGTCCGTCGCGGGGTCGCGCATCGACGCGGGCGGCGCGCACGCCGGGTTCGAGGTCGTCGTCGCGGCCGCGGCGCTCGGCGTCGTCCTCGTGCTCGCCGCGCTCCGGTCGCTGCGCCGCAGCGCGGACCGCGAGGACGTCACGGACGGCACGCCCGCCCACTGACGCGGGGTACCGCGAGACGATCGACGTCGAGGCCCCCGAGGACGACGGACGGGACGGCTCGGCCTCAGATGATGCCGAGGTAGCTCTGCACGGTCCGCTCGAGCGCGTCCAGGTCGTCTCGAAGAAGGAAGTCGACCGGCTCCCCGACGACGTAGTCGGTGTCGATCGCACGGAGCTGGTCGACGAGGAGCACGGTCTCCTGGCCGGCGATCTCGAGGACGGGCCGGAAGATCGCACGCTGCGCGCTGGTCGAGGTCGGCACGATCGTCGCGACGGACCACGGCATGTTCGTCGGGGACAGGACCACCCCGTACCGCCGACCGCCCTGCTCGTGGCCCCGGGGGTCACCGAGGTCGACGCGGTAGACGGCGCCGCGGATCACCAGGCGTCCGGCTCGTCGTCGAGGTTCTCGTGGGCGAGATTCTCCGCATCGACGCGGGCCTGGTCGACCCACTTCTCGTGCGCGACCAGGTGCAGGCCACGGCGGACGGCGTCGCTGGCGGTGACGCCTTCGTCGCGGAGGCGGTCGAGGATCCGGCGCTCCTCGGGGGTGGGTCGGAACGTGACGGAGTCGCGCTTCGCCGAGGCGCCCTCGCCCTTCCCGGCCCGCGGGGTCCCCCCGGCAGGCACGTTCTTCCCGCCCCGCGAGGTCGAGCCTCGGGGGGCCGTTCTCTCGTGCGCGGTGCTGCGGGTTCTCATCGCCATGATCACGACACTACGCCTTCTGTCCCACATTTGTCAGACACGGCCCGGCTCGACTGACGCCCGCACGTCCTCTCAGCGTCGCCCCCTCGGGTCGACGAGCACTCCGCGGGATCGGCGGGGTCCACGACGCCGCTGGTCGCGCCATCCGTCAGGCCGGGTCGGTCCCCGAGAGGTGGGCGCGCTCGCCCTCCTGGTCGAAGATCGTGAGGATCTCGACCGGGCCCTCGTGCGCGCCGAACGAGTGCGGCACCATCGTCGAGAACTCGGCTGCCTGGCCCTCCTGCACGAGGATCCGGCGGTCGGCGAGGTAGACGACGGCCGTCCCGGACAGGACCGTGAACCACTCGTGACCCGGGTGGACGCGCTGGTGCTCCGGGCCGACGGCGCGCTCGGGCGTCAGGCGCATCTTCGCGACCATCGTCCCGGGACGGTCGCGGGACAGCAGCCACGTCGTCTCCCCCGGGCGGCGCTGCGGCTCGGGCCGGATGACCACGTCCTCGTCGTCGACCGGCTCGACGAGCTGGTCGAGCGTCGTGCCGAGCGCGCGGGCGATCGGCACGAGCTGGTCGAGCGCGATCCGTCGGTGCCCGGTCTCGAGGCGGCTGAGCGTCGACGGGCTGAGGAAGCACCGCGCCGCGAGCGCGTCCAGGGTCCAGCCGCGCGCGAGGCGCAGCCCGCGGATGCGCTGGCGGACGACAGCGTCCAGATCGACTTCTTGCGTCATGAGCAAGATCCTATGCCTCCGGCGCAGAACCGTCCTACCGTGGAGGCATGGACTCCCCCGCGAACCACGGCGCGCACCACCACGGCCACGACCACGCTGTCGGGCACGGGCATGCCACCGGGCACGGGCATGCCGCGGGCCACGCGCACGACGGCCACGCGCACGACGGCCACGGGATGGCCGAGCTGCTCGAGCTCGACGCGTCCGTGTTCGGCGTGCTGCTCGACCAGGCCGTCGCGGTCGCGGTCGAGCACGCACCGGCCCCCACGCGCATCGTCGTCGACCTCGGCGCCGGGACCGGCACCGGGACGCGCGCCCTCGCCCGCGCGTTCCCCGACGCGGAGGTCGTCTCCGTGGACGCGGACCCCGCGATGCTCGAACGGCTGCGCGACGGGCTCGCCGGTCCCGGGCTCGAGGCACGCGTGCGCACCGTCGAGGCCGACCTCGACGCCGGGTGGTCCGACGTCGGCGCCGCCGACGTCGTGTGGGCGTCCGCGTCGCTGCACCACGTCGCGGACCCGGCGCGCGTCCTGCGCGACGCCCACGACGCGCTCGCGCCCGGGGGCCTGCTCGTCGTCGTCGAGATGACGGCGACGTCGCCCGTCCTGCCCGACGACGCGGCGCACGCCGACCTGGCCGCGCACCTCGAGAGCGCGATGGCCCACGCCGGCTGGAACCGCTACCCCGACTGGACGCCCTACCTGACCGACGCCGGGCTGGAGGTCGTCGACCGGCGCGCGCCGACCGCCGTCGTGCCGCCGGGACCGGACGCGTCCCGCTGGGCGCGCGCCACCGCCGCGCGCCAGCGCGAGCACCTCGCGGAGCACCTCGACCCCGCCGATCTCGCCGCGCTCGACGCGGTGCTCGCGGCGACCGACGACCCCTCGACGCACACCGTCGGAGCGCGCGGCGGCCGCATCGTCTGGGCCGCCCGCCGACCCCGCTGAGCGCGTGACGCAGTCGCCGTCCGGGCCGATCCCCGCGACTCTTTCACGCACTCGGCGAAGCCCCCGTCACTGCTGAGGAGAGCCATGACCGCCACGACCTCCACCCCTGACCACCACACCTACGACGTCGCGATCGTCGGCGGCGGGCCCGCCGGGCTGAGCGCCGCGGTGACGCTCGCGCGGTCGCTGCGCTCCGTCGTCGTGCTCGACGCCGGCGAGCCGCGCAACGCGCCCGCGGAGGGCGCGCACAACCTGCTGGGGCGCGAGGGCGTCCCCCCGCGCGAGCTGCTGGCCGCGGGCCGTGCCGAGGCCGAGGGCTACGGCGCCGAGGTCCGCGACGCGCGCGTCGCCCACGCGGCCGGCGACGCCGAGTCCGGCTTCACGCTGACGCTCGACGACGGCGCGACCGTCCGGGCACGGCGCGTCCTGCTCGCGACGGGCCTCGTCGACGAGCTCCCCGACGTCCCCGGGGTCCGCGAGGGCTGGGGGTCGAGCGTGCTGCACTGCCCGTTCTGCCACGGCTGGGAGGTGCGCGGGCAGCGGGTCGCGGTCCTCGCGACCGGCCCGGCGGCGGCGCACCAGGTGCTGCTGTTCCGCCAGCTCACCCCGCACGTCACGCTCTACCAGCACACCGCCCCCGAGCCCGACGACGCCACGTGGGAGCAGCTCTCGGCGCTCGGCGTGCGCGTGGTCGAGGGCGAGGTCGAGCGGCTCGACGTCGAGGGTCGGGCCGTGCGGTCGGTCGTCCTCGCGGACGGGACGTCGTTCGCGGTGGACGCGGTCGTCGTCGGACCGCGGTTCGTCGCGCGCGGCGAGCTGTTCGAGCAGCTCGGCGGGTCGCTGGAGGACCACCCGGCCGGTCGGTTCGTGCCCGCCGACCCGCGGGGCATGACCGCCGTCCCGGGCGTCTGGGCGGCCGGCAACTCGAGCGACCTCATGGCCCAGGTCGGCGCGTCGGCGGCGGCCGGCGTCATGGCGGGCGCGGGGATCCACGGCGAGCTCGCCCAGGCCGACGCGGCGCTGGCCGTGGCGCGCCGCCGCACCCCGTTCGCGGCGCACGCCGAGCCCGCGGTCTGAGACCCCCACGGTCAACCCGCCGAACCCGGGGTTGTTCCCCAGGATCGTGCCGAACCCGGGAACAACCCCGGGTTCGGCACCTTGGGGTGCGACACGCCGGGGTCGGCGGCGACCGTGACGCACGAGACGTCGGCTCGCGCTGCGGCCCACGCCGGCCCGGCGCACGATGGGAGACGACCCCAGCCCAGCCGTGGAGGTACGTCATGCCGTTCGGAATCGGTCGCTCTCCCGTCGACAAGCGCAACCGGACTGTCGCGGACCTGCTCGTCGCGCAGCTCATCGAGGCGGGGGTGCGGCGGATCTACGGCATCGTCGGCGACAGCCTCAACCCCGTGGTCGACGCGGTGCACCGGTCCAACACGGGCGAGAACGCGGGCAAGGGGATCGAGTGGATCCACGTGCGCCACGAGGAGGCGGCGGCGTTCGCGGCGGCCGCGGAGGCCGAGGTCACGGGCAGCCTCGCGGTGTGCGCGGGGTCGTGCGGGCCGGGGAACCTCCACCTCATCAACGGCCTGTACGACGCCAACCGGTCGCGCGTGCCCGTGCTCGCCATCGCGAGCCACATCCCGAGCAAGCAGATCGGCACCGGGTTCTTCCAGGAGACGCACCCCGACCGTCTGTTCACCGAGTGCTCCGTCTACTCGGAGATGATCTCGAGCGCCGAGCAGGCGCCGCGCGTCATCAACTCCGCGATCCACCACGCCTACGGCGCCCGCGGCGTCTCCGTCCTCACGCTCCCGGGCGACGTCGCCGACCTCGACGCCCCGGCCGCCGTGCCCGACGTCGCGTGCCGGCCCGCTCCCCCGCGCGTCGTCCCCGACGCGACCGCCGTCCAGCAGCTCGCGGACGCGATCGACGCCGCGAAGAAGGTCACGATCTTCGCCGGCGCGGGCGTGCGCGGCGCGCACGACGACGTGATCGCGCTCGCCGACAAGATCGCCGCGCCCGTGGGCCACTCGCTGCGCGGCAAGGAGTTCATCCAGTACGACAACCCGTTCGACGTCGGCATGTCCGGCCTCCTCGGCTACGGCGCCGCGTTCGACGCGATGCACGACTGCGACCTCCTCGTGCTGCTCGGCACCGACTTCCCGTACGACCAGTTCCTCCCGGAATCGGTCCGCACGGCCCAGGTCGACGTCGACCCGACCCACCTCGGGCGGCGCACGCGCCTCGACCTCGCCGTCGTGGGCGACGTCGGCGAGACGGTGCGCGCGCTCCTGCCGCTCGTGAAGAAGGCGCGGTCGCGCAAGTTCCTCGACGCGATGGTCGCCAAGCACGAGAAGGCGATGACGGGCGTCGTCGGGGCGTACACCAAGAAGGTCGAGCGCACGACGCCGATCCACCCCGAGTTCGTCGCGGACACGCTCGACCAGGTGGCCGCCGACGACGCGGTGTTCACCGTCGACACGGGCATGTGCAACGTGTGGGCGGCGCGGTACATCACGCCCAACGGGAAGCGCCGCGTCATCGGGTCGTTCATCCACGGGTCGATGGCCAACGCGCTCCCCCACGCCATCGGCGCCGCCGCTTCGCAGCCCGGCCGGCAGGTCGTCGCCATGGCCGGGGACGGCGGCCTCTCGATGCTGCTCGGCGAGCTCGTGACGCTCAAGCACTACGACCTCCCGGTCAAGGTCGTCCTGTTCGACAACGCGAGCCTCGGCATGGTGCGCCTCGAGATGCTCGTCGACGGCCTGCCGATGTTCGGCACCGAGTCGCCCCAGGTCGACTACGCCGCGGTCGCGAACGCGATCGGCATCCCCGCGGTGCGCGTGGAGAAGCCCAAGGACCTGCGCCGCGCGCTCCAGGACGCGCTGCACCGCCCCGGGCCGGCGCTCGTCGACGTCGTGACCGACCCCCGCGCGCTCTCGATCCCGCCGAACATCACCGCGGGCCAGGTGCGCGGGTTCGCGGTCGCGATGAGCAAGGAGATCCTCGGCGGCGGCATGGGCGAGGTCGTGTCGATGGCGCGCGCGAACCTGCGCAACGTGCCGCGCCCGTAGCCGGACGCGTCCCGGCGGGGCGAGCGCCGGACGGCCGTCGCCCCGCCCGTCGGCGCGCCGCTAGGCTCGCGCGGTGCTCACCAAGACGTCGGTCACGCACGACCAGCTCGCCGCGATCGTGGCCCCGCTCGGCGAGGCCGTGCGGAGCGAGGCGCTGAGCGGGGGGATGTTCGCGAGCGTCTTCGCCGTGGACCTCGCCCCGCGCCCCGGCGGGGACGCGCCCGACGGCGCGCCCGTGCGCGTCGTCGTCAAGGTCACCGGGGCGGACACGTCGCGCCTGCTGCGCTACGAGCACGGGATCCTCACCACGGAGGACGCCGCGTACCGGGCCGCGCACGCGGCCGGGCTGCCCGTCCCGCGCGTCCTGCACGCCGACCTCACGCACGAGCACGTCGACGGCGACGCGCTCGTCGTCACGTTCCTCGACGGCGCCCTGTGGAGCGGGCGCGAGCTCGACGCCGCGGCCACCGCGGTCGTGCGCCGCGGGCTCGGGTCGTTCATGGCCCGGCTGCACGGCATCACGGGCGACCGGTTCGGGTACCCGGCCCCGGCGTCGGACCTGGCCGCGGCGACGTGGCCCGACGCGTTCGCGCGCATGGTCGGGGCCGTGCTCGACGACGCGCGCCGGTGGGGCGTGGAGCTCCCCGAGACCCGGGTGCTCGACGCCGTCGCGCGCCACCGCGACCTGCTCGCCCGGGTGACGGTCCCCCGGCTCGTGCACGCGGACCTGTGGCCGGGGAACGTGCTGCTCGGCCGCGCCGACGACGGCGCGGCCGTCGCCGACGTCGACGCGGGACCCACGATCGTCGGCGTGCTCGACGCGGAGCGGTCGCTGTGGGGCGACCCGCTGTTCGAGCTCGCGGGTGCGGACCAGCTCGGGACCGGACCGGTCGACCCCGACCTCCTCGCGGGCTACGCCGCCGCGGGCGGCGACCTCGGCCTGGGCGACGGCACCCCGGGGTCGGGCGACGCCGACGCGTGGACGCGGCTGCGCCTGTACCGGGCGTACCTCGCGTGCCTGCTCGTCGTCGAGGTCGTGCCGCGCGCCTACGAGGGCGACTGGGTCGAGGGGTACGCCGCGACCGCGCGGGCGAACCTCGGTCGGATGCTGGACGCCCTGGGGTCCTGACCCGAGGGCCCCTCGTGCGCGCCGCCGCCCGGGGACGACGACGCGCACGACGGGACACGCCGGTCACGGCGTCGCGAGCGCCTCCGTCGGGGCGAGGCGCGCGGCACGGACGGCCGGGTAGAGGCCCGCCGCGGCACCGATCACGACCGTCGCGCCCACGCCCCCGAGCGCGACGACGAGCGGCACCGCGACGGGCCAGCCCTGCGAGCCGGCGTAGCCGGCCGTGATGGCGTACCCGATCGCGACGCCCGCCGCGCCGCCGAGCGCCGAGAGCACGAGCGACTCCACGAGGAACTGGCCCCGGACCTGCCCTCGTGTGGCCCCCAGCGCACGCCGCAGCCCGATCTCCGCCCGGCGCTCGAGCACCGAGATCACCATCGTGTTGGCGACGCCGATCCCGCCGACCAGCAGCGCCACGGCGCCGAGCCCGAGCAGCAGCCCCGTGAACGTCCGGTCGGTCGCCTCCTGGGCGGCGAGCGCGTCCGACGGGCGCGAGACGTCCACCTCGTTGGGCGCCGCCGGGTTGGCGGTCTGCCCGAGCACGGCCCGCACCTGCTCGACCGCGGCCTCGTGGGTCCGGGTGTAGATGCGCGTCGGCCTCCCGTCCCAGTCGAGGTACGTGGCGGCTGCGTCGCGCCCGACGAGGACGGCGAGGTCCATCTCGGGGGCGAGCGGCACCGGGTCGAGGATCCCGACGACCGTGAACCAGCGGTCTCCGACCCACACCTGGACGTCGGGCCGCGGCTCGGCGATGCCCAGCCGCTCCGCGGTCTTGTGGCCGAGGACGACGGCAGGGAACCGTCCCGTGGCCTCCGTCAGCCAGGAGCCGTCGCGCACGCGGCCCCCGACGGTGTCGAGGAGGTCGAGGTCGACGGCGTACACGCCGATGCCCCCGGACTCCTCCTCGGGGACGAGGTCGCTCCGGTACGCGTGCGCGTCGAGCCGCCCCACGGACGTCGCGGAGAGGACCGGTCCGATGCGCCGCACCATGTCGACGGACTCCTCGGGCAGCGTGGCGTCCTCGCCGAACAACGTCTGGCCCGGGGCGACGGTGAGCAGGTTCGTGCCCAGCGCCTCCAGTGTCCGGTCCAGCTCGGCGCGCGACGACGTGGAGATCCCGACGACCGCGACCATCGCGGCGATCCCGATCGCGATGCCCAGCGCCGACAGCACCGCGCGCAGGGGCCGCGTGCGCAGCCCCGTGGCGCCCACGCGCAGCAGGTCCACGGACCGCAGCCGCGCCGGCCTCAGCACGCCTCCTCCGCATTCGCCGAGGCGGCGGCGAGCGGCACGGGGCGTCCAGGTCCGGCGTCGTCCACCACGCCGCCGTCGCGCATCACCACCTGCCGGGGCAGCGACGCGGCGAGCTCCCGGTCGTGCGTGATGACGAGGACCGTCGTGCCGTCGCGGTGCAGGCCGCGCAGCACGTCCATCACACCCCGCCCCGACGCCGTGTCGAGCGCGCCGGTCGGCTCGTCCGCGAGCAGCAGCGGCGGCTCCCCGACGACCGCGCGCGCGATGGCGACGCGCTGCTTCTCCCCGCCCGACAGCTCGTGGGGGCGGTGGTCGAGCCGGTGCGCGAGGCCGACCCGCTCCAGCGCCTCGGCCGCGCGCCGACGGCGCTCGCGCCGCCCGACCCCGCGATACAGGAGCCCGTCGGCGACGTTGTCGAGCGCCGAGACGCCCGCCGCGAGGTGGAACTGCTGGAACACGAAGCCGATCCGGCTCGCGCGCAGCGCCGACAGCTCCCGGTCCGTGAGGTCGGCGACGAGGAAGCCGTCGACCAGCACGCGGCCCGACGTCGGGCGGTCGAGGGTGCCGACGACGTTGAGCATCGTCGACTTCCCCGACCCCGACGGGCCCACGATGGCGGCGAGCTCGCCGCGCGCGACGTCGAGGTGCACGTCGTGCAGCGCGGTGACCCCGCCGGGATAGGTCCGGGAGACGTCGTGGAGCGTGACGACGGGCGAGTCGTCCCTCATGACGGCACCACGACGGTGTCGCCCTCGGCCAGCTCGCCCGTGACCTCGACGCGGCCGTCCGCGAACATGCCCGTCCCGACCGCCACGATCCGGCCCGGTCCCGACGCGCCGTCGTCCACGACCTCGACGCCATAGCCGCCCTCGGCGAGCGCGAGCAACGCCGCCACCGGGACCGTCAGCACGTCGGCGCGCTCCGCCGACACGAGCTCGACCTTCACCGGGCCGTCCTCGGCGGCGTCCGCGCCGTCGACGAGCACCACGGTGACCGGGACCGTCGTCGACTCCGAGCCCGGGACCCCGCTCGGGTCCTCGCTCGTCTCGGGCGGACCCACCGCGGTGACCGTGCCGTCCACCGTCGTCCCGTCGGGGAGCCGGACCGAGACCGTCGCGCCCTCGACCGCGAGCTGCCGCCGGTCGAGGTCCAGGTCGACGACGACGGACCGCTCCGTCCCGGTCGTGGCCACGAGCTCGGGGCCGGCCGGCGCGCCGAGCGGCACCTCGTGCTCCGCGACCCGGAGCGGCCCGGGCTGGACGAGGACCAGGTCCGGCCCGACCCGGCCCGTCCGCTCGACCCCCAGGTCCTTCTGCCACTGCCGGACCGCCGCGCTCGTCCGGTCCGTGAAGCGGTCGTCCTGGGTGAACCCCCCGTAGCCGAGGGCGGCGAGGTTCGCCTCGAGCTGGCGCACGTCCTCCCCACGCGCCCCCGGCCCGAGGTCGCGGTACATCGGCAGGTCGCCCAGGAGCAGGACGACGGGACGCTCGTCGACGCGGAAGAGCGGCTCGCCCCGCCCGACGACGGTGCCCACGTCGGGGAGCCACGTGACCGTCCCACCGGCCTGGGTGCCGTGCACGGCGGTCTCGCCGTAGCCGAGCGTGCCCTTCTCGCTCGTCCGCTCGACGAGCGTCTCGCGCGCGACGGTCGCGGTCTCGCGCGCGGCCGTCGCGCCGGGGTCGTCGGGCCCGGAGTCGCGCCCGGGCCCCCAGAGCGCGAACGCCGACGCCGCGAGCAGAGCCACGGCGGTCGCGCTCCCCGCCACGACGGTGCGGCGTGCCCGTCCGCCCGGCCGCCTCACTCGTCGGCCCCGAGCATCGGCGCCGCCTCGTCGCACGCCTCGATCGCGGCCTGGAACTCCTCGTCGCCCGCGGGCATCGCCGGCATCGCGACGGCACCGCCCTCGGGGTCCGGGTCGGGCATGTCGACGCCGTGGTCGCGCATGCACTGCGCGTACTCACGCATCGCCTCGAGGTCCTCGGGGCTCATCTCCACCGGCTCGCCGCCGTTCGGGAGGAACTCCTTGCACGCCTCGAACGCGGCATCGACGTCGGCGGGGTCGGTGCCGTCGCCGCCGAGCGTGACGGCCATCCCGCCGCCCTCGGTGTCCGGGTCGGGCATGTCGACGCCGTTGTCCCGCATGCACGCGGCGAACTCGAGCGCGAGCTCGTCGTCGTCGAGGTCCGCCGCCGCGTCGTCGCCCCCGCCCGGGGCCCCGGGCGTCCCCGAGCCCTCGGACGTCCCGGACCCGTCGAGGCTCGCGACGTCGGGGCCGTCGTCGACGGGTCCGCACGCCACGAGGGCGAGCAGGGGAACCAGCGCGAGCAGGGTGCGTGCCGCTCCGGCCGGTCGTCGGGTGCGTGCAGTCATGGTGGCTCCTGTCCTGGGAGGTCTGGGTGACGCGTCCCAGGACATCCGGATCGCCGTGAGGCAGCCGTGAGCGCGGCACCTCACAGAGACCTCACAGGGGTGCGGCCCACCATCGTCGCCATGCGGGTACTGGTGGTGGAGGACGAGGAGCTCATCGCGGACGCCGTCGCGACGGGCCTGCGCCGCGAGGCGATCGCCGTCGACGTCGCGCTCGACGGGCGCGCCGCGATGGACCGCGTGGGCGTGCACGACTACGACGTGGTCGTGCTCGACCGCGACCTGCCCGGCGTCCACGGCGACGACGTCTGCCGCGCGATTGTCACCTCGGGCCTCGACGCGCGGGTCCTCATGCTCACCGCGGCCGCCGACGTCCGCGACCGCGTCGACGGGCTCGACCTGGGCGCGGACGACTACCTCGCGAAGCCCTTCGCGTTCGTCGAGCTGCTCGCTCGGGTCCGCGCGCTCGGGCGGCGGGCCCGCCCGGCCGCGCCCCCGGTCCTGGAGCGGGCCGGGCTCCGGCTCGACACGACGCGGCGCGAGGTCTACCGGGACGGGCGGTACGTGCCGCTCGCCCGCAAGGAGTTCGGCGTCCTCGAGGAGCTCTTGCGCGCCGACGGCGGGGTCGTGTCCGCCGAGCAGCTCCTGGAGAAGGTGTGGGACGAGAACATCGACCCGTTCACGGGCGTCGTGCGGTTCACGATGATGCAGCTGCGCAAGAAGCTGGGCGATCCCGGGCTCGTCGAGACCGTGACCGGCGTCGGGTACCGGGTCCCGTGAAGGCGCGCCTCACGCTCCGCGCCCGGCTCACCCTCGTCTACGGCGGCGCGTTTGCACTGGCCGGGGCCGTGCTGGTGACGGTCATGTACGTCCTCGTCGCCGCGGCGATCGACCGCCAGCCGCTCGACACCGTGGGGATCGCCGCCTACGAGGTCACGTACGGGACGACGGCACCCCTCGCCACGGCCGCACCGCTGAGCGGCGCCCCGGCACGCACGACGACCGGGACGGCCGCACCTGCCGAGGCGATCCTCGACTCGCCGATCGACTCGTGGGCCGCCGTGCAGGCGACCGACGCCGAGACGCTCCAGGACGTCCGCGATCTAGTCGTGGCCCAGAACCGCGAGGCGCGTGACGCGACCCTCGGCTCGGTGCTCCTGTGGTCCGTCGTCGCGCTCGCGGTGATCGGCGTGCTCGCGGTGGCGTTCGGCTGGGTCATGGCCACGCGGGTCCTGGCTCCGCTGCACCGGGTCACGGCGACGGCGCGCCGGGTGGCCGAGAACAACCTCCACGAGCGCATCGCGCTCGACGGTCCGGAGGACGAGATGAAGGACCTCGCGGACACCTTCGACGAGATGCTCGACCGCCTCGACCGCTCGTTCGACGGGCAGCGGCGCTTCGTCGCGAACGCGTCGCACGAGCTCCGCACGCCCCTGACCATCAACCGGACCGTGCTGGAGGTCGCGCTCCAGGACCCGGACGCGCCCGCTCCGACCCGCCACCTGGGGAACACCCTGCTCGCCGTCAACGCGCGGCACGAACGGCTCATCGAAGGGCTGCTGACGCTCGCGGCCGCGGACCAGACACCGGGCGAGCGTTCTCCCGTCGACCTCGCCGAGGTCGTGGACCAGGTCCGGCGCGCCTCGGCCGCGACGGCGCGGGACGCGGGCGTCGAGCTGCGGGTCGTCCCGGACGGCGGCGCCGGGACCGTGCCCGACGACGGCGGCGCCACGACGTCCGGCGACCCGGTCCTGCTCGAGCGCCTCGTGCAGAACCTGGTCGACAACGCGGTCCGCCACAACGATCCCGGCGGGTTCGTCGAGGTGTCCGCGCGCCGCGTCGACGGGGCGGTCGAGGTGCGGGTCGAGAACTCCGGGCCGGTGGTCCCGTCCTCCGCGGTCGAGTCGCTGTTCGAGCCCTTCCGGCGGCTCGGCCGCGACGGCGCCGCGGCGGACCGCAGCGCGGGCTTCGTCCGGGGCGGTGTCGGGCTCGGGCTCTCCATCGTCCGGTCGGTCGCTTCCGCGCACGACGGCACCGTGCAGGCCGTGCCGCGCGACGGGGGCGGGCTCGTCGTGCGCGCCCGGTTCGCCGCGGCCTGACGGGCGCCGCGAGAGGCGCCTGAGGACGGGGAGTGCTCCCCATGTGACGAACGCCCGGATCGCCCCACGGCATGGTCGGGTCACGGTAAGGTGTGCGTACGTTCACGACAACTCCACACGCCACGTCGGGAACGACAAGTCCACACGACCGCCACCACGGCACAGCCAGACGCACGGCCGCCCGCCGCAGCAAGGGGACCTCGCATGATCGCGTTCATCGTCATCGGCATCGCCGGACTCGCCCTCCTGCTCCTCTCGCTGCTCGTCGGCGAGATCGTCGACCTGGGTGACGGCGCGGTGTCCGGGACGACGCTCGGCGTGGGTGGCGTGGTCTTCGGCGCCGTCGGCGTGATCGTGGCGTCCAACGACCTGCCGACGTGGCTCGCGTACGTGGGGTCGCTCGTCGTGGCGCTGATCGTGATGGTGCTCGTCCAGGCCCTGGTGAAGCACCTGCGGGAGTCGGAGGACGGTGTGCCCGCCTCCCTGGTGGGCGTGCAGGGCACCGCGACGACCGCGATCGACCCGTCCCGCGGCGAGGTCTCGCTGGACGCCGCGCACGAGCTCGAGCGCCGCCTCGCCTGGGCGGACGAGCCCATCCCGGAGGGCGCGCGCGTCGTCGTGCTCGAGCAGTCCGGCAGCCGCGTGCGCGTCCAGCGCCACTACCCCAACGACTGAGGTCCTCCGAGGACCGACCGCGACGCCCCGCGCGTCGACCCGTGGGTGCCGCGCACCCGCACGCACCACCGACGGGCCGGCCGGGCACCGCCCGGACCGTCCACCGAGCACTGCCGCACGCCCCGACCTGCACGCACCCACGGAAGGAGACGCGCCCCGGCGCGGACCATGTTCGACGACACGAACCTCATCACGACCCTGGCGATCGTCGCCCTGGTCATCGCGTTCTTCGCGGTGGTCATCTTCATCAGCAAGCGCATCCGCCGCGTCCCGCCGAACGAGGCCCTGGTCATCGTCGGCCGCGGCGCGGGCCGCAAGGAGGCCGCGGGCAGCGGGCAGAAGGTCGTCGTCGGCGGCCGCACGTTCGTCTGGCCGATCCTCCAGCAGGGCTTCTCCATCTCGCTCGAGCAGCGCCAGATCGGCATCACGGTCGAGGGCGTGGACAAGAACCGCATCAAGATCGCCATCAAGGCGTCGATCAACTTCAAGGTCCGCGGCGACGAGGAGGGCGTGCGTCGCGCGGCCCAGCGGTTCCTCTCCCAGCAGGGCACGCTGACGGAGATCATCAAGGAGTCCCTCGAGGGCTCGCTGCGCTCCATCGTGGGCGACATGACGATCGAGCAGATCATCTCCGACCGCAAGGGCCTGTCCGACCGCGTCGTCGAGTCCACCAAGGCCGACCTCTCGGAGCAGGGCCTCCAGGTCGACCTGCTCAACATCTCCGACATCTCGACGCCGGGCTCGGACTACCTGGCCAACCTCGGCCGCGCCGAGTCGGCCCGCGCCCGCCAGGTCGCCGAGGTCTCCGAGGCCGAGGCGCAGCGCGCGTCCGAGTTCGCCGTCATCGAGGCGGCCGAGCAGATCGCCGAGCGCCAGAAGGCGCTCGACCTCAAGCGCGCCGCGATCAAGGCCGACACCGACCGCGCGAACGCCGAGGCCGAGGCCGCGGGCCAGCTCGCCCGCGCCGAGCAGGACCGTCTCGTCGCGCAGCAGGAGCGCGAGGCGCTCGCCGAGCAGGCCCGCGTGACGCAGGAGCGCCTCGACATCGAGATCCGCAAGCCCGCCGAGGCCAAGGCGTACGCCGAGGTCCAGGAGGCGAACGCGCGCCGTGACGCCGCGAACGCCGCGACCGAGGCCGACGCGTACAAGCGCACCGTCATCGCCGAGGCGAACAAGACGGCCGCGATCCAGGACGCCGAGGCGTCGGCGCAGGCCGTGCGTCGCGCCGGTGAGGCCGAGCGCGACCGCCAGGTCGCTCTCGCGGCCGGTATCAAGGCCGAGGGTGAGGCCCGCGCCGCGGCGATCGAGGCCGAGGGTCGCGCCGAGGCGGCGGCGACCGACGCCAAGGCCGACGCGCTCCAGAAGTACGGCGAGGCGGCGCTCGTCCAGGAGCTCATCGAGCGCCTGCCGGAGATCGTGCGGGCCGCGGCCGAGCCCATCGGCAACATCCAGGGCATGACCGTCGTCTCGACCGACGGCGCGTCCGCGGTCACCAAGAACGTCGCGTCCGTCCTCGGCGAGGGGCAGGGCGTCATCAAGCAGCTCACCGGCGTCGACATCAACCAGCTCATCGCCAACCTCGCGGGGACGCAGCTCACGGGCCCGGGCGAGAAGGCGTCGAACGGCACCTCGCACTGACCGGCTGACCGGCCACGCCGGTGGTACGACGACGGCCCGCCCGGGATCACCCGGCGGGCCGTCGCCGTGCGGGGCGCGGTACCGGCGCGGCCCGCTCAGGTCCAGCCGAGGCGGCCGAACGCGTTCAGCGCGAGCAGGACGCCGAGGATCCCCAGCACCCAGCCGGTCATGTCGGTCGCGTTCCTCGTCAGCCACGCGTCGAGCCGGCGCAGCAGCGGGTCCACCGCGCGCGCGGCGACGAGGCGCCCGAGCAGCAGCAGGAGCGCGGGCGCGATCATCACGACGCAGTAGGCCGCGAGGATGCCGCCGGTCGCGGGCCAGCCGACGTCCGACGTCGTGAGCAGCCCGATCGCCGCGAGGTACGGCAGCATCGTCCCGACCTCGAGCGCGACGGCGCCGAGCGCGAGCCCCATGAGCGGCAGCACGGAGGGGCGGGCCTGCTCCGCACCGGCACCGGCCGCGTCCGCCTCGATGCCCAGCGCGCGCTCGCGCCAGCGGGACAGCCGCCCGGGACGCGGGGCGGACGTCGTTCCCCGCGTCACGCCTGTCGCGTCGCCCCGGCCGGCGGGCAGGGCGCCGACCGTCGCCGGCGCCGCGGCGGACGCCCGGGCGTCCCGCCGGGCCGCGCGCTTGCTGTCGAAGCGGAAGCTCAGCGCGAACAGCCCGATGCCGAGGAGGAGCTGCACGATCGCGGCGGCACGCGTGTCCAGGGCGTCGCCGAACCGGTCGAGGAACGCGCCCGCGCCGAGCAGCACGACGATCCCGACGGCCAGGTAGAACGCCGCGACCGTGCCGAGGTAGACGAGCACGCGCCCGGCGCGCAGGCGACCCGGGGCGAGCAGCAGCCAGATGGGGATCAGCAGCGTGCCGAAGCTCGTGGAGTCGATGAGGGCCAGCACGACGAGCACGCCCGCCATCGCGGCGAGCCCCAGGCCGGGCCCACCGACGGCGTCGAGGTCGAGAGGGATGTCCATGGCGTCGAGCCTCGCCTCCGGGGCGCCGTCCCGTCGTCGGGCGAACGACCGACCCCGCGCCCTCGGCGCGCCGCCCGCGGGGACGGTGACGCCGTCGTCGTACACCGTTCGACCGATCCGCGGAACGGCGCGCTGTGCTGGGATGGGTGCGTGAGGACGGAGGCGGGCGACGCGGACGACGCGCGGCGCGTCGCGCCCGGACGCAGCGGGTGGCGGGCCGCGAGCCGGTCGATCCCCCAGGTGTGGCGCATCGAGGACCGCCGGAACGACCTCTTCTCCGCCATCACGACGTTCGTCCTCGGGTGGGTCCTCCTCGAGGTGGGTCTGGTCGGGCTCGTCCGGGCGCCCTTCGTCGTCGAGCCGGCGGAGCCGTGGTGGCGGGTCGCCCTGCTCGGGGTCGGCTGCCTCCTCATCCTCGTCAAGCGCGCCCACCCCGTCCTGGCGCTCCTCGGCGGCGTCGCCGTCACCGCCGTCGACGTGCGGTGGGGCGGCAGCCTCGCGATCACGCTCGTCCTGTGGGACCTGCTCTACGCCGCCGCGCTGTGGTCGGGGCCGCGGGCACGCGCGTGGCTCTGGGGGGTTGCCGTGACCGTCGCCGTCCTGGGCTCCGTCGCGGCGGGCGAGGCCGCGCGCGACGTGCGGCAGTTCGTCTACATGGGTCTCCAGCTCGGTGCCGTGCTCCTCGTGCCGATGTGGTGGGCGACCAACGTGCGCACCAAGAGCGAGCTCGCCGAGATCGCGGGCGAGCGCGCCGACCTCGCGGCGCGCGAGGCCGAGGCCGCGGCGCGCACGGCCGACCTGGAGCGGCAGCGCGCGAGCGACCTCGAGCGCATCGCCGAGCTCGACCGGCACGAGGCGGTGCAGGCGGAGCGCGCCGCGATGGCGCGCGACCTGCACGACGTCATCGCGTCGCACCTGTCGACCATCGCGATCCACTCCGGTGCCGCGCTCGCGCTCCCGCCCGACGCCGCGAAGGACCGGGCCGCGCTCGAGCAGGTGCGCTCCAGCGCCGTCGCGTCCCTGGACGAGATGCGGTCGATGATCCTGCTGCTCCGGACGGAGGGGCGGCGCGACGACGTCCCCGACGCCGTGGCCGCGCCCGGCCGGCTCGCGGGCCTCGACGCCCTGCTCGACGCCGCGCGCGCGACCACCGCGGTCACGCTCGACGACCCCGACCGCGTCGTCGAGTCGGCACTGCCCGCCGCGGCGGACCAGGCGCTGTTCCGGATCGCGCAGGAGGCCGTCACCAACGCGCTCAAGCACGCGCCGGGCTCGCCCGTGGCGGTGCGGGTCGTCCGCGACGGGTCGGCCGTCGTGCTCGAGGTGCGCGACGACGGCGCGCCGGGCTCGGCGGCGCCGGTCGAGGCACCGCTGAGCGCCGGAACCGGGCTGCTGACCATGCGGGAACGGGCGGACGGCCTCGGCGGGACGTTCGACGCCGGGCCGACGACGGCCGGCGGGTGGGTCGTGCGCGCGGCCGTCCCGGTCGCCGGAGGTCCGAGCGAGAAGGAGTCCGCGTGACGCCACGACCGGTCCGGGTCCTGCTGGCCGACGACCACGCCGCGATCCGCGCGGGCCTGCGCCTCCTGCTCGACGCCGCCGACGACGTCGAGGTCGTCGGCGAGGCGTCGGACGGCACCGCGGCGATCACCAACGCCCGGGCGCTGCGGCCCGACGTCGTGCTCATGGACCTGCGCATGCCCGGTGTCGACGGCATCGAGGCCACGCGCGTCATCACGGGCGAAGGGCTCGCCGACGTCCTCGTCCTCACGACCTTCGACCTGGACGAGTACGTCGACGGCGCGCTCCGCGCGGGCGCCGCGGGCTTCCTCCTCAAGTCCGCGGAGCCCGCCGCGCTGCTCGACGCCGTGCGCCGCGTCGCCGACGGCGACGGCGTCCTCGCACCCGAGGTCACGCGCCGCCTCCTCGCGGCGTTCGCCCGCGGCCCGGCCCCCGACGACGCCCCGCGCCCGCGACCGTCCGCCCACCCGGGCGAGCCGGGTCCCTCGGCCGCGGGGCCGACGTCGGGCACGGCCGGTGGCCTCCCGGCGCCCGCCGCCGGGCGGAACGACCCCGCGATGGGCCCGGACCGGGACGCACGGCTCGCCGACCTCACGCCCCGCGAGGTGGACGTGCTCGCGGCGCTCGGGCGCGGCCTCTCCAACCAGGGCATCGCCACGGACCTCTACATCACCGAGGCCACGGCCAAGACCCACGTCTCGCGCGTCCTCGCCAAGCTCGGCGTCGCGACCCGCATGCAGGCCGCCATCGTCGCCCGCGACACGGGCCTCGCCTGACCGGTCGCGGCGTCAGCGCGGGAGGTGGCGGGTCGTGCGGTCGAGGTAGGCGTCGGGGTCGAAGTCGTCCATGAGCGCGCTCTGGATGATGAAGCCCTGGCACGCGGCGACGAACAGCGGTGCCTGCTCGTCGCCGAGCTCTGCCGCGCGTGCGGGGTCGAGGCCGTGGGTGCGCTCGTGCCAGGCGGCGACGTAGTCGGCGAAGACCGCGCGCAGCCGGGCGAGGACGGCCGAGGCGAACTCGAGGATGCGGGGGTCGGTCACGGCCTCGCCCCACACCTGGAGCAGGATGGCGGTGCTGCCGATCTCGCGCACCACCCCGTGCATGAGGACGGCGACCAGGTCGGACGGCGGAGGGAGCGGGTCGCGCTCGGCGAGCCGTTCGACATCCGCGATGCGCCCGCCGACGATCCGGCCCGCGACGTCGTGCACGATCGCCATCTTGGAGTCGTAGTAGCCGTAGATCGCCCCGGCGGACAGCCCGGACTCGGCGATGATCTCCGCCATCGACGTGGCGGCGAAACCCTTGCGGCGGAACACGCGCAGGGCCGCGGCGGCGATGTCATCGCGCCGCTGCGCTCGGTACTCGTCACTCACCCGGGGCACCCGCCCACCCTAAACCGAACGATCGTTCTTGACAGGAAGCGACAGGCAGGTCGACCCTATAGAGAACGAACATTCGTTTTAGGAGAGGTCTCCCCATGAGCTCCGCCGCCCCGCACACGCACTGGCCGCGCGTCGTCACGACCGCCGTCGGGCTCGTCGCCGTCGTCGCGGTCGTCGTGCTCGCGTTCCTCTGGCCGTCCGTCACCGCCGACCCGAAGGACCTGCCCGTCGCGGCGGTGGGCGACCCCGCCGTCGTCGCCCAGGTGCAGGCCGGGCTCGACCAGAACGCCGAGGGCGCGATCGACCTCGCCCCGGTGACCGACCGCGACGCGGCCGTCGACCTCGTCGAGTCGCGCGACGCGTACGGCGCGCTCGTCCTCGGCGAGCAGCCGGAGGTGCTCACGGCCTCGGCGGCGAGCCCCGCCGTCGCGCAGCTCCTCGCCGGGCTCCAGCCCGCGCTCCAGGCCCAGGTCTCCGCCGCAGCGGCCGCGCAGGGCGTGCCCGCCGAGGCGGTCCCGACCGTGGCGGTGACCGACGTCGTCCCGCTCTCGGCCGACGACGCGCGCGGCTCCACGCTCGCCGCGGCGTCGTTCCCGCTCGTGCTCGGCGGCATGGTCGGCGGCATCGCGATCTCGCTCGCCGTCGTCGGGGTCTGGCGACGCGTCGCCGCGCTGGGTGTCTACGCGGTGGTCGGCGGGCTCGCGATCGCGGGGATCCTGCACGGCCTCGGCGGGCTGCACGGGACGTACCTCGCCGACTCGCTCGCGGTGGGGCTGACACTGCTCGGCATCGGGGGCACGATCGTCGGCGCCGTCGCGGTGCTCGGGCGCCCCGGCATCGCCGTGGGGCCGGTCCTGTTCCTGCTCGTGGCGAACCCGCTCTCCGCGTCCGCGATGCCGGTCGAGTTCCTCCTCAGCCCGTGGGGCGCCGTCGGGCAGTGGTTCCCGCCGGGCGCGTCCGCGACGCTCCTGCGCGACCTGTCGTACTTCCCCGCCGCCGACTCGACCTTCCCCTGGCTCGTGCTCACCGGGTGGGCCGTGCTCGGGCTGCTGCTCTCGCTCGTCGGCCACTTCCGCGACCGGGGCGCGGCGACCGTCGCCGCCCTGCGCGAGGCCGACGACGTCGCGCCGGCGGCCGACCCGGTCGGCGCCGCGCACTGACCGGTCGCCCGCCGACCGGGTGCGCGGTCGCCGTCCGCCCGGTCGGTCAGGCCGGCACGAGGTCCGGGCTCTGGACGACGCGCGCGGCGTGCCGGGCGCCCGCCGTCATCGCCTCCTCGACACCTGCCCCGCGCAGGTGGGCGTCGAGGAAGCCCGCGAAGAAGCCGTCGCCCGCGCCGTTCGTGTCGACGACCTGCGGCACCTGCTCCGCGGGCACCTCGACGAAACCGCCGTCGGGCGTGAGCGCGACGGCGCCGCGCGACCCGTGCGTGCACACCACGAGCCGCGCACCTGCCTCGATCCGCGCGGCCATGAAGCCGCGCCAGTCCGCCAGCCGGTCCCCGCTGAGGAACACGTGCGTCCCCGCCTCGACCCACGGCCGGTGGAACGCGGACTCGCCGTCGTAGTCGTGCAGGTCGACCCAGACGTCGCGTCCGCGCGACACGGCGAGGTCGAGCACGGGCAGCGCGGGGAGCGCGAGGTCGACGACGACGGCCCGCGCCGCGTCGAGCGCCGCGACGGCGACGTCCCACGACGAGCCCCGGGCCGGGACCTCGCCGGGGGCGCGCAGGTAGACCGAGACGCGCCCGCCGTCGTCGTCCATGAGGTTGAGGTGGCTCTCGGTACGCCCGTCCGGCGACGGCTCGGCGAGCACGCGGACACCCGCACCCTCGAGCACGGACCGGACGCGCGCGGCCTCGTCGTCCGCGCCGAGCACGGTGCGCAGCAGCACCGACCGGCCGAGGCGCGCGAGGTTGAGCGCCTTGCCCGCCGACGTCCCGCCCACGGTGTCGCGGTGGGAGCGGGCGAACACCGTGTGGGGCGTGGGGGCAGGCAGCTCGTCGAGCTGCACGACGAGGTTCCACGACGCCGGCCCGGCGACGAGGACTTCGGCCCCAGCAGGGTCGGGCAGGGCGGTGGACGGGTGTGTCGCGTCGGTCACGTCGCGCACCCTATCCCCCGGTCAGTCGGTGACCGTGATGCCCAGGCTGTGCGCGAACGTCGCGGCGAGGCGCCCGAGCTGCGCGGAGTCGATCGTCGAGCCGCGCAGGGACTCGATCCCGCTCAGCTCGTCGATCTCCGCACCGCGCAGGTCCACGTGCGCCAGCGTCGAGGCCTGCACGTCGAGGCGGCGGACGCGCGTCCCCTCGAACGCGACGCGCAGCGCGTCCGCGGCGACGAGGTCGAGCTCGTCGATCGTGCAGTCGGTGAACATCACGTCGCGCAGCGTCGCGCCGCGCAGGTTGACGAAGCCGAGCTTGCAGCCGACGAACCGGACCCCCGCCCACGACGACTCGTAGAGCTCGGCCGACCCGAGACGCGCGCCGCGCACCTCGACCTCACGCCACCGGCCGCGCGTGCCGCGCAGCACGGGCACGTCGAGCCGGTCGAGCACCACCTCCGTGAGCGTCACCGCCCCGAGGTCCGCCTCGTCGGCGCGCACCTGGTCGAGCCGCGTCGAGAACACGCTCGCGCCGTGCAGGTCGAGCCGGTCGAGGCGGAGGTCGACCAGCTCGAACCCCTCGAGGTCGGCCTCCGCCTCGAGGTCGTAGGCGTCGCCGCGCTGGAGGTCGTCCAGCACGACGGGATCGATCACGGGCGGCTCGGTCGTCGGCTTCTTCGGAGGCACGCCCCGAGCCTAGGGCGCCCCACCGACGCGCTGCCGTGAGCGCGTCGGCTGAGCCCGCCTCAGGGCTCGGGGTGCAGGGCGTCGTAGCGCCAGAACTTCCGTTGCGACCGCACGACGAGCCACAGCACGACGACGCACGCCACTCCCCCGGCGACGGCGGCCCAGGCCTCGCCCACCCACGTCGCCTGGGCGCCGAGCACGAGCTCGCCGAGCCGCGGCCCGCCCGCGACGACGACGATGAACACGCCCTGGAGGCGCCCTCGCATGTCGTCGGGCGTCGCGGTCTGGAGGATGGTCTGCCGGAAGACCGAGCTCACGGCGTCGGACGCGCCGGCGAGCGCCAGCGCGACGCTCGCCGCGACGACACCGCCGACGAGGACGGCCGTCGGGGTGGTCGCCCCGACCCCCACGAGCACGAGCCCGAACAGCACGATCGACACCCCGTACGCCGTGACCGCCCAGACGATCACGCGACCCTGCCAGCGCACGCGCGAGAGCCCGCCGGAGAACACCCCCGCGAGCACGGCCCCGACCGCGAACGCCGCGGTGAGGACGCCCGTCGTCGCCTCGCCCCCGCCGAGGAACACGACCCCGGCCGCGGGCAGGAGCACGCGCGGCGACGCGAGCACCATCGCCGCGAGGTCGACGAGGAAGGTCGTGCGGACGTTGGGCTGCGTCGCCAGGTACCGCAGGCCGTCGACGACGGACCGCCACCCCGCGACCCGACGTCGCCGCCCCGCCTCCGCGGGCCGCGGGGCGTCGTCGCCGGTCAGGGGCGGGATGTCGGGGAGCCGCCACACCGCCCACAGGGCCGCGGTGAAGAGGACGGCGTCGATCGTGTACGCGACCTGGTAGCCCCACAGCGCGACGAGGAACGCACCGCCCAGCGGGCCGACGGTGAGCGCGACGTTCCAGGCGATCGTCTGGAGCGCGTTCGCGGCCGGCAGGAGCCGTGGCTCGACGAGCCGCGGGATGATCGCCGAGCGTGCCGGGTTGTTGATGGCGAACGCCGCGGACTGCGCGGCGACGAGGCCGTAGAGCACGCCGACGGAGTCGAGGTGCAGCCACGCCTGGACCGCGATGAGCGCGGTGACGACCCAGAGCGCGGTCGACGCCGCGAGCGCGACCTTGCGACGGTCGTACGCGTCGACGAGCGCGCCGCCGTACAGGCCGAGCACGACGAGGGGGACGAGGGCACAGATGCCGAGCACGCCGACCGCGAGCGACGACCCCGTGAGCGCGTAGACCTGGAGGCCGACGGCGACGACCGTGAGCTGCGAGCCGAGGTTCGAGACGCCGAGGCCCCACCAGAGGCGACGGAACGGCGGGGAGGTGCGCAGCGGCGTCGTGTCGGCGAGGAGACCGTTGACGCGAGCCACGATCGCCGAGCCTACGTCAGCGCTGCCGCGCCCGTGTCCGTCGGGCGACGCGGCTCGGAGGCCCTGCGCGGGTCCCTCGGCTCGTGACGGTCCTGTCGGGCGTCAGGCCGTCCCCGCGTCGTCCGGGGTGCTGTCCGCCGCGCCCTCGCGCGCGTCGGCCTCGCCCCAGGCGTCGGCGTGGCGGTGCGGGTGCCCGGGCGGCGGCTCGTAGCCCGGGTGCGGCCCGGGCGTGAGGTAGGTGCGCGCGAAGAACAGCGACGCGGCGAGGTCCTCGCGGCGCTCGGCCGCGGTCCGGGCTCGACGGGTCGAGATCTCGACGACGACGTCCCCCGCCCACCCTCGCCGCACGAGCTCGGCGAGGACCCGGTCGCACGGCTGGTCGCCGCGGCCGGGGACGAGGTGCTCGTCGGTGATCGACGACGACCCGTCGGCGAGGTGGACGTGCGCGAGGCGGCCGTCGAACACGTCGAGCAGCGCGAGCGCGTCCTGCTGCGCGACGGCGGCGTGCGACAGGTCGAGCGTCACGTGCTCGTAGCCGTGCTCGGACGGGTCCCAGCCCGGGAGGTAGGCCTGCATCTCGCGCTTGCGGCTGCGCCAGGGGTACATGTTCTCGACCGCGATGGTCACGCCGTCGGTCTCGTCGAGCTCGCCGACGAGGTCCTCGAACTCGCGGGCGTACCGGTACTGCCAGCGGAACGGCGGGTGCACGACGACGGTGCTCGCGCCGACCTCCTGCGCGAGCCGGACGCTGCGCCGGAGCTTGGGTCCGGGCGAGCGCCCCCACACGCGCTGGCTCACGAGGAGCGTGGGCGCGTGGATGCTGCGGATGGGGACGTCGTGCTCGGCGGCGAGCCGTCGGAGCGTCGCGGCGTCCTGGGTCGTCTCGTCGGACCACACCATGACCTCGACGCCGTCGTACCCGAGGTCGGCCGCCACCTCGAAGGCGTACGGAGCCTTGCGCGGGTAGACGCTGGCCGTCGAGAGCGTGACGTGGATGCGCTGCGCCTCCCCGGGGACCGGGGACGCCTCGGGGGACGCCGCGCGCGGCGTCGTCGCGTCGGACATGCCGGTCACCCTAGACCCGTCGGCTGTGCCCCACACCCAGCAGGCCTTCCGCTGGGGAGAACCCGCGGCCCGACCTAGCCTGAGGTCATGGCGGCGACGGCGCGCGTCATCGACATCCACGTGGTCGCGGACTCGACGGGAGACACCGGGACCCGCGTCGCGCGCGCCACGCAGGCGCAGTTCCCCGGGCAGCAGGTCCGGGTCGTGCGGCACCCGCGGCTGCACAGCGCGCGAGGCGTGGACGACGTCGTGGCCCAGCTGCGCGCCGACCCCGCCGCGGCCGTGGTGTTCTGCACCGTCGTCGACGACGCGCTGCGCACGCGCGTGCTGGAGGCGTGCGCGGCGCTCGACGTCCCGTGCGCCGACCTGCTGGCCCCCGCGCTCGACGCGTTCACCGCGCGCACGGGCGCGCAGCCGGCACGGGTCGTGCAGCCCGTCGGGCTCGCCGCGGACTACTTCGACCGCATCCACGCGATGGAGTTCGCGGTCGCGAACGACGACGGCCACCTCACCGACGGGCTCGACGAGGCGCAGGTCGTGCTCGTCGGGGCGTCGCGCACCGGCAAGACTCCGCTCTCGATGTACCTCGGCTATCTCGGCTACCCGACCGCCAACATCCCGCTCGTCCCGGGCGTCGCGCCCCCGCGCGAGCTGTTCGAGGCCGAGCGCTGGAAGGTCGTGGGCCTGACGATCGACCCCGGGCGCCTGCTCGAGATCCGGCAGCGCCGCGTGCATGCCATGGGCGTCGCGGGCCGCGGTGGCCCGGGCGGCACAGCCCTCGGCGGGTACGCCGACCTCGCGCGCATCCACGACGAGCTCGACGAGGTCGCCCGGCTGCAGCGGCGGCTCGGCTGCCCGGTGCTCGACACGACGACGCTCGCGCTCGAGGAGGCGGCGGGGCGCGTCGTCGAGCTCGTCGCCGCGCGCCGTCGTGCCCTCGCGCCCGACGACGCGGCACGGCCCCCGGGAGACGACCTCGCCCGGGCGACCCCCCAGACCCGGCCGGCGGACCGCCGTCGGGCAGGAGACAGCGCGGCCACCGCCGCCGACCACGAGGAGCAGCCATGAGCGACCGGTACGTCTACGACCTCGCGGAGGGCCGCGCAGACATGCGGGCCCTGCTGGGCGGCAAGGGCGCGGGCGTCGCGGAGATGCGGCGCATCGGCGTGCCCGTGCCGGACGGCTTCACCGTGACGACGACGGCGTGCGTCGCGGCCATGGAGCGCGGCGGGTCGTGGCCGGACGGCCTGTGGGACGAGGTCGTCGCGCACCTCGACGCGCTCGAGGAGCGCACGGGGCGACGCCTCGGCGCGCGCGAGCGCCCGCTGCTCGTGTCGGTGCGCTCGGGAGCCGTGTTCTCGATGCCCGGGATGATGGACACGATCCTCAACCTGGGAATCTCGGACGACTCGGTCGAGGGGCTCGCGGCCGAGTCCGGCAACGCGCGCTTCGCGTGGGACTCCTACCGGCGGTTCGTGCAGATGTACGGCGAGGTGGTCGAGGGCGTGCCCGCCCACGCGTTCGCGGACGAGCTCGACGCGCTCAAGGCGCGCCGCGGCGTCGCGCAGGACACCGACCTCGACGCGGACGACCTGCGCGGGCTCGTCGCGACGTTCCGCGCCGTCGCGCGGCAGCACACGGGCGAGGACCTGCCGACGGACCCGCGCGAGCAGCTCCGGCAGTCGGTCGACGCGGTCTTCGCGTCGTGGGGCAACCCGCGCGCGGCCGTCTACCGGAAGGCGAACGGCATCCCCGACGACCTCGGCACGGCCGTGAACGTCATGCAGATGGTGTTCGGCAACAAGGGCGCGACCTCGGCGACCGGCGTGTGCTTCACGCGCAACCCCGCCACGGGCGCCAAGGAGCTCTACGGCGAGTTCCTCGTGGACGCGCAGGGCGAGGACGTCGTCGCCGGCATCCGCACGCCCCGGCCCCTCGCGGAGATGGAGACCGTGCTGCCGGACGCGTTCCGCGAGCTGCGCGCGACCATGGACCGGCTCGAGCAGCACTACGGCGACCTGCAGGACATCGAGTTCACGGTGGACGACGGCGCGCTCTACCTCCTCCAGACGCGCACCGGGAAGCGCACCGCGCAGGCCGCGCTGCGCATCGCGCGCGAGCTCGTCGAGGAGGGCGTGATCGACCGGGACACCGCCCTGCGGCGCCTGGACCCGGCGCAGCTCGACCAGCTGCTGCACCCGGCGCTCGACCCCGGCCACGGCGCGACCCCGCTCACGCGCGGGCTCAACGCGTCGCCGGGGGCCGCCGTCGGGCGCGTGGTGCTCGACGCCGAGACCGCGGCCGAGCGGGGCAAGGCCGGCGAGGCCGTCGTGCTCGTGCGGTGGGAGACGAACCCGGACGACATCGCGGGCGTCATCGCCGCCCAGGGTGTGCTCACGGCGCACGGCGGCATGACGTCGCACGCCGCGGTCGTCGCACGCGGCATGGGCAAGCCGTGCGTCGCAGGTGCCGGCGCGCTGCGGATCGACGTCGAGGGGCGGCGCGTCCACGTCGGGGACCACGTGCTCACCGAGGACGACACGATCACGCTCGACGGCACGACCGGCGACGTCTACGCGGGCGCGCTGCCGCTCGTGCCGCCCCAGGTCACCGACGACTTCCGGACCGTGCTCGGGTGGGCGGACGACGTGCGGCGCCTCGGCGTGCGCGCGAACGCCGACACCGGCGAGGACGCGGCGAAGGCCCGCGAGCTCGGGGCCGAGGGCATCGGGCTGTGCCGCACCGAGCACATGTTCATGGCGCCCGACCGGCTGCCCGTGGTGCGCGAGATGATCCTCGCCGAGACCGACGCCGCGCGCGCCGCGGCCCTCGACCGCCTGCTGCCCATGCAGCAGGCCGACTTCGAGGAGATCTTCGCCGCGATGTCCGGGCTGCCCGTGACGATCCGGCTCCTCGACCCGCCCCTGCACGAGTTCCTGCCCGACCTCGTCGAGCAGTCCCTCCTCGTGCAGCGGCTCGAGGACGAGGTCGGGGACCCCGGCGCGCCCCTGCACGGGACGGACGCCGTCGCCGAGGGCTGGGCCGCCGCGGCGGGCGGCGGGGAGACGACGGCGCGACTCGCCCGGGCACGTCGCCTCCTCGCGCAGGTGCGCAGGCTGAGCGAGACGAATCCCATGCTCGGCACGCGGGGCGTGCGGCTCGCGCTGCTGCACCCGGAGATCGCCGCGATGCAGGTGCGGGCGATCGCCCGCGCGGCGCTCGCGGTGCGCGCGGCCGGGCACGACCCGCGCGTCGAGATCATGGTGCCGCTCGTCGGGTTCTCCGAGGAGCTCCGGCGCATGCGCGAGGTCGTCGACGCGACGATGGCGGAGGAGCTCGCGGGGGCGGACGCCCCGCTGCCGTACGCCGTCGGGACGATGATCGAGCTGCCGCGCGCGGCGCTCGTCGCCGACCGCATCGCCGAGCACGCGGAGTTCTTCTCGTTCGGCACGAACGACCTCACGCAGACGACGCTCGGCATCTCGCGCGACGACGCGGAGGGGTCGTTCCTCACCGCCTACTTGGAGGCGGGCGTCGTCGGCACGAACCCGTTCGCGACGATCGACCGGGACGGGGTCGGGGAGCTCGTGCACGTCGGGCTCGAGCGCGGGCGCCGCGCCCGGCCGGGGCTGCACGCCGGGGTGTGCGGCGAGCACGGGGGCGACCCGGCGTCCGTCGCGCTGTTCGACGAGATCGGGCTCGACTACGTGTCGTGCTCGCCGTACCGCGTCCCGATCGCGCGGCTCGCGGCCGCGCGCTCGACGCTCGACCGGCGCGACGGAGCAGGGGCCGCTCGGGACGTGTGAGGCTCGCGGGCACGGAAGGACGTCAGACCCTCCCTTTTCGGCGTGCGATCCCCTAGGATGCACTGGTCCAGACCACTTGTCTGCCGGAGGAGCACCCATGGACCGTGCCGTCGTCGTCGCGATCACCGAAGGCCTTCACGCCCGACCCGCCGCCCTGTTCGTCAAGGCCGCGGCCGCCCAGCCCGCCCCCGTGCGCATCGCCAAGCAGGGCGGCGACCCCGTGGAGGCCGCGAGCATCCTCAGCGTCATGACGCTCGGCGTGACCGCCGGGGACGAGGTCGTGCTGTCGACCGACGCCGACGGCGACGACGCGAGCGCGTCGATCGACGCGCTCGCGTCCTTCCTGGAGCAGACCGAGGTCGCCTGAGCCGGTCGGGCCCGTCTCCGCGAGCGCCTCGAGGCTCAGGAGAAACGACGCCCACCTGGTGCTGCAGCGGTGCACGAACACCCCCGGGTGCGCCGAACCCGGGGTTGCTCCCCACCGTGACGAGTCGGTGAGGAACAACCCCGGGTTCGGCAGCGAGGCCGGGCGCGGGCTAGAGGCCCAGCTCCGCGAGGATCGGGAGGCGGGCGCGCACGGCCGCGCGGGCGGCGTCGGGCGTGGGCTGCTGGAGCGCGAGGAACGCGAGCTCCTCGCACTGCTCCGACGTCGTCGCGGCCAGCACCGCGGCGACGTCCGCGAGCGCTCGGGGCGTCATGGACAGCGACGTCACGCCGAGCCCCACCAGCACCGGCGCGAGCACCGGGTCGGCGGCCGCCTCGCCGCAGACGCCGAGCGGGCGACCGTTGAGCGCCGCTCCCGATCCCGTGGCCCCGACGAGCGCGAGGACCGTCGGCTGCCAGGCCGTCGACAGGCGCGCCAGGTCGGAGACCTCGCGGTCCGCGGCCATCGTGTACTGCGTGAGGTCGTTCGTGCCGATGCTCGCGAACGACGCCTTGGCGAGCACCCAGCGCGCACCGAGGGCCGCGGCCGGCACCTCGATCATCACGCCCGCGGTGCCGAGGCCGTGCTCCGCGCACAGCGCGACGAACGACTCCGCCTCGTCCGGCGTCGCGATCATCGGCGCCATGACCCACACGTCAGCTGACTCCGCCGCCGCGGCGCGCGCGATCGCCGTGAGCTGGCGGTCGAGCACCTCGGGGTGCCGGCGGGCGGTACGCAGCCCGCGCACGCCGAGCGCCGGGTTGGGCTCGGCCTCGGGCGTGACGAACGGGAGCGGCTTGTCCGCGCCCGCGTCGAGCGTGCGCACGACGACCTTGCGCCCGCCGAACGCCGCGAGCACCTCGCGGTAGGCCGCGACCTGCTCGTCGATCGTCGGCTCGACCGTGCGGCCCAGGAAGCACACCTCGGTGCGGAAGAGCCCCACGCCCTCCGCACCCGCCTCCGCGGCGGCCCGCGCGTCCTCCCCGTTCGCGACGTTGGCGAGGAGCTCGACGCGACGACCGTCCGCCGTCCGGCCCTCGCCGTCGAACCGGCGGCGCTCGCCCCGGGCGCCCCGCGCGGCGACGACGGCGGCCACGTCCTCGGCGGACGGCTCGCGCTCGACCGTGCCGAGCCCGCCGTCCACGAGCACCGTCTCGCCGTCGTGCAGCGTCAGCGCGTCCTCGACCGCCACGACGGCCGGGATGCCGAGGGAGCGCGCGAGGATCGCCGTGTGCGACGTCGGCCCGCCGCCGCGCGTCACGACCGCAAGCACGCGCTCGGGGTCGAGCTGCGCGGTGTCCGCGGGCGCGAGGTCGTCCGCGACGAGCACGAACGCGAACCCCGGGTCGGGCACGCCCGGGGCAGGCAGGCCGAGCAGCGTCGCGACGATCCGGTCGCGCACGTCGCGCACGTCTCGGGCCCGCTCGGCCATGAGCCCGCCCAGGGCTTCGAGCTGCCCGACGACGACGCCCGCCGCGTCCCACACCGCACGCGCCGGGGTGGAGCGCTGCTCGCGCACCCGCCCGACGGCGTCGCGCGCCAGGGCCGGGTCCGCCGCCATCGCGGCGGTCACGCCGAGCACCTCCGCCGCGGTGCCCTCGGCCCGCGCGGCGCGGGCCGTGAGGTCCTCCTGGACGGTGGTGACCGCCGCGAGGACCTGCGTCACCGCGAGGTCCACGTCGGCGTCCGTGCTGTCCGCGGCGAGCGGGGCCGGGTCGGGCTCGGGGACCGGGTCGGGCATGCGCACGACCGTCCCCGCCCCCCGCCCGGGGCTGACCGGCACGCCGGTCAGCCCCGGGTCGGAGACCCGCGCGGGTGCGCGCGTCGCGTCGTCGGCGACGGTCACGCCGTGCCTCCGCCGCCCGAGCCGGTGCGGCTGGGGACGTCGGCCTCGGTGCCTCCGGCAGCGCGGTCGCCGCGCCCGGTCGCCGGGACGTCGGACGCCGACCCCTCGACCACAGGGGCGTCGACCGCGCCCGCGGCACCCGTCGCCTCGACGGCGCCGTCGGTGTCGTCCTCACGGCCGGGGGTCCGCAGGTTCCAGCGCGTGATGACGAAGCGGAAGAGGAAGTAGTAGATCGCCGCGTACCCGAGCCCGATCGGGATGAGCAGGAGCGGCATCTCCGCGATCCGGAAGTTCAGCAGGTAGTCGATCGCGCCCGCCGAGAACCCGAAGCCGTCGCGGATGCCGAGCGCGTTGACGAGGGCGAGCGACGTCCCGGTGAGGACCGCGTGGATGACGTACAGGGGGTAGGCCACGAAGACGAACGCGAACTCCAGCGGCTCGGTGACGCCCGTGACGAAGGAGACGAGCGCGGCGGAGCCCATGATGCCCGCGACGACCTTGCGCTGGGCCGGCTTGGCGGTGTGGACGATCGCGAGCGCCGCGGCCGGGAGGGCGAACATCATGATCGGGAAGAAGCCGGTGAGGAACGTGCCCGCCGTGGGGTCGCCCGCGAGGAAGCGGAAGATGTCTCCCTGCGCGACCGTGCCGTCGGCCGAGGTGTACTCGCCGAACTGGAACCACGGCAGCGAGTTGAGCAGGTGGTGCAGACCGATCGGGACGAGCAGGCGGTTGAGCGTGCCGAAGATGAACGCCCCGAGGATCGTCGACCCTGTGACGAACCCGCCGATCGTGTCGTTGATCAGCCAGTCGAAGGCCGGGTAGATCAGGGCGCCGACGACGGCGATGAGGACCGACACACCCGCGGTGATGATGGGGACGAAGCGTCGCCCGCCGAAGAACGCGAGGTACGGGGGCAGCTTGATCCGGTAGTACTTCTGGTAGAGCAGAGCCGCGGTGAGACCGATGACGATGCCACCGAGCACGCCGTAGTTGATGAGCTCCTGCGCGTCTCCCTCGGCGGGCTTGCCGAGCACGTAGGGCGAGAGCGAGTCGCTGACGCCCTTGAAGACGAGGTAGCCGATGAGGGCCGCGAGGCCCGTCGTCCCGTCGGACTTCTTCGCGTACCCGACCGCGACGCCGAGGGCGAAGATGATCGGCAGGTTGGCGAACAGCGCGTTGCCCGCCGCGCCGAGCACGTCGGCGACGGGCTGCATCCACGCGAACGTCCCGGCGACCCCGTCGGCGCCGAGCATGTCGGGCTGCCCGAGCCGCAGCAGCAGCGCGGCGGCGGGCAGGGACGCGATGGGCAGCATGAGGGAGCGCCCGACGCGCTGGAGCTGCGCGAAGCCGGGCACCCCCTTCTTCGTCCTCGTCGGTTCGGCGACGGTGGTCATGTGTCGTTCTCCTCCTGGGTGGGCCTGGGGCGCAGGCCGAGGTGCGTCGTGCGGCAGCGGTGGCGCGACGTCGTACGGGCGTCGTTGCCGGTCTCCGGGCACGCCGAGGACGACTGGGGTCGTTCCTGGCTCGTCGTGCCGGACATCCGGTCCAGGTTGTCTGGACCACTTGCAGGAAGAGTGGTCTAGACCTCATGATGTGTCAACCCCCGGAGGTGACCCGGGACACACGGACAGGTCCAGGACCCGCGTCGCCGCAGGTCGCACGACGGACAATGCACCCGTGGAGATCGAGGCACCGACGCAGGGTCGTCCGTCCGGCCAGGGCACGGACGCGGACGAAGGACCAGGACGACGACGAGGACGCGGCACGACGATGAGCAGGTCACGATCGCAGGCGAGCGAGCACAAGTACCTCACGGTGCGCGCCTACCTCGCCGACCTCGTGGCGAGCGAGCTCTCGGTCGGCGACGCGGTGCCCTCGGAGCGCAGCCTGACCGAGAAGTTCGGCGTCTCGCGCATGACCGTGCGCCAGGCGATCGACGCGCTCGTCACCGAGGGCGTGCTCGAGCGCGCGCAGGGTCGCGGGACGTTCGTCGCCCCGCCCCGCGCGGACTTCGAGATGCGCCTCACGACGTTCGGCGAGGAGGCGCGACGCCGTGGCATGGAGCCGGGGAGCGAGGTGCTCGAGGTCGGCACGGCGCCCGCGCCGGCGTCGGTCGCCGAGTCGCTCGGGCGTGCGACGGGCGACCCCATGCACCACGTGGTGCGCCTGCGCTCCGCCGACGGGTCCCCCATGAGCGTCGAGGAGGCGTGGATCCCCGTCGACCTCGCCCCGGACCTGCTCGACGACGGCGTCCCCGAGAGCCTCTACGGCGCCCTGCGCGAGCGCGGCCTGGCCCCCACCTGGGGCGAGGACACCATCACCGCGTCCGACGCCACGGTGCAGGAGCAGAAGCTCCTCGGGCTGCGTGCCTCGCGAGCCGTCATGCGCACGGTGCGCCGCACGTTCGCAGGCGACGCGCCGCTCATGTACTCCCGGTCGAGCTACCGCGGCGACCGGTACAGCGTGTTCGTCCCGCTGCGCGAGGCGCGACCGACGCTCGTGCCGCGCAGCGGCGCGACCGACCCGACGAGCACCCCCGGCACGACGACCACCGACCACCTCGACCCCGTGCCAGTGCCGGCCCGGGCGACCGAAGGGAACGACCGATGACACAGTCCGACGCGGAGCGCGCCGCGACGATCCTCGCCGGCCTCGGCGGGGTGGCCAACATCGACGAGATCGACCCGTGCACCACCCGGCTCAGATCGCTCGTCAAGGACCCCGCGCTCGTCGACGCCGCGCTCCTGCGGCGCGCCGGGGCGTTCGGCGTCATGGTCAACGGCCGCGTCGTGCAGGTCGTCGTCGGCCCGCAGGTCGACACGATCGCGTCCGACCTCGCCGACCTCATGTGAGGACCGGCACCACCGCAGCACCACCGCCGTCGCACCACCCCGGCGACGGCGCCCCGACCCCGCGCGCCCCGCGCACCCCGACCGGCACGGCTGCCGGCCGGGACACCTGACCCGGCCCCGGCCGGAACACGACCACGAGGAGCACCCGTGAGCAAGGCAGAGCAGATCCTCCGAGGCCTCGGCGGCGACGCGAACGTCCTCGACCTGGAGGCGTGCATCACGCGCCTGCGCGTCGAGGTCGAGGACCCGGCGCTCGTCGACGACGCCACGCTGACCGCCGCCGGGGCGATCGCCGTCGTGCGCTCGGGCGCGGCGATCCAGGTCATCGTCGGGCCCGACGCCGACAACATCGCCTCCGACATCGAGGACCTGCGCTGATGGCGGCGCCGCTCACGGTGCTCGTCCCCGTCACGGGCACGGTCGTGGACGTCGGCGACGTCGACGACCCCGTCTTCTCCGCCGGGCTCGTCGGCCCGGGGCTCGCCGTCGAGCCCGACGACGCGCAGGGCGGCGAGGCCGTCGCGCCCATCACGGGCACGGTCGTCAAGCTGCACCCGCACGCGTTCGTCGTCCAGCACGACGACGGCCGTGCGGTCCTCGTCCACCTCGGCATCAACACCGTCCAGCTCGGCGGCGAGGGCTTCACCACGCACGTCGCGCAGGGCGACCACGTCGAGCGCGGCACCGTCCTCGTCTCGTGGGACCCGAAGGCCGTCCGTGCCGGCGGCCGGTCCGCCGTGTGCCCGGTCGTCGCGCTCGAGGCCGCCCCGGACGACGTGACCTCCCTCGCGGAGGTGGGCGCCTGGGCCGCCCGCGGCGAGGAGCTCCTCACCTGGGCCTGACATCCGCCGCCGAACCCGGGGTCGTTCCTCACGAGCAGGTCTCGCTGGGGAGCATTCCCGGGTTCGACGGCGTCGCTCAGCCCCGCAGCGGGAGCGTGAGGGACGGGACGTCGCCCGGCTCGCCGCGGTCGACGACCCGGACGGGGACGCCCCAGTCCTGCTGCGCGAGGTGGCACGCGGGGAACACGTCCGGGTCGGGCTCGCCGTCGGGGCCGAGCGGGACGACGTCGCACGACGCCGCCCGGGCCGTCACGTGCAGCACGCCCTCGCCGACCGCGGGGTTGATGACCAGGTCGCGGCCGAGCTCGACGCCGACACCCTCCCCGGACAGCAGCAGGTCGGGCGGCGTCGCGCTCACGTGCAGCTCCGTCGACGGGCCGAACCGGTCGTCGAGCTTCTGCCCCGGCGCCGGGACGAACGGCACGTCGAGCCACAACGGCCCTGCCCCGATGTCGGTGACGGGCCGCTGGGTGCGGTGCGCGCCGCCGTCGAGCACCTCGCCCGCGAGCGACGCCGGGAGCGCGACGCGCGTCAGGCGGTGCGCCGCGGACTCCACGACGAGCAGGTGGACCTGCGGCTCGCCGTCCGGCCCCTCGCCCACCTGCACGACGACGCCGCTCGGCTCCGCGAGGCCCGTCGCCAGGGTCGTGACCTCGCCCGCGAGCCGCGTCCCGTCCGCGTCGTCCCCGACGCTCCCGCCGTCACCGGCCGCGGGCGCGAACCGGCGCAGCGCGCCGTCGTAGGTGTCGGCGACGACGACGCTCCCGTCCGGCAGCGTCGCGACCCCGAGCGGGTGCTGCATCAGCGCCTGCTCGGCCGGGCCGTCGCGGTGGCCGAAGTCGAACAGCCCCTGCCCGACGGCGGTCCGCACCTCCACACCCTCGCCGGGGACCGCGGTCACGCGGCGCAGCGCCGACGTCTCGGCGTCGGCCACCCAGACGGCCCCGTCCTGGTCGACGGCCAGCCCGGACGGCTGCGCGAACCAGGCCGACGCGCCGGGCCCGTCCTCCAGGCCCTCGTTCATGGTCCCGGCGAGGTGCGTCATCGACCCCTGCTCGCCGTCGAACGCCCACAGCGTGTGGTTCCCGGCCATCGCCACGACGAACGCCGCGAGGTCCTGCGACCAGGCCACGTCCCAGGGTGACGAGAGTCGCACGTCGAGCGGCGCGTACTGACCGCCCGCCGCGGCAGGACCGTGGCCCGTGACGTCGGCGCCCCGTCCCTCCCGCAGCACGACGTTCTCGACCCCGCCGACCATGAACTGCTCGCCCGTTCCTGCGACGGTGGTCACGTGGCCGTCCGCGAGGCGCACCCCGCGCAGGACGTGGTTGGCCGTGTCCGCGACGACGACGTCGTACCCGAGCCACGGTCGGAGCTCGACCGGGACCAGGCACAGCCCGTTGGGCTCGGCGAATCGTGCGTCGTCCGGGCCGCCGTCGGCGAGCCCGCGCTCGCCGGACCCGATGCGCCGGACGAGGGTCTCGCCGTCGGGCAGGAGCTCGGCGAGCGCGTGGTGCCCCGCGTCCGCGACGAGGAGGTTGCCGCCGGGCAGCTCGATCGCCTTCGCGGGGAAGCGCAGCGTGCCGGACGACGGCGCAGGCGCCACGTACGGGCCGTCGCCGCGGTGCAGCGTGCCCTTCGCGTCGTGCTCCGCGACGAGCTCCTCGACGAGGGCGGCGATCGCGGACGCGTGCCCCTCCCCCGCCATCTGCGCGACGACGTAGCCCTCGGGGTCGACGACCACGAGCGTCGGCCAGGCGCGCGCCGCGTACGCGGACCAGGTGACGAGCTCCGGGTCGTCGAGCACGGGATGGTGGACCTCGTACCGCTCGACCGCGGCCGCGAGCGCCGCCGGGTCCGCCTCGTGCTCGAACTTCGGCGAGTGCACGCCGACGACGACCAGCACGTCGCGGTGCCGCTCCTCGAGCTCGCGCAGCTCGTCGAGGACGTGCAGGCAGTTGACGCAGCAGAAGGTCCAGAAGTCGACCAGCACGATCTTGCCGCGCAGGTCGGCGAGGGTCAGGTCGCGGCCGCCGGTGTTGAGCCAGCCGCGCCCGACGAGCTCGGACGCGCGGACACGGGGAAGTCGCTCGGTGGTCACGCGACCATTCTCGCGCCCGAGCACGCCCGAGGCAGACACCCCGGAGCCACCACCTCAGGGCCGGCGCAGCTCGGAGCGCAGCGCGTGGAGCTCACGCGTCGCACCGAGACCGACCGCCGCGACGAGGTCGCCCCCGACGCGGAGCTCGGTGAGCAGCCCGCCGCCGTCGAGCGTGCGGTGCTCCGGGGTCGCGCCGGGCACGGCGACGCCGAACCCGGCGACCTGGGTGCCGTGCAGCACGAGAGTGAACCCGGCGTCGGGCACGTACGGGCCGGGGTCCGGGCCGCCGACGAGACGGCGCAGGACGGCGCGCGCCGCGTGGGTGCCTTGCGCGGCGGCGGCGTCCCAGTGGTCGGTCCGGAACCGTCGTCCGCGCCGGTCCCGGTGGCCGGCGACCGCCCCGGCGGCGAGCAGGCCGGGCGCGCCACGAACAGCGAGGCGGTCGTCGACATCGACGCCGCCGGTGCCGGTGCCGGTGCCGGTGCCGGGCGCGGCGGGCGCGGTGCCGTGTGCGACGACGGCGAGGTCGGACTCCAGGGTCGTCCCGCCCGCGAGGCGCACGGTGACGCCGCCCGGATGCTCCGTCACCGCCTCGACCCGGCAGCCGAGGTGGGCGTCGAGGTGCTCCTCGTGGAGCATGGCGACGGCGCGCGCGACCGCGGCCCCGAGCGCCTCGGCGAGGGGGAGCCGGGAGCGGGCGACGAGGTGGACGGTCGCGCCGACCTCGGCGAGCCAGGCGGCGGTCTCGGACCCGACGAACCCGGCGCCGAGCACGGTGACCGTGCGCCGCGCGGGATCGGGGCCGAGCAGGGCACGCAGC
Source organism: Cellulosimicrobium sp. 22598 (assembly GCF_052044445.1). Classification (NCBI taxonomy): domain Bacteria; kingdom Bacillati; phylum Actinomycetota; class Actinomycetes; order Micrococcales; family Promicromonosporaceae; genus Cellulosimicrobium; species Cellulosimicrobium sp. 22598. The sequence continues at coordinate 117,511 of NZ_JBQEMZ010000002.1, forward strand.
CGCACGGCGTCCCGCGCGGTGTGCAGGTGCACCACGCGGGGCTCCCCGGCGTCGGCGCCCGCGAGCGCCGGCAGGCGGTCCACGGCCGGGCCGGGTCGAGGGACCGCGCCGGTCGCGAGGACCACGGCGGCGGCGGTGAGCTCGCGCCCGTCCGCGAGGACGACGGCCCGCCGCGCGGGGTCCAGCCCGGTCGCGCGCGCCCGCACGAGCTCGACGTCGGGCGGCACCGGCAGGGCGGCCTGCTCCGCGGTGAGCAGGCCCTGGAGGATCGCCTTGTCGACGAGGGTGCGCAGGTAGGGCGCCTCCTCCTCGCCGTGCACGAGGACGACGCGACCGTCGAACCCCTCGCCGCGCAGCGTCGTCACGGCGGCGTGGCCGGCGGCTCCGCCACCGACCACCACCACGTCCGCCGGCCTGTCCACGTCGCGCATCTCTCCTCCTTGACCTCGATACCCCCTCTGGGTATATTCGCCATCCTAGTCATACCCCATGGGGGTATCAGCACCGAGGAGGAACGTCGTGAGCATCGTCGAGATCGAGTACCAGGTGACCGGCATGACGTGCGGCCACTGCGAGATGTCGGTGCGCGAGGAGGTCGGGCAGGTGCCCGGCGTCACCGCGATCGACGTCAGCGCGACCACCGGTCGGCTCGTCGTCACGGCCGACCAGCCCCTCGACGACGTCGCGGTCCTCGCCGCCGTCGACGAGGCCGGCTACAGCGCGGAGCGGGTGCGATGAGAGCCCCCGCCCGGATCGGGCTCTACGTCGCCGGGCTCGGGGTCGTGTTCGTGGCCTCGGCCGCGGTCGCGGGCGCCGTCGTCCCCGAGGGCGCGCTGCCGGAGCCGCCCGCCGCGCACGCGCCGGAGCAGCACGTCGCCACGAGCGAGGACCCCCCGCAGGAGACCACGAGAGGAGCGGACATGGTCGGCGGACTGTCCCTGGAGCAGGGCGGCTACACGCTCGGCGAGATCGAGGCGCCGCGGACGCCGGGCACGCCCGGCGAGCTCGCCTTCACCCTGACCGACCCCGCGGGCGCTCCGGTGACCGACTTCGCCGTCGCGCACGAGCAGCGCCTGCACCTCGTCGTCGTGCGCTCCGACGGGGCGCACTACCGCCACGCCCACCCCGAGCTGGACGAGGCAGGCCGCTGGTCGGTGCCCTGGACGTGGGACGCCGCGGGCACCTACCGCGTGTACGCCGACGCCGTCCCCACCGGCGGCGACCCGCTCACCCTGAGCCGCACCGTCGAGGTCGCGGGCGACGTCGTGCCCGTCCGGGCGGACGCCCCGACGACCACCGCGTCGGTCGACGGGTACGACGTCGCGCTCGAGGGGAACCTCGAGGCCGGGACCGTCTCGCGGCTGACGCTCCAGGTCACGCGGGACGGCGAGCCGGTCACGACGCTCGAGCCGTACCTCGGTGCCTTCGGTCACCTCGTCGCGCTCCGTGACGGCGACCTCGCCTACCTGCACGCCCACCCCGAGGGCGCCGAGGCAGTGCCGGGCGAGGTGTCGGGCCCGACCGTGACGTTCGGCGTCGAGGCGCCCACCGCGGGCCGGTACCTCCTCTACCTCGACTTCCAGGTCGAGGGTCAGGTACGCACCGCCGCCTTCACGGTCGAGGCCGCTCCCGCCGCGGACGCGACGGGCGACGCCCCCGCGGCCGACCACGACACGACCCCGCACGACCACTGACGACCCTGCACCGGGCGGCACGCCGCCCGGCCGGAAGGAGAACCTCATGACGACATCGGCCGCCCCGCCGCCGGGGACGTTCGTCGAGCTCGAGATCGGCGGGATGACCTGCGCCTCGTGCGCCATGCGGATCGAGAAGAAGCTCAACCGGCTCGAGGGCGTCACCGCGACCGTGAACTACGCGACGGAGAAGGCGAAGGTCACCGTCCCGGAGGGCGTCGACGCGGCCACGCTCATCGCCGAGGTCGAGAAGACGGGGTACACCGCCCAGCTCCCGCGCGTCGAGGACCCCGAGGTCCCGACGCCGGGCGAGGCGGACGACGCCGACCCCGAGCTCACCGCGCTGCGGCAGCGCCTCGTCGGGGCCGTCGTGCTCTCGGTCCCGGTCATCGCGATGGCGATGGTCCCCGCGCTCCAGTTCACGTACTGGCAGTGGGCCAGCCTCGTGCTCGCCGCGCCCGTCGTGGTGTGGGCGGCCTGGCCGTTCCACCGCGCCGCGTGGACCAACCTGCGCCACGGTGCGGCGACGATGGACACCCTCATCTCCGTGGGGACCAGCGCCGCGTTCCTCTGGTCCCTCTACGCGCTGTTCCTCGGCACGGCGGGCGAGCCGGGCATGACCCACCCGTTCACGCTGTCCGTGGCGCCCACCGACGGCGCCGGGAACATCTACCTGGAGGTCGCGGCCGGCGTCACGACCTTCATCCTCGCGGGCCGCTACTTCGAGAAGCGGTCCAAGCGGCAGGCGGGCGCCGCGCTGCGCGCCCTGCTCGAGCTCGGCGCCAAGGACGTGGCGGTGCTGCGCGACGGCGCCGAGACCCGCGTCCCGATCTCGGAGCTCGCCGTGGGCGACGAGTTCGTCGTGCGCCCCGGCGAGAAGATCGCGACGGACGGCACGGTCGTGGCCGGCACGTCCGCCGTCGACGCCTCGATGCTCACGGGCGAGTCCGTGCCCGTCGAGGTGGGCGAGGGCGACGCCGTCACCGGTGCGACCGTCAACGCGGGCGGGCGGCTCGTCGTGCGCGCGACGCGCGTCGGCGGCGACACCCAGCTCGCGCAGATGGCCCGCCTCGTCGAGGACGCGCAGTCCGGCAAGGCCCAGGTCCAGCGGCTGGCCGACCGCGTCTCGGCCGTCTTCGTCCCCGTCGCCATCGCGATCGCCGTCGGCGCCCTCGGCGCGTGGCTCGGCGCCGGCGCGCCGGCCTCGGCCGCGTTCACCGCCGCCGTCGCGGTGCTCATCATCGCGTGCCCGTGCGCGCTCGGTCTCGCCACCCCGACGGCGCTGCTCGTCGGGACGGGCCGCGGAGCCCAGATGGGCGTCCTCATCAAGGGACCCGAGGTGCTGGAGTCCACCCGGACCGTGGACACCGTCGTGCTCGACAAGACAGGGACCGTGACGACGGGCGTCATGACGCTGACCGACGTCGTCACGGGCACCGGTGTCGACCGCGCCGAGCTCCTGCGCCTCGCCGGGGCGCTCGAGGACGCCTCGGAACACCCGGTCGCCCGGGCGATCGCCCGGGGCGCCGCCCAGGAGGTGGGCCCGCTCCCCGTGCCCGCGGAGTTCACCAACGTCGAGGGCAAGGGCGTGCAGGGCGTCGTGGACGGGCACGCCGTGCTCGTCGGCCGCGAGTCGCTCCTCGCCGAGTGGGCGCAGCACCTCCCGCGCGAGCTCGCCGACGCCAAGGCCCGCGCCGAGGAGCAGGGCGGCACCGCCGTCGTCGTCGGCTGGGACGGGCGCGCCCGCGGCGTCCTCGTGGTGGCCGACGCGGTCAAGCCCACGAGCGCCGAGGCGATCCGCCTGCTCCGCGCACTCGGCCTCACCCCCGTGCTCCTCACCGGGGACAATGCGACCGTCGCACGCCGGATCGCGGCCGAGGTGGGCATCGACGAGGTGATCGCGGAGGTCATGCCGCGCGACAAGGTCGACGTCGTCAGCCGCCTCCAGGGCGAGGGCAAGGTCGTCGCGATGGTCGGCGACGGCGTGAACGACGCCGCCGCTCTGGCCCAGGCGGACCTGGGCCTCGCCATGGGGACCGGGACGGACGTCGCGATCGAGGCCGCCGACATCACCCTCGTGCGGGGCGACCTGCGCTCCGCGGCCGACGCGATCCGCCTGTCACGCCGGACCCTCGGCACGATCAAGGTGAACCTCTTCTGGGCGTTCGCCTACAACGTCGCCGCGATCCCGCTGGCCGCGCTCGGCCTGCTCAACCCCATGCTCGCGGGCGCCGCGATGGCGTTCTCCAGCGTCTTCGTCGTGGGCAACAGCCTGCGCCTGCGGTCGTTCCGGAGCCGGGCCACGAGCCCGGACCCGACGGCCACCACCCCGACCACGCCGGCCGTGCAGCTCGCCGGCGTCTGACCGTCCCGACCCTCAGGAGGACCCGCATGTGCCACCACCACGACGACGCCCCGCCGCACGACGACGCCCGCCCCGAGCCGGCCGGCGCCTGCCACGCGCACGCCGCACCCTCGGTCGGCTCCGTGCCGGACGACGACCTCGCCGAGTGCCCCGTCATGCCCGGCAGCACGACCGTCAAGGCGCACGCCGAGGCGGCCGGGCTCGTCCGTGACCACGAGGGCGTCCGCTACTGGCTGTGCTGCTCGTCGTGCGGTCCCCTCTTCGACGCCGACCCCGCCCGCTACGCCCGCGCGTCGTGACCCGGTGAGCACGTCGACCCGGTGAGCACGTCGACCGGTGACCCGGCGACCCGGCCCGGTGCCGCCCACGGGGTGCGGTGCCGGGCCGCGGCGTGGGTGGCGACCTCCCCGGCCCTCTCGCGCGGGCGTCGCGGGGTTCAGACGCGCGACGCCGTGACGTCCCCGACGACGCGGACCTCGACCTCCACGCCGTCGACGGTCTCGGGGACGTCGACGTCGTCCGAGGTCACGTTCACGCGCAGCAGCCAGTCGTCGACGACGTCCTGCGCCCGCGGGCCGCGCCCGGGCGCGCCCGACGCGTCGGCACGGGCGATCCCGACGCCGGTCACTCCGTCGAGGCCCGCGAGCTCGTCGCGGAGCGCGGCCTTGGCCTCGCGGGCTCGTTCGAGGGTCGCCACGGCGAACCACCTCCCGACCTCATTGTGCGCCCGTCGGGGCGTTCGCGGCAGGGCCGGGAGTCCGTGCCGGGCGGCGTCACGCGAGCAGCGTCGCGCCCAGCCGCTCGAGGACGGTCCCGATCGGGTTGCAGTACGTGAGCCCCGTGCCGTTCGCGCCGCCCGTCTCCGACCCCGCGAACAACAGCCCCAGCGCGACCCCGTCCTCGCGGTACACGAGCGACCCGGAGTCGCCGCCGCGCGAGAACGGCCCGTCGCCCGTCGACTCGACCTCGATCTGGTCGTCGAACCGCAGCGCGCCGAGGCCGTCGCCGTAGCCCACCACGACGTCGTCGAGCTCGATCGCCGTGACGCGCCCTGTCGTGACGCCGGTGGTCCGGCCGGGCTTCCCGACCGCCTCACCGCCGAGCGCGACCGCGGTCTCCATGATCCGGCCGACGGGGTACTCCGGGTCCACGGTCGGGTCGTCGAGGAGCGCGACGGCGGCGTCGACGGTCTGCGTGACGCCCGCCTCCAGCGGGACGAGCGCGGCGAGGGTCCCGACGCGGTCGTCCGGCGCGCTGCCGCCGTCGGCGGGGCCGGGCTGCACGACGACGTCCCCGACCCGGGCGGACGGCGACCCCGCGAGCACGTGCCAGTTCGAGAGCGCGTAGACCGACGCGGCGTCCGCGCCCGCCACGGGCGGCTCGGCGACCCGCACGAACGCGCCGAGCGTCCCCGCGGTGACGTCCACGTGGGCGATCGAGACCCCGGGACGCAGCGGCCGGACCCGGCCGGTCTCGCCGGTCGCGTACGCCGTGACGACCGGCGGGCGCAGGCCCGGTCCGTCGGCGCCCGCACGCCCCGAACCCGGCGCCGCGGCGAGGGGCCGGATCCGCCCCGTGCGTCGCACGTCGACCGTGTCCCCCGCCTCCGAGGCGACCTTGCGCGCGATGCTGCGCGCGGTGGGCACGCCCAGCCGGTACCGGACCGCGATGGCGTACCCGCCGTCGTCGTGCGGGGCGAGGCCGATCGCGAGGGTGGGCGCGCGCACGACGTCCGCAGCGTCGGGCACGTCGCGCGCCTCGATCTCCGTGTCCGACCGGCCCGGCAGCCCCGACCGCTCCGCGAGCTCGCGCGCGTAGTCCGCGAGCTGCGACTTGATCTCCCGTGCCTTCTGCTGGTCCATCGGTGCACCGTCCCCTCGCCCGACGGACGGCTCCCGCCGTCCGCGTCCTGCCGAGCGAGTCTGACGGCCGCCGCCCACACCCGCACCGCGCCACGCCGACGCAGACGGCGACGCGGCGGGATCAGGCTCCCGGCGCCTCGACGGCCGGTCCCGGCCGCGGGCTCCTCGCCCGGCGGCCGACGGCCCACAGGAGCCCGGCGACGCCGAGCGCGACGACCGCCGCGACGAGGGTCACGTGCGCCTGGCGCAGGCGGTCGTAGACGTACCACCAGTCTGCGCCGTCCGGCGCGCCCGCGGAGCGCGCGAACATCTCCGCGACGTACCACCGGTTCGCCCACGCGACGAGCAGAGCCGTACCGACGACCGCTGCGACGACCCCCAGCGCCCTCGCGAGGCGCCCCGCGCGCTCGGTCCGCCGTCGTCCTGCTGCCGTGCCCCCGTGCGTCATGCGAGGCATCCTCTCGCGCCCACGGCGCTCGGCACCAGACCCGGCTCAGGCCCGGAGCAGCTGCTCGACGCGGACCGACCGGCGGCGGGCGACGACGAGCGTCGTCACCGCGACGGACGCGAGGCCCCAGAGCACCAGCGCGACGGCGTCACCCGCTCCCCCGGCCGCGCCCGGGTCGACGATCGACGTGAGCAGGCGGAGCGCCGAGCCCACGGGCAGCAGGTCGCGCAGCCCGGTGAGCGCGGCAGGGACGGTCGCGACGATGCCGGTCGCGACGAGCAGGACCGCGACGAGCAGGCTGATCGCCCGCCCCACGTTCCCGAGCAGGGCGGCGAGCGCCTGGTTGAGCGCGACGAAGACCACCGACGCGAGCGCGCCGACCGCGAGCAGGCCGACCCAGCCGCCCGCGCTCGCTCCCTCGACCGCGGCGAGGACGCCGCCGACCACGAGGCCCGTCGCGGCGGCGATCCCCGCCGGCAGCGCGAGCGCGGCGAGCGCGAGCCGCCCCGCGGTCCGGGTCGACCCGAGCAGCTTCGCGGGCACGGGCGGGAACGCGACGAAGATCGCGAGCGCGCCGAGCCACAGGGCGAGGACGGCGAACAGCGGGCCGGTCGACCCGGTGCCGAGGTCCTCGACGCCCGGAGCGGCCACCGGGTCCGCGACGACCGCGGAGAGGTTCTCGCGCTCGGCGTCCGTGTACGAGGGGATCTGCTCCGTCGCGTCGCCGAGGCCCTGGGCGAGCTCGCTCGTCCCGTCCGCGAGCTGCGCGACGCCGCCCGCGAGGTCGCCCGCGCCCGTCGCGAGCTCCTGCGTCCCCGTGGCGAGCTGGTCGGCTCCCGTCCCGAGCGCCCCGACGCCGGTCGCGAGGCCGTCCGCCCCCGACGACAGCGCGCCCGCGCCTCCGGCGAGCCGGGCGGCGCCGTCGGCCACCTGGTCCGCACCGCCGGCGAGCTGCCCGAGCCCCGTCGAGAGGTCGCGCGCGCCCCCGGCCACGCCCGTCGCGCCGGTGGCGGCCTGCGCCGCCCCGGTCGCGAGCCGGTCCGCGCCCTGCGCGGCCTGGTCGACCCCGGCCGCGAGCGCGTACAGCCCGGTGGGCCCGTCCGCGCCCGACGGCACCCCGGCGAGGGCGGCGTTCCCCGCCGCGACCTCCGCCGCGCCCACCGCGAGCGGTCGCAGCGCGGCGAGCTGCTGGTCGAGCGCCACGCACGCGGGCGACGTCGGGGCCGCCGCGCACCCCGCCTGGACCTTCTGCTGCTCGATCCCGGCGACGACCTGCGCGAGGCCGCCGGCGACGTCCCGTGACCCCGTCGCGAGGCTGGTCCCGAGCGACGGGAGCGACGTCGACCCGCCGTCGGGAAGGGGAACGGCAGAGATCGAGGCGTCGAGCGTGCCGAGCCCGGTCGCGAGGTCGGACACGCCGGTCGAGACCGCCGCGACGCCGTCGGCCAGCCCCTGCGCGCCGGTGGCGAGCGAGCCCGCGCCGGTGGACGACTGCGCGACGCCGTCCGCGACCTGGCGCGATCCCGTCGCGACGCCCTGCGCCCCGCTCGCCAGGTCACCGGCGCCGGACGCGAGCCGGTCGGCGCCCGAGCCGAGCTCGCCGACCCCGGACGCGAGCTCCCCGGCGCCGGTCGCGAGCTCGCCCGCGCCGGACGCGAGCCGCGTCGCGCCGTCGTCCGCCTGGGACGCGCCGTCCGCGAGCTGGTCGGCGCCGTCCGCGGCCTCGCCGAGCTGCTCGTTCAGGGTCGTGAAGCCGACGAGCACGCCGTCGACGTAGTTCTCGGTCAGCGTCGTGCCGAGCACCGAGGTCGCGGTGGTCGTGACGATGCGCGCGAGCGCCTCGTCCACGACGCGCCCGCCGGGTGCCGTCTCGACCGTCAGCGTGGCCTGCGTCGCGTCGGACGCGTCGCCGCCGAACGACGTGGCCGCGGCGGAGAAGTCCTCCGGGATGGTCACGACGGCGGAGTACGTGCCGTCGGCCAGCCCGGACGCGGCGTCGGCGGCGTCGGTGATGACCCAGTCGTAGTTCGTCGTGCCGGCGTCGGGCTGGACGGCGACCGGACCGGTGTCCGTCGACGCCGCGCCGCCGCTCACCAGCCCCGCCGTGAGCTGGCGCCCGAGGGGGACGGTCTGGCCGTCGACCTCCACGGGCTCGTCGAGGTTGACGACCGCCGCCTGCACGGTGTCGAGGCGCTCCTGCGGGTTCCACAGCGCCCACAGGAGCAGGCCGAGCACGGCGAGCGGGAGCGCGACGGTCGCGGCCACGGTCCACACGCGTCGCGCGTCGACCCGGGTCCGGGCGCGGGCAGGCGCGGGCGCGCCCGGGGTGGTCGGTCCGGTCTGCGCCGTGTCGGGCGGGAAGACGCTCATGCGGGCACCTCCTCGGTGCGCGGGCCGACGACGGACGCCGGGTCGGTGGGGGCGGGCACCGTGGGGGCGGGGTCGGGGGCGTGCAGGTCGAGCACCTGCGTCCCGGGCGGGGCGAGGTCCGTGGGCGCGGGTCCGACGGCACCCAGGACGACCGCCGTGCCGCTCGCGGTGGCCTGCCCGAGCACGTCGGCCAGCGCCGCCCGCTCCGCGGGCGACGTGACGGCGTCGGTCCCCACGACGGCGAGCAGCCGCGGGCCCTCGCGCAGGAGCGCGGCGACGCTCGACGCCGCGGGCACGCGGTGCGCGGCGGGCGCGGGAGCGTCGCCGGGCAGGGCCGCGACGTCGGCCGCGAGGTCGACGAGCGCGACGCGGCGCCGCACGCTCAGCGCGCGCTCGGGCAGGACGAGGCCCGTCACCTTGAGGGCCCCGGCGGCCGGCCTGAGCCGCCCGGCGAGCGCCAGCACGACGCCGGACACCGCCGCGGGCGACGTCCCGTGCACGACGAGCGACCCGCCGTCGGGCACGCGGACCGTGACCGGCTCCGCGAGGGGGCCGTGCGCCCCGGCGACCACGAGGTCGTGCGCGACGACGGCGTCCGTGCTGCCGGGCTCCGGCCAGTCCACGAGCGCGAGCTCCTTGGACAGCCCCTCGCCCTCGACGTCGAACGAGGGGAGCACGCGGTCGAGCCAGCGCGGCATCCACCACGCCTTGTCGCCGAGCATCGCGAGCACGGCCGGCACGAGCGTCATGCGCACGACGAACGCGTCGACGAGGACGCCGACCGCGAGCCCGAGCGCGATGGGCTTGAGGCTCATGTCGCCCTCGGGCACGAACGCGACGAACACGGCGAACATGATGACGGCGGCCGCGGTGACGACCTTCGCCGACGCCTGGAACCCCGTGAAGATCGAGCGCCGCGCCTTCCCGGAGTGGACGTAGTCCTCCCGGATGCGCGCGACGAGGAACACCTCGTAGTCCATCGCGAGGCCGAACAGCACGCCCATGAGGACGATCGGCATGAACGAGATGACGGGCCCGAGCCGTGTCACGTGCAGCGCGTCGGCGAGGAACCCGTGCTCGAACACGAGCGTCACGACGCCGAACGCCGCGCCGACCGAGAACAGGTAGCCGAGCGTCGCCTTGATCGGCACCGCGATCGACCGGAACACCATGGTCAGCAGCACGAGCGACAGGCCCACGACGACGAACGCGAACGGCAGCAGCGCCGCCCCGAGCTTGGCGGACACGTCGATCCCCACCGCCGTGAAGCCCGTGACCGCGAGGTCCACGCCGTACTCGTCGAGGAAGTGGTCGTGCTGCGCGCGGATCTCCGTGACGAGGTCCTTGGTCTCCTCCGAGTCCGGCGCGCCCGTCGGCACGACCTGGACGATGCCCGTGTCCGCGGTGAGGTTGGGCGTGGAGAGCGGCACGTCCGCGACGCCCGGCAGGCCCGCGATCTCGTCGCCCAGGTCGTCCATGAGCCCCACCGGGTCCGTCGACGTGACGATCGTCCCGGTGACGATGAGCGGCCCGTTGAAGCCGGGCCCGAAGTGCTCGGACACCAGGTCGTACGTGACGCGCGCCTGGTTGTCCTCGGGCAGCGTCCCCGCGTCGGGCAGCGCGAGCTGCAGGTCCCGCGCCGGCAGCGTCAGCAGCACGATCGCCGCCACGACGAGACCGATCGTCAGCAGCGGGACCCGCGTGACGGTCCGCACCCACCCGGCGAAGAACCGGTTGCGGTGCGCGGTCGTGGTCGGGTCGGAGACGTCCCGGGTCGGGTCCGCGGCGGGGGCGCCCTCGGTGCTCGGGGCTGCCGCGCCGTCACCCTGGTCTTCCGGGCGGGGGTTCACGAGCGCGGCTTGACGCCCTGTCGCATCCGAGCCCGCCCCCGCCGCTCGTCCGGTCCGTCGCCTCGTCGTCTCGTCGAGGTCCGACGACGCCGCACCCGCACGCCGTCGCCCACGCCCACGACGGCGCGGAGCCTTCGGGCGGAGCCGCTCGCCGGCGAAGCCCAGCATCGCGGGGAGGAGCGTGATCGACACGAGGACGGCGAGGCCGACGCCGACTGCGGCGGCGACGCCCATGACGGTGAGGAACGGGATGCCGGCGACGCCGAGGCCGACGAGCGCGATCATCACGGTGAGGCCGGCGAAGATGACCGCGGAGCCGGCGGTCGCGACGGAGCGGGCGGCGGCCTCCTCGACGCTCAGCCCGCCGGCGAGCTCGTCGCGGTGCCGGGACACGATGAAGAGCGCGTAGTCGATGCCGACGGCGAGGCCGAGCATGACGGCGAGCATCGGGGTCGTGGAGTTGATCTGCGCGACGGCGGTCGCGGCGAACAGCAACCCCATGCTCACGCCGACCCCGACGACGGCGTTGAGGAGCGGCAGCCCGGCCGCGACGAACGAGCCGAACGTGAGGACGAGCACGACGAGCGCGACGAGGAGGCCGAGCGCCTCGGTGACGGTGAGGGTCGGGAACTCGGTGCTGAAGAGCTGGCCGCCGAGCGCGGCCTGCGCGCCGTCGGGCAGGGCCGCGGCGAGGTCGTCGACGACGTCACCGAGCGCATCCTTCGTGGTGTCGGTGACCTCGCTCTGGCTCTCGTCGAGCTGGACCGTCATGAGCGTCGCGACGCCGTCGTCGCTGATCGACGCGGTCATGGTGTCGTCGTAGGGCGACGTCACGGCGGCGACGCCGTCCACGTCGCCGAGCGCGGCCACCGCGTCCGCGACGGGGCCGCGGACCGCGTCGTCCTCGATGGTCGAGCCGTCGGGGGCGACGACGACGACCTGCGCGGAGGCGCCGCTGACCTGCGGGAACGTCGCCGCCAGGCGGTCGAGCGCGGCCTGGGACTCGGTGCCGGGGATGGTCACCTCGTCGTCGAGCCCCTGGCCGACGAGGCCGGCGAGCGCGCCCGCGAGGACGAGCATCCCGAGCCACGAGGCGAGGACGAGCCGGCGCGCCCCGACCGCCCAGCGGCCGAGCGAGTACAGCGCTGAGGACACGAGCGGCCTCCTGAGGAGAGTCAGACGGATTTCAGGATACGCCGCTGTATCCGATACGCGACCGTATCGGATACACTCATGTATCGCAAGGCCGCCCGGTGCGGACGGCCCGTCCGACAGTGGGAGCATGTCCGGCGTGACCACCGACCTCGACCCGACCCGAGTCGAACGCGGCGCGGAGAGCGAGACCCCCCTCTCCCCCCGCCGCGAGCGCACCCGTGAGCGCCTGCTCGACGCCGCCTACGGGCTGTTCGCCGAGCACGGCATCAACGGCACGTCGATCGAGGCCGTGTGCGAGGCGGCGGGCTTCACGCGCGGCGCGTTCTACTCGAACTTCGACACCAAGGAGTCGCTGTTCCTCGCCCTCACCGAGCGCGAGATCCGGATGCGGATGCGGAGCCTGGAGGCCGCCGTCGAGCACCTGCCGGACGACCCGGTGCGCGACGGCGTCATCGCCCCCGAGGCGATCGCCACGATCGTCGCGGCCGTCATGGCCGACCCGCGCGACGAGCGCCGGTGGTGCCTCATGAGCGCGGAGCTCGAGCTGCTCGCGCTGCGCGACCCGCAGGTCGCCGCCCGGTTCGCGGACCAGGAGGAGTCGTTCCGCACGGAGCTCGCGGACATCCTCACGCGCGTGCTCACGAGCGTCGGGATGCGCTTCGCGATCGACGCCCCGGCCGCCACCCGCGTCCTCATCAGCGCCTACACCTCCGCGGCGAGGGACGCGTTCCTCAGCCCCGACGGCGAGGACGCCGTACGGCGCGCGCAGGCCGCGGACTGGCTGCCCGCGCTCGTCGGCCGGCTCGTCGAGCCGGACCCCGACGCGGCCTGACGCCGCACCCGTCGGGTCGACGCGACGGCCCTGTGGGTGGCGCACGTCACACTGGCGGCATGACACTCACCTTCAGCGGCGCCGTGGTCGACTGCGCCGACCCCGCCGTCGTGGCGGACTTCTGGCAGGCCGCGCTCGGCTGGACGGGGCGCGAGACCGGACCGCACGGCGAGGCCGTGCTCTACCCGCGCGACGGCGAGACGGTCCTCGGGCCGCCGAGCCTCGTCTTCCAGCGGGTCCCCGAGGGCAAGGCGGTGAAGAACCGCGTGCACCTCGACTTCTCGTCGTCCACCCAGGCGGCCGACGTCGCACGGCTGGAAGGGCTCGGCGCGCGCCGCGTCGACGTCGGCCAGGGCGAGCAGGAGACGTTCGTCGTCCTGGCCGACGTGGAGGGCAACGAGTTCTGCGTCCTGCGCGGGGACTGACGGCCGACCGCCGAGCGGCGTCCGCGGTCGGGGTCAGGCAGGGTCGTAGACCGCCGCCGCGCCGGCGGGCGGCTCGCCGACGTCCTCGACCGGGCGGGGCGCGTACGTCTGGGCGGTGAGGTCCGCGCGCTCGACGCGCGACAGCCGGAACCAGCGGATCGCCTCGCGCGACCGGCACCACGCGACGAGGTACCAGCGACCGTCGGTGTGCGCGAGCAGCACGGGCTCGACCCGGCGCGCCGAGGTCGCGCCGCGGCCGTCCCGGTAGCGGATCGCGAGCACGCGCGACCCGGCCAGCGCCTGCTCGACCGCGCGCAGCACCCCGAGGTGCGAGCGGGCACGCCCGACGACGTCCCCACCCGCTGCGGCGGGGGCGTCCGGCGACGCGTCCGGGACGTCGTGGCGGACCCAAACCCGCGCGGCCAGCGCCTCGGCCCGCTCGCGGTCGCCGGCCGCGAGCGCGTCCCAGACCTTCCCGCGCGCCGCGAGCGCGTCGACCGCGAACGGGCTGCCGGGCGGGAGCGTCGCGAGCGCGACCGCGACCGCGACCGCCTGGCCGGGCGTGAAGTTGACCGGCGGCAGCGACGCGCTCGGGTCGAGCACGTAGCCACCACCGGGACCGGCCTGGGCCCAGATCGTCAGACCGGCCTGCTGCAGCGCGGCCACGTCGCGCTTGATCGTCCGCTCGCTCACCTCGAGCGCGGCCGCGAGGCGCGGACCCGTCGTCCCGGTCCGCCCTGCCCGCCGGAGCTCCTCCGCGATCGCGTAGAGACGTTCCGTCCTGTTCACCGGACGATGGTGACAGACAGGTGTCACCGATGCGCTGCGAAGGTGGGTGCATGAGCCACCACGACACGCCCGAACCGCCCGTCCACGTCGTCCTCGTCCCCGGCTTCTGGCTGGGCGCGTGGGCGTGGGACGACGTCGTCCCCCACCTCGAAGCCGCGGGCCTCGTGCCGCACGCCGTGACCCTCCCCGGGCTGGAGCCCGGTGCGACCGCACCGGACCGGGCCCGCGTCACGCGCGACGACCACGTGGACGCCGTCGCGCGGCTCGTCGCCGGGCTCGACGGCCGGGTCGTGCTCGTCGGCCACAGCGGCGGCGGGCCCGTCGTGCAGCAGGTCGCCGACCGCGACCCGGCCCGGATCGAGCGGATCGTGTACGTCGACACCGGTCCCCTGGTCGACGGTGCGGCCCTCTCGCCCGACCTCCCGGCGGACGCGGCCGAGGTCCCGTTGCCGGGCTGGGAGGTGCTGGCCGAGGACGGGTCGAGCCTCGACGGCCTGGACGACGCCGCGCTCGCGCGGTTCCGCGAGCGCGCGGTGCCGACGCCCGGCCCGGTCGCGCGCGGCCCGGTGCACGTGACGAACCCGGAGCGCCTGCACGTCCCGACGACCGCGATCTGCTCCTCGATCCCCTCGGCCGTGCTCGCCGAGCTCGCCCACCCCGGCCCGCCCCTGCACACCGAGCTGGGCGAGCTCACGGACCTCACCTACGTCGACCTGCCGACCGGGCACTGGCCCATGTTCTCGCGCCCGCGCGACCTCGCGGCCGCGCTGGTCGCCGCGGTCTCCTGACCGACGCCCCACCCAGCGCAGCGGCTGGTCGTGAGCCGGTCGCACGGGAGGGACCCACCCGTGCGACCGGCATCACACGTTCTCCGGAAAAAAGTCACCGAACTCGCGTCACGGACGGCGACTTGTGCCGTCTTGTCGGGTGAAAGCGGTCATCCGGCCGCCCGAAGACCGACCGACGACGAGACGGACCATGCACGACACCCTGCCCTCCGCCCCCTCGCGCACCGAGGTGCGCACGGCCCTGCTCTGGGCCCTCGAGCACGACCGCGACGCCCTGCTGGAGCACCGCGAGACGACCCAGCACTGCGCGTGGGCCGCGGCCCGGGGTGCGGCCGACCGCCGCCTCGTGCGCCGCTGGCGCGCGGCCTTCGCCCCGCTCCCGTCCACCGTCGCCTGACGCGCGACCGCCGGGTCCGGACCGCGCGAGCGCATCCGTCCGAGGGTCCGCGGGCGAACCCCGGACGAGAGGGCACGTCCGCCCCCTCGGGAGGAGGTCGCCATGTTCGCGTCGCTCGCTGCCGGATCCGGCGGGACGATCGGCGTCACGGGGATCGGGAACGGCATGTCGCAGTGGTTCCTGATCTTCGGTGCGCTCGTCATCACCGCGATCCTCGTCGGCTCGATCTACGAGCTCGGCAAGGCCGTGCACGACCGGCACGTCCACCAGCGCCGCCCGGTGCACCGCTGACGCCCGCCTGACCGCGGCCGCCCGCCACCGCCGCCGCCGTTCCCGGCCTCGCCGCGCCGCGCGACCTCGCGTCCCGCGCCGCGGCGTCGGACACTGGGAGGAGGACGACGAGGACCGGTGACGCGATGGTCGGGACCGTGGCACGTGTCCCCCGCGCCGAGCAGGGCGCGAGGTGGGGCGAGCGCGCGCCCGGCGCCCTCGACGGCGACCGCCCGTTCGACCTCCGCGCCGCGTACGCGCGCTGGGCCCCGCTCGTCCGCGCGGCCGTCGCCCGGCGCCTGGGCGACCCGGCCGACACCGACGACGCCACCCAGCTCGTCTTCCTCGCCGCGTGGCGCTCGCGCGACCGGTTCGACCCGGCGCGGGGCGACCTTCCTGTCTGGCTGCTCGGTATCGCGCGCCACGTCGCCGCAGACCTCCTGACGGATCGCGCACGCGAGGTACGACGCCGCGAGGCGGCCTCGCGCGGCCGGCCCGTGACGGTCGTCCGCGACCCGGCCGACGACGTCGTCGCTCGCGTCGACCTGGAGGGCTCGCTGCGCCGCTTGTCCCCGGAGCGGCGGCGCGTGGTGCGCCTCGTGTACGCGCAGGGCTGCACGCACGCCCAGGTCGCGGCCGAGACCGGCCTCCCGCTCGGCACGGTCAAGAGCCACGCGCGCCGCGGCCTGGCCCAGCTCCGCGCCCACGCGTGACCCGCCGAGCACGACGTTGCTGTCGGAATACGGCCCCTCGCGACAGCGACGTCGTGCTCGACCGCGCGGTACGTCGCACTCGGCAGGCTCGCCGACGCTCGTCACGACCAGGGCGACTGTGGTGTGATCCAGTTCACACAGACCCACGACCGAGACGTGTCGGGAGCGGGCCGTCGGCTCCGACCTCCTCGTGACGGCGCCGACGGGGCGCCGACCGACGGAAGGAACGGACCATGAGGTACATGCTGGTGAAGACGTACACGCAGGCGGCGCACTGCGACCTCCCGATCCACGAGTGGGCGCCGGAGGACGTCGAGGCGCACATCGCGTTCCAGCGCGCGCTCGGCGAGCAGCTCGCCGCGTCGGGTGAGCTCGTCGACGCCCAGGGGCTGGCCGGTCCGGACCAGGCGCTCGTCGTCACGTCCGACGGCCGCACGGCCCCGGTCGTCACCGACGGCCCGTTCCCCGAGTCGAAGGAGTTCCTCGCGGGCTACTGGATCGTCGACGTCGACAGCCAGGACCGCGCGGTCGAGATCGCAGCGCAGGCGTCGGCCGCGCCCGGCCCGGGAGGCGCCCCGATCGGCGAGTACATCGAGGTCCGCCAGGTCATGAGCGCGCCCGCGTCCGAGCAGTGACCGCCACGTGACCGCCACGGCCCCCGAGCCGGTGGAGGACCTGCTGCGGGACCTCCGCCCGCGCGTCCTCGGCCTCCTGGTGCGGCGCTGCGGCGACCTCGCCGACGCCGAGGACGCGCTCCAGGAGGCGTTGCTCGCGGCCGCGACCCGCTGGCCGGCGGACGGGCTCCCCGACGACCCGCGGGCCTGGCTCGTGCGCGTCGCGGAGCGGCGGCTCGTGGACACCGTCCGGGCCGACGTCGCGCGGCGCCGCCGGGAGGAGACGACCGCGCGGCGCGACCCGGACTCGGCGGGCCTCGCCCCCGCAGGTCTCGGGGGCGAGGCCTCGTCCGCCACCGGGTCCGCCGCGCCCGGCGGCGGGCCGGGCGCGGCGGGGCGGGCGATCGACGTCGACGACTCGCTCACCCTCTTCTTCCTCTGCTGCCACCCCGACCTGCCGCCCGCGAGCGCCGTCGCGCTGACGCTGCGGACCGTGGGCGGGCTCACGACGGCGGAGATCGCCCGCGCGTTCGGCGTCCCCGAGGCGACCATGACGCAGCGCCTCACGCGCGCGAGGCGGCGCCTCGCCGCGCTCGACCGCCCGTTCGCGACGCCGGGCCCGGGCGAGTGGGACGCGCGGCTCGCCGCCGTGCTGCGCGTCCTCTACGTCGTGTTCACCGAGGGGCACACGGCGACCTCGGGGCCGCTGCTGCGGCGCGCGGACCTGTCGGGCGAGGCGATCCGGCTGGCCCGGACGGTGCACGCGCTGCTGCCGGACGACCCGGAGGTCGGCGGGCTGCTCGCGCTCATGCTCCTCACGGACGCCCGTCGCGACGCCCGGACCGGTCCGCGCGGGGAGCTCGTGCCGCTCGCCGACCAGGACCGCACGCGCTGGGACCACGCGGAGATCGTCGAGGGCGTCCGGATCGTCACCGCGACGCTCTGCCACGGTCTCGTCGGGTCGTACCAGGTGCAGGCCGCGGTCGCGGCGCTGCACGCGCAGGCACCGAGCACGGACGCGACCGACTGGGAACGGGTCCTGGCGCTGTACTCGGTGCTGGAGCGCCTCGACCCGAGCCCGCACGTCACGCTCAACCGCGCGGTCGCGGTCGCGATGGTCGACGGCCCGCGCGCGGGCCTCGCCCTCCTCGACGGCCTCGACGGCGCGCTCGCGACGAGCCACCGCCTGCCGGCGGTGCGCGCGCACCTGCTGGAGCGGGCGGGCGAGACGCGGGCCGCCGTCGGGCAGTACGTCGCCGCCGCGGCGGCGACGCCGAGCCCCGCGGAGCGCGACTACCTCACGCTCCGCGCGGCCCGCCTCCGCACCCTCCCGTGACCGCCCCGCGGATCACCGGCGTCGAGCACGAGGTCGCTGTCGTCATCGAGCCGATCACGACAGCAGCCTCGTGGTCGCGTGCGGGCTACCTCGTGCTCAGCCGAGCGTCGTCGGCAGCGCCGCGTCGTCCTCGCCCGGGGTGGCGCCGAGCACGTGCTCCGCGAGGAACGCGAGCACGACCTGGTACCAGACCTTCGCGTGCTGCGGCTGGAGGATCCAGTGGTTCTCGTCCGGGTAGAACAGGAACCGGTGCACGGTCTCGCCGTCGGGCCCGGCGGGCAGGCCGGACGAGTCGAGCAGCTCGTACCAGAGCCGCAGGCCCTCGCCGATCGGCACCCGGTAGTCCTTGTCGCCGTGGATGACGAGCATCGGCGTGACGATGTCCTGGACGAACCGGTGCGGGCTGTTCTCCAGCGCCATCTCCGGCGTCATCTCGCGCGCCCAGTAGTACGCGTGGTCGGTCGTGGGGCCGAACTGGTCGAGCGCCCACAGGCTCGCGTGCGTGACGATCGCGCGGAAGCGGTCCGTGTGGCCCGCGACCCAGTTCGCCATGTACCCGCCGAACGAGCCACCCATCGCGGCCGTCCGCGACGCGTCGACCTCCGGGCGCGCCTCCACGGCGTCCGTGATCGCGAGCAGGTCCGTGTACGGGGCCTTGCCCCACGCGCCCCACCCGCGCTGCACGAAGTCCTGCCCGTACCCGGTCGAGAGCGCCGGGTCCGGCAGCAGCACCGCGTACCCGCGCGCGACCATCAGCCACGGGTTCCAGCGCCAGCTCCACGCGTTCCACGAACCGAGCGGGCCGCCGTGGATCCACAGCAGCAGCGGGGCCGGGTTCTCCGCGGACGCACCGTGCGGCAGCGCGAGCCAGCCGCGCACGCGCACGTCGTCGGCCGCGGCGGTCTCGACGTCGACGAGCGTGCCCGGGAGGTCGGGCGTCGCGACCGGCCCGCGCAACGGCGTCGCGGGCACCGGGGTGCGGCCGCCCGCCGCACCGGAGTCGAGGAACGCCCCGACGTCGATGCGCACCGGGTGCGACGGCTCGAGGTAGCTCGTCCGCAGCGCGTACGCCGTGCGCCCGTCGGGCGCGACCTGCACGTCCGTGAAGACGGCGTCGTCGCTCGTCACGCGCTCGGCGGTGCCGTTCTCCGCCGCGCCGTCCGGGGAGAAGGCGACGAGGAAGACCGGCCCGCGGCCGTCGTCGTCGGCCGTGACGAGCAGGCCCGAGCCGTCGGGGAGCCAGCGCAGCGATGTCGGCCAGCGGTCCCAGTGCGGCACGAGCGTGCGCGGGGTCGCGTGGTTCTCGGCGCGCGTCGTCGCGGAGTCGTCGTGGTCGACGCCCGCGCCGGCAGGCCCGTCGGGCGCGTGCAGCGGCACGACGGCGAGGCTCTCCTCCGGCGCCTGGTGCGGCGTCGAGATCGTCTCGCGCACGAACGCGACCCACGCGCCGTCCGGCGAGATGCGCGGCCAGTGCGCCTCCGCGCTCGGCTCGTCGACGAGCGTGCGGCGCGCGCCCGTCGCGGTGTCGATCGCGACGAGCGTGTTGCGCACCTGCGGCCCCGGGCCGGCGACCTGCCACGTCGTGACGAGGGTCGTGCCGTCGGCGGAGAGGTCCGCGGAGTGGTCGTGCAGCGCGCGGCCCGGCGCGGACGCCTGCCCGACGCCGCGGGCCACGTCGCGCAGGTCGAGGAGCCGGGGGTCGTGGGGCGCGTCGGTGCCGTCGGACCCGGCGTCGTCGGCCGGTGCCGGGAGCGGGTGGGCGGGCTCGTCGACGAGGGTCGTGAGGTCGCCGACGAACCGGTGCGCCTCGTCCGGGCCGCGGTCGTGGTCCCACTGGCGCACGGGGTACGCGCTGTGGAGGATCGCCGCGACCTTGGCGTCCTTGCGCGCGGCGCGGAGCTCGGCGTCGTGCGCGAGGTCGCGCGCGCTCGGCAGCACCTTCGCCGCGACCGAGACCACCGGTGCGTCCGCCGCGGCGAGCGGGCCGCTCACGCCCGCGGGCGCCGTCGCGACGACGCGCGCCTCGCCGCCCGTCGCCGGGAGCAGCCACAGCGCGGCCTTCGGGTCGTCGTCGGAACCGCCGTCCGGGTCGGGGCGGGCGGACGTGAACAGGACGTCGCCCGCCCCCGTGAACGTCGCGCTCGACTCGCCCTGGGTGCTGCGCGTGAGCCGACGCGCCGGGGCGTGGCCCGCGGGGTCCACCTCCCACAGCGCTGTCCGGTACCCCGTGCGCTGCGGGTCGAGGGTCTGGACGGTCGTGACCAGGCGCGCCCCGTCGGGCGACAGCGCCAGCCCCCCGACCCGCGGGATCGCGAGGTACTGGTCGAGGTCGTGGAACGGATTCGCGGACGAGTCGGAGGTACCGGGCATGGCGGCGTCGTTACTCACCCGTACGTCCTATCACGGCAGCGACCCTCCCTCGCCCCCACCCCGACCTTGCCGAACACGAGGTTGCTGTCGTTCTGGGGCCCAGAACGACAGCAACCTCGTCCTCGACACCGCGCAAGGTCGTGGTCGGGGCGCCCGCGCGCGCCGAGAGCTCGGGCTGTCGTCCCGGGGTACGCGGAACGGGGCCGTCCACAGGGCCCGTTCCGTGATCGCTGTCCACAGCCTGCGCATCCCGCCGGTGCGCGGCCGGGCGCGTCTCTGGTCAGATCCGGAGGTGCGCACACTGACCACGGTCCCGACCGAGCTCCTCGTCCTCGCCGAGCGTCAGGCCGGGCTCGTCTCCGCCTCGCAGTGCGACGCGCACGGTGTGAACGCGAACCGCCGCTCGCGACTCGTCGACCAGGGCCGCTGGCGCCGACCCACGCGAGGGGTGTTCGAGGCGACGCCGGGGCTGTTCGCGCCGTCGGACCCCCGGGTGCACGACCACCGTCGGCGCCGCGCCGCCTGGCTCGCGCTCCTCGCGTACGGACCCGAGGCGATCGCCGTCGGACCGTGCGCGCTCGTCCTGCTCGGTGTCCAGGGGATCAGCACGGGCGTCGTGCCGCAGGCGACGCTCCCCGGGGCACGGGGAGCGCTGCCGCGCGACGGGATCCGGCTGCGCCAATTCGACGACGGGATGACCGTCGTCCAGGTCGACGGCCGCTACGTCGCGAGCCCTGACTGGGCGCTGGCCCAGGCAGTCCCCGAGATGGGTCGGCGGCGCGCCGTCGCGGCGATGGACAGCGTCGGCCATCTCGGGCTCCTCGACGCCGAAGGCCTGGCTCGCGCCCACGACCTGGCCCGTGGGCGGCGGGGTGTCGCGCGGACGCACGCCTGGTGGGCCGAGGCGGACGCACGGTCCGAGTCACCGCTCGAGACGTTCGCTCGCCTCGAGTGCGCGGACGTCGGGCTGGCACCCGACGACCTCCAGGTCGAGGTGGTCGACGACGGCGCGTTCGTCGGGCGTGGAGATCTCGGGTGGCGGCTGCCCCGAGGGCGGTGGCTGATCGGCGAGATGGACGGCACGGACGTCCACGGCTCGCCCGACGCGCTCCTCCGCGACCGCTCGCGTCAGAACGCGCTCGTGACGCACGGCGGGGTGGAGGTCCTCCGCTTCACGGGTCGGGACCTGACGCAGCCCGGGACGAGCCGACCGGGTCGCATGACGACCTCGCTGCGTCGCCACCTCGATCGAGCACGAGGCTCCGCGCCGTCGAACGCGAGGTTGCTGTCGTGATCGGCCCGAGAACGCCAGCAACGTCGTGTTCGGCGGAGTGGGGGGTGGGGGTCAGTCGTCGCGCTTCGACATCTCCGCGAGCATCGCGTTGTACTCCTGGAGCTCGGCGTCGCCGTCGCGGTCGGCCTGGCGGTCCCGACGCTTGGCCTCGCGCTCGTCGGAGCGCGTCCACATGACCGCGACCACGATGGCGAGGATGAGCGTCGGGAGCTCGCCGATGCCCCAGGCCACGCCGCCGCCGCGCTGCTGGTCGGCGATCGCGCTCGGGCCCCACTCGCGGCCGAGCAGACCGAACCACTCGGGCACGAGCAGCACCTCGCCCGACGTCAGCGCGACGCCGAAGAACGCGTGGAACGCCATGGTCGCGAAGAGCAGGAGCAGGCGCTGCGGGTAGGGCGGGCGGTGCGGACCGGGGTCGATCCCGACGAGCGCGTTGGCGAACAGGTACCCCGCGAGCGTGAAGTGCGCGAGCATCGCGAGGTGCCCGGCGTACGTCGTCAGGGCGTACTCGAACGCGGGCGTGTAGTAGAAGACGATCATCGAGCCGGCGAAGTTCACGGCGGCGACGATCGGGTTCGCGAAGAACTGGCCCACGCGCGACGTCACGATGGCGAGCACCCACTCGCGCGGGCCGCGCGACCCGTCCTTGCGCGGCGGCACCGCCCGCAGGAGCAGCGTCACGGGCGCCGCGAGCACGAGGAAGATCGGCACGACCATCGCGAGGATCATGTGCTGGACCATGTGCGCGCTGAACAGCACGTGCCCGTACATGGCCGGCCCGCCCGACGTCACCCAGAAGAGGACGAGGATGCCGACGCACCACGAGACCGTGCGGCCCACCGACCAGGAGTCGCCGCGCTTCGCGAGGCGGCGCACCCACCGCAGGTAGACGACGAGCGCCGCGACGCACGCGAACGCGGGCAGCAGGTCCCAGCGCCACTCGGTGAACCAGCGCGCGAGCGTCGGCTCCGGCGGCAGCGCGTGCCCGGTCACCTGGTACGCGGCGGAGGTGTCGAGCGGCTCCTCCTGCGGCACCGGCGGCGCGGTCGACCCGAGCGCGACGGCGACGCCGGACACCGCGCCCATGATCGCGAGCTCGACCGCGACGAGGCGCCAGAACAGCCACCGCGTGCCCTCCGCCGCGGCGCCCTTCGCACCCCCGGACGACGTCGCCCCCTTCGCTGCCTTGCCCGACGAGCCCTTCGACGAGCCCTTGGCAGCGGCCGTCGACGAGCCCTTCGACGACGCGCGGTCGCCGCTCGGCCGCGCGACCGCCGTCGGGCCGGAGAGCCGCCGCACGACGAGCTCGCGGTGCGCGAAGCCCACGGCGCCGAGGACCAGCAGCAGCGCGAGCTTGGTGAGCAGGAGGATGCCGTAGTCGGTGGTGAGGCCCGCGAGCGTGTCGACCCGGATGCTCGCGTTCGCGATGCCCGAGACGGCGACGGCGACGTAGCACCACAGCGCGATCGCGGAGTACCGCGCGACGGACGCCGCGAAGTCCGCACGTCCCAGCCCGCCGCGCACGCGCACGACGGCGAGCGTCCCCAGGCCACCGACCCAGAGCGCCGCTCCGGCCAGGTGGAGGAACATCGACGAGACCGCGAGCTCGTGGCTCACGGCGCCGGCCGCGTGGCCCGTGTTGGCCTGCATCGCGATCGCGACGAGCGCGAGCGCGGCCGTCCACATGGCTCCCGTGGCACCGCGCACGGCGAGCGCCGCGGCGGACGTCAGCGCCGCGACGACGATGATCGCGAGGTAGTTGCGGCCCAGGCTGACCTGCGAGACGAAGAGGCCGAGCTGGTCGCCGAACGTCGGGCCCGTGATCGGCGTGCTCGAGATCGAGGAGTAGCGCAGCACGACCTGCGCGACCGACAGCACCGCCCACGTCGCGGCCGACGCGCCCGCGACCCCGAGCGCCTTGCGCACGGGCGTCCCGGCGGGCAGCACGCACGCCGCGAGGACGAGCGAGCCGAGCGTCAGCGCGACGGCGAGCTCGGTGAGGACCGTGACGACCGGGGTGCCGAGGCGCGCGAGCGCGCCCGGGTCGGGGAAGCCGGCGGGGACGGTGAACGCGGCCGAGAACGCGCCGGCGGCGAGCACCGCGACGACGGCGACGACGACGGCGAACGGTCCGGCGAGGACGAGCCACCACGGGTTCGCGGGTCGGGCGTCCGACGGCGCGCGGCGCAGGGCAGTCGTGGTCACCGGACCAGGGTATCGAGCGCGCAGACCCCTCCGGTCATCGCCTGTGGACGACCGCTCTCACGGCCGCCTCACGGTCGCGGCAGCCGCGCCATCCCGTAGACCCGCGTCGCGCGCAGGCGCAGCACCTGACGGCGGTCGGCGACCATCGCGCGCCGGAACTCCTCCCAGTCGGGGTGCTCGCTCCCGGAGGCGGCGCGGAACGTCTCGACGAGCTCGTCGGCGGCGGCGTCGTGCGGGTCGAGCGCGACGGCGCTCAGCTCCGCGTCCCCCTCGACGACGGCGTAGCTCCAGAAGTCCTCGGCGCTCACCTGGAGCGAGACGCGCGGGTCGCGCGCGGCGTTGCGGGTCTTGGCACGGTCGGCGGTGACGGAGACGCGCGCGACGCCCGCGTCGGGGTCCCACGCGTAGAGGACGTTGGAGAGCTGGGGGCGCCCGTCCTTCTTGACCGTGGCGAGCACGCCCTGGCGGCGGGCGGCGACGAGCGCGAGGAGCGCGGGCTCGCCGAGGCGGTCGAGGGCGGTGCCGGTGGGGGTGGACAGGGCGGTGGCGGTGGCGTCGGTCGTCCCGACGGCGTCGTGGCTCATGCCGGGCCAACCCCGCGACGCTCGCCCGACATTCCCGACGAGCGCGCGGACGCCCCCCGGTGGGGAAGGTCCGAGCCCTCCCCGGTGGGGACCTCTCCCCACCCGGACCTGTGGACGACGCCCGGTCCGACGCGGGCCGCGCTGGCATACTGGGCCGGGTTCGCCGGGGGTTCGCGACGCACCGTCCACACCCCTCCGGCCGCGCACGGGACCACACCCGCACGACCACGCACGACCCGGAGGACGATCGATGGCCGCAGGGCACGGCAGCATCTCGACGCAGGACCTCGACCGCGCGAGCCACCTGCTCAAGCGCGTCGGCCAGGTCTTCGACCAGCGCGTCGTGGGCCAGGACGCCCTGCGCACGGCGCTGGTCAGCTCCCTCCTCGCGGGCGGCCACATCCTGCTCGAGTCGGTGCCGGGGCTCGCCAAGACGACGGCGGCGCAGACGCTCGCGGCCGCGGTCGACGGCTCGTTCCACCGCATCCAGTGCACGCCGGACCTCATGCCGAACGACATCGTCGGCACGCAGATCTTCAACTACGCGACCGGCGAGTTCACGACCCAGCTCGGCCCGGTGCACGCCAACGTCGTGCTGCTCGACGAGATCAACCGCTCCTCGGCCAAGACGCAGTCGGCGATGCTCGAGGCGATGCAGGAGAAGCAGACGTCCATCGGCGGCGAGAACTTCTCGCTGCCCGACCCGTTCATGGTCCTCGCGACGCAGAACCCCATCGAGGAGGAGGGCACCTACGTGCTGCCCGAGGCCCAGATGGACCGCTTCCTCATGAAGGAGGTGCTCACCTACCCGACGCCGCCGCAGGAGCTCGAGATCCTCCAGCGCATCGCGACCGGGCAGATGACGCAGCCCCTCACCGCGCAGCCGATCTCGCTCGACGACGTCCGCTTCCTGCGCGGCCTCGTGGACGACGTGTACGTGGACGACTCGATCAAGCGGTACGTCGTCGACCTCATCAACACGACGCGGCTGTCCGGCCCGCGCCCGATCCCCGGGCTCGACCGTCACGTGCGCGTGGGCGCGTCGCCGCGCGGCGGCATCGCGCTCATGCGCGTGGGCCAGGCGCTCGCGATCCTGGCGGGCCGCGCGTACGTCATCCCGGACGACATCAAGGCCGTGCGCTACTCGGTGCTGCGGCACCGCCTGGTGCGCACGTTCGACGCGCTCGCCAACAACGTGCCGCCGGAGCAGCTCGTGGACGCGGTGTTCGACGCCGTCCCCACGCCCTGAGCGTCCCCCTCACCGTCTCGAGAGAGCACCACGTGCCCGACGTCTCCCGTCTCGCCCAGGTCCGGGCCCGGCTCGACCTCCCGGTCGCGCGCCGGGCGTCCGGCCTGCTCGAGGGACGGCACCGGTCGGTCTTCAAGGGGCACGGCCAGGACTTCGACGACCTGCACCTGTACGCGCCCGGCGAGGACGTCGGCGACATCGACTGGAAGTCGTCGGCGCGCGCGGGGCTCCCGATCATCCGCCGGTTCGTGCGCGAGTCGAACCTCAACCTCGTGCTCGTGGTCGACACCGGCCGCACGATGGGCGCGACCGCCCCGAGCGGCGAGACCAAGGCGGAGATCGCGAGCTTCTGCTGCGCGCTCGTCGCGTACCTCGCGCGCGACCGGGGCGACCGTGTCGCGCTCGTCGCGGGCGACGCCCGGCGGCTCGTCCAGCTCCCGCCCCGCGCGAGCACGCAGGACCTCGAGGTGCTGCTGCGCACGGTGGAGGACCTGTGGCGGCCCGACGCGCCCGCGAGCGACCTCGCGCGCCCGCTCGACCGCGCCCGGTCCGCGTTCCGGCGCCGCTCGCTGGTCGTGGTCGTGACCGACGAGGCGCGCCCGGGAGCCGAGCACGAGCAGCTCCTGCGGTCGTTGCGCGTGCGCCACGAGGTCATGGTCGTCCAGATCGCGGACCTGTCCCCCGTCGGCGCGGGTGCGGGGCCGCACGCCACGGGCGAGGTCGCGGACGTGGACGGGACGCTGCGCCTGCCGGCGTTCCTGCGCGGCCGGGCCGCGCTCGCCGCGTCCGCGGCCCAGGCTCTCGCCGCGCGGCGGGCCGAGGTCGCGGAGCGGCTGCGCGCGCTCCAGGTCGAGGGCGTGCTCGTGGAGGGGTCGGACGACGTCGTGCAGCGGTTCGTCGAGCTCCTGGGGAGGCAGAAGCGTGCCCGTCGATGAGCTCGTCGACCCCGTGGGCTACTCGGGGTGGTGGACCGTCCTGGGGATCGTGCTGATCCTCGCGGCGGCCGCCGTCGTGTTCCTCGTGATCTGGCTGACGCGCGCGAGCGCGGCGGAGAAGGCCGTGCCGCCCGCCGCGCCCCTCCTCCCCACCGGCCCCTACGACCCGTACGCGGCCCTCCGCGCCGAGTACGAGCGACGCCTCGACCTCGTCGCCGAGCGCTACCGCGCCGGCGAGCTCGACGAGCGCGCGCTGCACCTCGCGCTCTCGGCCGAGATGCGCGGCTTCGCGACCGGTCGGCTGGGACAGGACGCGTCGTCCATGACGCTCTCGGAGATCCAGCAGATCGGCGAGGCGGGACGCCTCACGCAGGTCATCGCGCGGTACTACCGGCCGTCGTTCGCGGACCACGACAACGACCCCGCCGCGCGCGCGACCGACGCGGAGGACTCGATCGACCGTGCCCGATCGGTGGTGCGCGGATGGTGAGGCACGCGCTCGCGACGAGCGCCGCCGTCGTGCCCGGTCCCCAGGGCGCGTCCATCCTGTGGCCGTGGCTGTGGGGCGTGCTCGTCGTCGCCGTGCTCGCCGCCGGCGTGGTCGCCTGGTGGCTCGCCCGGCACCGCCGGAGACGTGACGCCGACGCCGACGTGCTCTGGGTCGCGAACTCCGACTACCTCGCGCGCGTGCCGGCGTTCGCCGCGTGGGTGCGGCGCTACCGCGTGCTGCAGGGGCTCACGGCGGCGGGGCTGCTCGTCGCCGTCGTCGGGGCGGGCGCCGTCGCGGCACGCCCGGTCGAGACGGACGTCGTCGTCGACCGCCTCGGCACGCGCGACATCGTGCTGTGCCTGGACGTGTCGGGCTCGATGATCGAGTACGACGGCGCCGTGCTCAAGGTGTTCCAGGAGCTCGTGGACAACTTCGAGGGCGAGCGGATCGCGCTGTCGATCTTCAACTCGTCGTCGCGCACGGTCTTCCCCCTCACGGACGACTACACGCTCGTGCAGGAGGAGCTCCAGGGCGGCATCGAGGCGCTCGACAAGGACCCGTCGACGTTCGACTACACCGGCGGGTCGGACGACGCGGAGATCCTCGAGTACGCGCAGTTCACCGCCGGGACGACGGCGAACCTCTCCGGTGCGAGCCTCATCGGCGACGGGCTCGCGAGCTGTGCCCTCCAGTTCGACGCGGAGGACACGGAGCGCTCGCGCTCGATCATCCTCGCGACCGACAACTACGTCTCGGGCGAGCCGATCTACACGCTCCCCCAGGCCGCCGACCTCGTCGCGTCGCGCGACATCACGCTGCACGGGATCTTCGGCGGGTCGCAGCGCTACGAGGGCACCCCGGAGGAGAGCGAGTACCGCAGCACGGTCGAGGACGGCGGCGGGCTCTACTTCCTCGCCGACGACCCGGCCGCGGTGCAGGGCATGGTGGACGACGTCGTCGCGCAGCAGGCGGTCGAGCTCGACGCGTCGCCCGAGGTGATCGTCACGGACCGGCCCGCGGGCTGGTTCCTCGTCGCGGTCCTCGGCGTCGCGCTGCTGCTCGTGGTCGCGTGGCGGGTGAAGGAGTGACGGACCGATGAACCTCGCCGGGCTGACCCTCCAGCCGCTCGTGCCCGTGTGGGCGCTCGCGCTGCTCGTCCTGCCCCTGCTCGGCCTCGCGGTGTGGCAGGCGGTCGTGGCGGGGCGCCCCGGGCCCGACGGCGCCCCGCGCCCGGGCGCGCCGCGCGCGGCCTGGCTGCGCCGCGCCGGAGCGGTGGTCCTGCTCGGGATCATCGGGCTCGCGCCGTCGGTCGCGTCGACGGACCGCGACACGTCGGTCGCGAACGTCGACATGTTCTTCGTCGTCGACCGCACCGGGTCCATGGCGGCCGAGGACTACGGGCCCGAGGGCGGCCAGGAGCGGCTCGACGGCGTGCGGCACGACATCAGGAGCCTCACCGAGGCGATCCCCGGCGCCCGGTACTCGATCATCTCGTTCGACTCGCAGGCCTCGCGCCAGCTCCCCCTGACGACCGACGCGCGCGCGATCACGTCGTGGGCCGACACGTTCCACCGCGAGATCACGCGGTACTCGCAGGGCTCCCTCACCGACCGGCCCCTCGACGAGCTGCGCTCCGCGCTCCAGGGGTCCGCCGAGCAGCACCCGGCGAACGTGCGCCTCGTCTTCTTCCTCAGCGACGGCGAGCAGACGGCGGAGGGCGAGCCGCGGTCGTTCGCCGACCTGGCGCCGCTCGTCGACGGCGGCGCCGTGCTCGGCTACGGCACCGCCGAGGGCGGCCGGATGAAGGAGTACGACCCCGACGTCGAGCCCGAGGAGGCGGAGTACATCATCGACTGGTCGCAGCCGAGCGAGGACGGCGAGCCCGTGGAGGCGCTGTCCGTGCTCGACGACGAGTCGCTCACCACGCTCGCGGACCAGCTCGGCGTCCCGTACGTGCACCGGCAGGAGCCGTCGGAGACGGCGTCGCTCGTCGCGGGCGTCGACCCGCAGCAGGTCGCGGCCGACGGCCGGCGCGACGTCACGGCGTACCGCCCCGTCGTCTGGCCGTTCGCGCTCGCGCTCGTCGCGCTGCTCGGCCTCGAGGCGTGGTTCTGGTCGCGCTCGGCCAGCCGCTCGCTCGTGCGCCCGACGACGGCCCGGGCGTCGGCGACCGGCGGACCCGCGCCCGGCCCGGGCGCTGGGGAACCGGGCGCGCACGGCGACGGCGACCGGTCGCCGTCGGGCACCCCCACGGCGGACCGGGTGGAGGTGCGTCGATGACCTGGCCCTCTCCCCCGACGCCCCCGACGGGGCGGCGGAAGCCGCGCCCGACGGGTGTCGCGGCCCTGCGCGCCGCGCGGCTGCGCCGGCGCACCTGGTGGCTCGTCGGGACGCTGCCCGTCGTGCTCGCGCTCGTCGTCCTCGGGATCAAGCTGGCCCTCCTCGCGCCGATCGCCGCGACGGCCAAGGACCGCTACGAGGCCGGGGAGGCGACGACCGCGGCGGACTACTACGGGATCCAGCGGGTCCTCAACATCGTCGAGCCGTGGAAGGCGCACTACAACCACGGGACGGCGCTCGCCCGGTCCGAGGACTCGTGGGCGCTGTACGACGCGATCACGTCCCTCGACCGCGCGTACGACCTCGCGGAGCACGAGAGCCCCGAGGAACGCTGCATGATCCAGACGAACCTGTCGCTCGCGTACGAGATCCAGGGCGACGGCGACATGGCGTACGCGGAGGGCAAGGCGGCCGAGCTCGCGCTCGTCGAGGAGGCGATCGCCGCCCGCGACGCGGGGCTGCCGTACGACGAGGAGGTCCTCGACCCGTACGGCGACGGGAGCGAGGAGCCCGACCCGGAGGAGCTGCGCCAGGACGTCCAGGACTGGTACGAGTACGCCGAGCAGGAGTACGCGACGGCCGAGCAGATCCGCGGCTGGCCCGACTGCGGGGAGTCCGAGCAGACGCCCGAGCAGGAGGAGCAGAACGAGGCCGCGCAGCAGCGCCTCCAGGACAAGCAGCAGCAGGCGCAGGACTCGCAGCCGGAGAACGAGGGCGGCGGGGACACGCAGGAGGGCGAGGGCTCCGAGGGCGACGAGCAGTCGGATGCCTCGGGCGGCGAGGGCTCGGAGGGCGACGGCCAGCAGAGCCAGGCCGAGCGCGAGGAGCGGCAGCGCCAGGAGGAGCTCCAGCAGCAGGGCTCGGAGGCGCGCGAGGAGCAGGAGCGGCTCGAGCAGGAGTACCGCGACCTCTACGGCGACCAGCCCGGGACCGGCAGCGACCCGGGAGACGGCAGCGGGAGCGGCACCAAGAACTGGTGAGCGGCCCCGGCCCCCGCGGGTGGGCAGCCGTTCCGTGACCACCCGCTCCCCCGTCCGACGCCCGTGGACCAGGACGTGCCGCAGGCGTGACCACCCTGCGAGACGGCGGCCGGGACCCGCGAGCGCGCCGGACGGTGGCCCGTACCCTCGGCGACCGTGACCACACCTGAGGATCTGACCGTCCTTCGAGCGCTCCACTCGACGCCGTCGCGCCGCTACCTCGCGCCGGACCCGGTGCCGGACGACGTGCTCGACGCGATCCTCGACGCCGCGGTCCGCGGCCCCAGCGGGGGCAACCGCCAGCAGTGGGCGTGGGTCGTCGTGCGGGACCCGGCGACCAAGGCGCAGGTCGCCGAGTGGTACCGCGAGGGATGGCGTGCCGCGTACGGAGACCGGCGCGACGCCGTCCTCGGAGCCGCGACCGACGACGCGGGCGTGAGCGACGCGGGCTTCCGCGCCGTCGAGCACCTGGCCCTGCACCTGGAGGAGGCACCGGTGTGGGTCGTACCGGTGCTGCGGAACGCGGCGGGCTCGACGGACCCCCGGCTCGGCGCCTCGATCTACGGCGCGGTGCAGAACCTCGTGCTCGCCGCCCGGGCCTACGGGCTGGGGACGACGCTCACGACCTTCCACACGGTCCGCGAGACCGACGTCGCCGCGCTGCTCGGCCTGCCCGACGACGCCCTGACGATGGGCCTGGTCCCGCTCGGCTACCCGGCTCGCGGGCGCTGGTCCGAGCCGCGCCGTCGGCCCCTCGCGGAGGTCGTCCACCGGGACCGGTGGGAGGGCTGAGCGCACCTGGAAGAGGCGCGCGCCCGCGAGCGTTCGCCCCCGAGGAGACGCACGGTCGGACGACCGTGACGACGGCACGCACCCGGGCGACCGGGCGAGGAGGAGCACGATGACCGCGACGAGCACGCAGACCGGCGCCACCGGCGTCGACGACGCCGCCCTGGACAACCCGTCGTGGAGCGCCCTCACCGGCGCCCACGCGCACCTCGCCGAGGGCGACGACCTCGCGCGGCGCTACCCGGCCGACGTCTCGCCCATCACGGGCGTGCGCTCGTGGGACGAGCCCGGGGTGTGGGACGCGATCGCCACGCTCGTCGGGCCGGGCGGACGCTTCTCGGCGCCGCCCCAGGGCGTCGACCTGCCGACGGGCTGGACGCTCGAGGCCCGCGTGGAGGGGGTCCAGCTCGTCGAGACCGAGCGCCTGGTCACCCGTCCCGACCCGGAGGCGGTCGTGCTCGGTGCGGCCGACGTGCCGGACATGCTCGCGCTCGTCGAGCGCAGCCGGCCGGGGCCGTTCGAGGCGCGCACCTACCTGCTCGGGCGCTACGTCGGGTTCCGGGACGACGCCGGCCGGCTCGTCGCGATGGCGGGCGAGCGCCTGCACCCCGCAGGCTGGACGGAGATCAGCGCCGTGACGACCGACGCCGCGCACCGGGGACGCGGCCTCGCGTCCCGCCTCGTCCGCGACGTCGCGTTCCACGTGCAGGAGCGGGGCGACCGCGCGTTCCTGCACGCCGCGGCCGAGAACACCGGCGCGATCGCCGTGTACGAGCGGCTCGGGTTCGCGCTGCGCCGCCGCACGAGCTTCGGGTCCCTGCTCGCGCCGGCCTGAGGCCTCAGTCCTCGATCCCGTCCACGAGCAGGGTCCGCGGGCCGGGGCCCTCGTCGGCGAGCGCGTCGTGCGGGTTGACGAGGACACACTTGCGCAGCGACAGGCACCCGCAGCCGATGCAGTCCGTGAGGTGGTCGCGCAGCCGCGTGAGCTGCTCGATGCGCGCGTCGAGGTCGGCGTGCCATCCCGCCGAGAGGCGGTGCCAGTCCTTGGCCGTCGGCGTGCGGTCGCCGGGCAGCGTCGCGAGCGCGGCGCGGATGCGCGCGAGCGGGATGCCGACGCGCTGGGACGCGCGCACGAACGCGACCCGGCGCAGCGTCTCGCGCGCGAAGCGCCGCTGGTTGCCGGGGGTCCGGCGGCTCGTGATGAGCCCCTCGCGCTCGTAGAAGTGCAGCGCGGACACGGCGACGCCGCTGCGCGCGGCGAGCTGGCCGACGGTGAGCTCGTCGCTCGGGGACGGGACGTCGTCGGGCACGCGGGCTCCTCGCCGGACGGCCGCCGCGCGGCTCGCGGCGGACTGCTTGACCTCAACATTTGTTGAGGTTCGAGACTAGCAGGGCGCGCCCGGACCGGGTCGCGTGCCGCCGCTCCGGCGCGGCCCGTCGCCACTAAGGGAGCACACCCGTGGACGCCATCCGCCTGCACGCGTTCGGACCGCCCGAGAACCTCGTCCTCGACCAGGTCCCCGACCCCGTCCCCGGACCCGGCGAGGTCCTCGTCGCCGTCCGGGCGCACGGCGTCCACCTGCTCGACACCACCCTGCGTCGGGGCGAGGCGGCGGGCGGCCCGCTCCCGCTGCCCACCCTGCCCAC
The DNA here is from genome assembly GCF_052044445.1 of Cellulosimicrobium sp. 22598. Lineage (NCBI taxonomy): Bacteria > Bacillati > Actinomycetota > Actinomycetes > Micrococcales > Promicromonosporaceae > Cellulosimicrobium > Cellulosimicrobium sp. 22598. The sequence continues at coordinate 150,302 of NZ_JBQEMZ010000002.1, forward strand.
GATCCCGGGACGCGAGGTCGCCGGGGTCGTGGAGGCCGTCGGGCCCGGGGTCGACGCGGCGTGGCGCGGGCGCCGCGTCGCGGCCCACCTCGGCGCCACGCCCGACGGCGGCGGGTACGCGCGGCTCGCCGCCGTCCCCGTCGAGCTGCTGCACCGCATCCCCGACCACGTCACGGCGCCCGACGCGATCGCGATGATCGGGACCGGCCGCACCGCCGTCGGCATCCTCGACCTCGCCGAGCTCGGCGCGACCGACACCGTGCTCGTCACCGCCGCGGCCGGCGGGCTCGGCACGCTCCTCGTGCAGAGCGCGCTCGCGATCGGCGCACGGGTCGTCGCGCTCGCCGGCGGCCCGGAGAAGGTCGCGCTCGTCCGCGGGCTCGGTCGAAAGCCGGACGCCGAGCGGCTCGTCGTGATCGACTACCGGGCCGAGGGCTGGCTCGACGAGGCGCGGGCCGCCGTCGGGCAGCACTCCCCCGACGGGGCGACCGTCCTGCTCGACGGCGTGGGCGGGGACGCAGGCACGGAGGCCGCGACGCTCCTCGCCCCCGACGCGCGTCTCGTGCTCTTCGGGTGGTCCTCGGGCGCACCGAACCGCGCCGGTGACGTCGACCACGGCGCCGGGAACGTCCCGAATCCCGGTGCGGGAGCGGTCGCGCGGGACGTACGGTGGGCCGTGGGACCCCAGGCCCGACCCTGGGGAGACCTGTTCGACCTGCAGGAGCGCGCGCTCGCGCTCGCGGCGGACGGGACGTGGCACGTCGTCACGCACCAGGTACCCCTCGCGGAGGCAGCGCGCGCTCACCGCGAGCTCGAAGCGCGCGCCACCACCGGAAAGGTCGTTCTCGTATGACGGCGGAGCCCCGCACCGACGCCGACGCGCCGACGTACGGCACCCCCGACGCCCCCGCCGTACCCGCGGCCGGCGCGGCGCTCGCCCCCGGGACCCAGCGCACCGTCCTGTTCGGCATGGTCGCGTTCGTGTTCCTCGGCGCGTTCGAGGCGCTCGCCGTCGCGACCGCCATGCCGACCGTCGCCGTCGAGCTCGACGGCCTCACCCTCTACACGCTCGCGTTCGCCGCGTCGCTCGCGTCGAGCGTCGTCGGGATGGTCGCGTCGGGCCGCTGGAGCGACCGTGCCGGCCCGACGACGCCCCTGTGGACCGGCATCGGGCTCTTCCTCGCGGGCCTGCTGGTGGCGGGACTCGCGCAGGACATGCTCGTCCTCGTCGCGGGCCGCGTGCTCCAGGGCGTCGGGACGGGCCTGTACATCGTCGCGCTCTACGTGCTCGTGGCACGCGTGTTCCCCACCGACCGGCGGCCGAAGGTCTTCGCCGCGTTCGCCGCCGCGTGGGTCGTCCCGTCGATCGTCGGCCCGGCCATCGCGGGGCTCGTCGTCGAGCACGTCGGCTGGCGCTGGGTCTTCCTCGCGGTCCCGGTGCTCGCCGTCCCGGCGCTGATCCTCATGCGCCCGGGGATGCGCGCCGCCCGCGGCTCGGCCCCCGACGACGCCGCGTCCCCGGCGTCCGACGACGTCTCCGCCCCGTCGGAGGACGTCCCTCCGGACGGGACCGACGACGCCGAGTCACCTCTCGACCGGACCGCGCGCCAGGCGTCGCTCGCCTGGGCCGTCGTGGCCGCCGTCGGGATCGGGGCGCTCAACTACGCGGGCCAGCTCCGCGGGCTCGGGCTCGCCGCTCTCCTCGTCGCGTCGCTCGCGGCCGTCGCGCTCGCCGTCCCGCGGCTCCTGCCCCCGGGCACGACCCGCGCCGCGCGCGGCCTGCCGAGCGTCATCGCGATCCGCGGGCTCGTCGCCGCCGCGTTCACCGGCGCCGAGGTGCTGCTCCCGCTCCTGCTCTCCCACGAGCGCGGGCTCGCGCCGTCGCTCGCCGGTGCGGTGCTCACGTTCGGCGCCGTCGGCTGGTCGACCGGGTCCTGGCTGCGCGGCCGCGCGACGTGGGGACTCCAGCACGCCGGCTACGTGCGCCTCGGCGGGACGCTCGTCGCGCTCGGCATCGGCGGCGCGGCGCTGCTCGCGTGGACCGCCGTGCCGCCCGTCGTCGGCATGGTCGCGTGGACCCTCGCCGGTCTCGGCATGGGCATGACCCACCCGACCCTGTCGGTGCTGACGCTCGAGCTCTCGCCCGTGGCGGAGCAGGGCGCCAACTCCTCCGCGCTCCAGGTCTCCGACGCCGTCGCGGCCGCCACCGCGCTCGCCGTCACCGGGTCGCTCCTGTGGGCCCTGCACCCGACGCTCGGCCTCGCGTCGTACGTCGTCTGCTTCGGCGTCACGGTGCTTCTCGCCGCCGGCGTCGCCCTCCTCGCCCCCCGCACCCGCCCGACCCTCACGAGGTAGGACCCCGGTCGGATCGAGGGAGAACGGTGGTCCGGCGAGGTAGAGCCCTGGTTCTCACTCGACCGACCAGGGCTCTACCTCGCCGGACCGGGGGTCTTGGTGGGCGGGGCCCGGGTGCTATCTCGGCGCGGCGAGGGTCGCCGCGGCGGTGGTGTAGCGGTCGAGGACGATCTCGGTGAGCCGGGGGTCGGGGGCCAGCGGGGCGGTGACGACGTCGCCGCCCGCCTCGAGGACGCGGTCGTAGAAGAAGCCCGGCGCGAGCAGGTAGGCCGCGACGACGACGCGCGCGCCCGGGGCGAGGTCGGCGCGGGCGGCGGCGACGGCGTCGGGCACGGACGGTGCGGCCATGGCGCCGTAGCCCACCGTGACGGAGTGGGGGACGCGCTCGCGGAGCCGTGCGGCGAGCTCCTCGACGTCGCGCGCGGCGCCGGGCCGGCTGGACCCCGCGGCGGCGATCACGACGGCGTCGCCCGGGCGCAGCCCGGCCTCCGCCAGCCGCTCGGCGAGGAGGTCCGCGAGGCGCGGGTCGGGGCCGAGCGGCGTGCCTGCCGCGGCCCGACCGCTCCCGGGGCCGCGGTCCTCGACCGCCGCCGCGACGTCGACGCTCACGTGGAACCCGCCGGAGAGCAGCAGCGGCACGACGACCGCGTCGCCCGGCCGTGCGCCGTCGACCACGGAGCCGTCGGCGGTGCTCGTCGCGGAGCGTCCCGGGTCGTCCGTCGCCGCGGACGGGGCGACGACCGACGTCACGACGTCCGCGACCTCGGGCTGCTGCACGTCGACGAACGCCTCGCGGACGTCGAGGTCGGGGCGCGCGGCGCGCACGTCGTCGAGGAGCGCACGGATCACGTCGCGGCCGGTGAGGTCGCTCGTGCCGTGCGAGCAGCCGATCAGCACGGGCGCGGCGCCGAGCGTCCCGCCGTCGGCGACCTCCGGCCCGGTGTCGGACGACGCCCCCGAGCCGGGCGACGCTTCCGACGGGACAGCGCCTCCGAAGAAGGCCGGGCTCTCCGCGCTCATGCGAGCTCCAATCGATATCCGCGCTTGACGACGGTCTTGACGAGGTCGCGCCGGCCGGTCGCCTCGCGCAGGCGCGCGACGGCGACCTCGGCCGCGTGGGGGTCGCGCGAGTCGCCGGGCAGGACGTCGAGCACGTCGTCGCGCGTGACGACCTCGCCGCGGCGCGCGGCGAGGAGGCGCAGCACCTCGAGGCTGCTGGGCGAGAGGGGGAGCACCTCGCCGTCGAGCACGGCGACGCGCGAGCGGATCTGGAGCGCGCCGGCGACGGTCGCGAGCGCGACGGTCTCGGCCTGCTCGTAGTGCGCGACGAGCGTGCGCACGAGCGCACCCAACCGCCCGCGCTCGGGCTGGAGCGGAGTGACCCCGCGGTGCTCGAGCGGCTTCGCGGTGATCGGCCCGACGGCCGCCGCGACCATGGACCCGTCCCGGAACCGCGACACGACGAGGCGGCCCACGCCGTGCTCCTCGGCCGCGCTCAGCCACGCCTCGGCCCCGGGCGCGGAGGTGAACACGACGGCGTCGATCTCCCCGACGGCCGCGGCCTCGACGGACGCGCGCAGCGCCTCGGGGTCGGGCGGCGGCCCCCAGCGGTAGACGACGAGGCTCGCGACCTCGGCGCCCGCCTCGGCGAACACGACGTCGAGGCCGTCGGCCCCGGCGCCGTGGTGCTGGACGGCGATGCGCAGCCCGGCGACGCCCTCGCCGAGCAGCACGTCGGCGATCTCCGCCGAGGTCTCGGACTCGGCGACCCAGTCGGCCGTGAGCCCGGCGGCCTGGATCGCGCCGCGCGCCTTGGGCCCGCGCGCGACGATCCGCGCGTCGGCGAGCACCTCGAGCAGGCGGTCGGCGAGGCCGTGCGCGTCGGCGGCCTCGACCCACGAGCGGAAGCCGATGCCGGTCGTCACGACGACGACGTCCGGCGGGTGCTCGACGAGGTCGCGCGTCCCTGCGAGGAGCTGCTCGTCGTCGGCGTGCGGGATCATGCTCAGCGCGGGCGCGTGGCGGACCTCGGCACCCCGGCGCTGGAGGGCGGCGGCGAGCTCGCTCTTGCGGCGGTCGGCCGTGACGAGCACGGTGCAGCCGGCCATGACCTGGCCGAGGGCGGGGCGGTCGACGCCAGGGTCGGACGCGAGATCGACCCGAGCGTCCGAGATCGACCCTCCGTGGGTCGACGTCGCGACGGGCGGGTCGATCTCAGTGCTGCCGGTCACGCGACCGTCGCCGGGTCGAGCCGTCCCTCGGCGGCGACGTCTCCCATGACGATGATCGCCGGGGGGCGGACACCTGCCTGGGCGGCGTGCGCCACGATCTCGCCGAGCGGGGCCCGCGTGACGCGCTGGTGCGGCGTCGAGCCGCTCTCCACGATCGCGACGGGCAGCGCGGGGTCGGCCCCGGCGCCGAGGGCCTGGGCCGTGATGCGTGCGAGCTGCGAGACACCCATGAGGACCACCAGCGTAGCCGTGCGGTCGCGCACCCCGGCCAGCGCGGCGGCGTCGAGCCCGTCGTGCCCGCTGATCACGTGGAACGCGGCCACCGTCCCCCGGTGCGTGAGCGGGATGCCCGCCAGCGCGGGGACGCTCAGCGCGCTCGACACGCCCGGCACGACGTCGACCGGCACGCCCGCCTCGCGGCACGCGATCACCTCCTCGCCGCCGCGCCCGTAGACGAACGGGTCGCCGCCCTTGAGCCGCACGACGCGCCGTCCGCGCTGCGCCTGCTCCACGAGGATCGCGTTGATCTCGTGCTGCGGCACCGGGTGGTTGCCGGGCGTCTTGCCGACGTCGATCACCTCGACACCGGGCGCGAGCTCGTCGAGCACGTCGACCGGCCCGAGCCGGTCCGCGACGACGACGTCCGCCTCCGCGAGCGCCCGGCGCCCCCGGAGGGTGAGCAGGTCGACGGCGCCCGGCCCGCCACCGACGAGCGTCACGCGCCCGAGCCCGCCGTCGGCCGGCCGGTGGCGCCGCTGGTCGGCGCCGCCGGAGCGCAGGTGCTCGGCGATCGCGTCGCGCACCGCGCGGGCCCGCCGCGGGTCCGCGCCGCGCCGCTCGGCCGCGCCGTCAGCCGCTCGTCGCGCCCCAGCGCGGCGGTCCGGCGACAGGTGCGCCGCGGGGACGTCCGTGACGACCCCGACGAGCACGTCGCCGCTGTGGGTCGTCGCAGGCGTGCGCGCGGTGCCCTCGTGCGCGGCCCCGGCGTTGACGCACCAGGTGCGGCGCGCGGCCGCCCACGCGGCGACGTCGCGGTTGGTCCCCGAGTCGTCCGTCGCCGCGAGCACGAGCCACGCGTCCTCGACGTCGGACTCGCGCACCTCGCGCGGCGCCCAGGTGACGCCCCCTCCGCCGGGTGCGGGGTGTCTGTCGTCCCGAGGACGGATCGACGACAGATACCCCGCACTCAGCGAGGCCGCGACGAGGTCGCGCAGGTCCTCGCAGACCTGCGGCGCGACGACGCGGACGTGGGCGCCGTCGTCGGCCATGGCCCGCGCACGGCGGGCGGCGACGGGCCCGCCGCCCGCGACGAGGACCGTGCGCCCGGCGAGGTCGAGGCCCAGGAGCGTCGTCACGGCGCACCGTCCGAGGCGTCGTCGGCCGTGGGGTCCGCGGCGGCGAGGGGGCGCGTCCCCACGTGCACGACGCCGTCGCGCACCTCGGCGGGCCACGTCGCCAGGTCCGGGGCGAGGCCCTGGACCGGGACGTACCCGGCGGCCTCGAGGCAGCGCCCGGTCGCGAGGTCGAAGACCTGCTTGTACATGGGCCCGGCGACGGTCGGGACGCCGCCGCGCGTCCCGACGATCCCGCGCGACATGACGTTCGCCCCCGAGTACGGGTCACGCTGCTGCACGACGCGCACCGTGTCGTCGGGGAGGCGGAACAGGGCGACCTGCACCCCGCCCACGAGGGCGGCGACGCCGCGCTCGACGAGGAGGTCGCGCAGCAGGCACACCCGCTCCCACTCCGCGGTCGCCGACGTGGCCGTCTCCCCGGGGGGCACGGCCTGCTCTGCGGACACGACGCTCATCGACGGACCTCCAGGGTCGTGCCGGCGATCACCACGGGGCCGGCGGGGACGGTGGCGAGACCCGCGGCACGGGCCTCCTCCAGGGCGGCGCGCTCGTCCGCCGTCGCGGGCCGGATCTGGCCGCGCTCGGTGACGTACGCGAGGTCGGGGTCGGGCTCGGCGGGCGCGTTGACGAACGAGCCGAAGCGACGCAGCTTCTCCGGGTCCTCGAGGACCGCGCGCCACTCGTCCTCGTAGTCGCCGACGTGGCGGGCCATCGCGGCGTCGAGGTCGGCGCCGAGGCCGAGCGAGTCCTCCACGATCACCTCGCGGATCGCGTCGAGGCCGCCCTCGTAGTCCTCGACCCACGCGGCCGTGCGCTGAAGGCGGTCGGCCGTGCGGACGTAGTACATGAGGAAGCGGTCGATGGTCCGGACGAGCGCCTCGTCGTCCAGGTCCTCGGCGAGGAGCTGCGCGTGCCGGGGCGTGAACCCGCCGTTGCCGCCGACGTAGACGTTCCAGCCCTTGTCCGTCGCGATGACGCCGACGTCCTTGCCGCGCGCCTCGGCGCACTCGCGCGCGCACCCGGAGACGCCGAGCTTGAGCTTGTGGGGCGAGCGCAGCCCGCGGTAGCGCAGCTCGAGCTCGACGGCCATGCCCACCGAGTCCTGCACGCCGAACCGGCACCACGTGGACCCGACGCACGACTTCACGGTGCGTAGCGACTTGCCGTACGCGTGCCCCGACTCGAACCCGTGCTCCACGAGCCGGCGCCAGATGTGCGGGAGCTGCTCGATGCGCGCGCCGAACATGTCGATGCGCTGTCCGCCCGTGATCTTCGTGTAGAGCCCGAAGTCCTTGGCGACCTGGCCGATGACGAGCAGCCCGTCGGGCGTGATCTCGCCGCCGGGGATGCGCGGGACGACGGAGTACGTGCCGTCCTTCTGCATGTTCGCCATGACGTGGTCGTTGGTGTCCTGGAGCGTCGCCTGCTCGCCGTCGAGGATGTGCCCGTTGCCGAGCGACGCGAGGATCGACGCGATCGTGGGCTTGCAGATGTCGCAGCCGCGCCCGGCGTCGCGGACGAGCACGGCGCCGTGGGTGTCCGTCACAGGTTCCGGCACACGACCGAACCGCCCGACGATCTCGCTGAACGTGTGCAGGTCCGCGACGCGCACGGCGTCGAAGAGCTGCGCACGGGAGAGGTCGAAGTGCTCGCACAGCGCGTTCGAGACCTCGACGCCGGCCCGGGCGAGCTCGGTCGTGGTGATTTTCTTGACGAGCGGCAGGCACGACCCGCAGCTCGTCCCCGCGCGCGTGCACGCCTTGACGCCCGCGAGGTCGGTGCACCCGTGCTCGGTGACCGCGCCGCGGATCGTGCCCGCGCTGACGTTGTTGCACGAGCAGACCGTGGCGTCGTCGGGCAGCTCGAGGCTCGGCGCCCCGCCCCCGGACCCCTCGGGGAGCAGGAACAGCCCCGGGTCGCCGGGCAGCTCCGTCCCCAGCATCGGCCGCAGCGACGCGTACGGCGCCGCGTCGCCGACGAACACGCCGCCCAGGAGCGTGCGCGCGTCGTCGGACAGGACCAGCTTCTTGTAGACGCCCGCGACCGGGTCGGCCCAGACGAGCTCCATCGCGCCCTCGGCGCGGCCGAACGCGTCGCCGAAGCTCGCGACGTCGACACCCTGGAGCTTGAGCTTGGTCGCCGTGTCCGCGCCCGGGAACGTCGCCTCGCCGCCGAGCAGGCGGTCCGCGACGACCTCCGCCATGGCGTAGCCCGGCGCGACCAGGCCGATGCACCGACCCTCGATGCACGCGACCTCGCCCACGGCCCACACGTGCTCGTCCTCGGTGCGGCACGCCAGGTCGACGACGGCGCCGCCCCGCTCCCCGATCGCGAGCCCTGCCGAGCGCGCGAGCTCGTCGCGCGGTCGCACGCCCGTCGCGACGACGACGACGTCCACGTCGAGCCGGCCGCCGTCGGCGAAGTCGAGCCGGCCCACGTGGCCGGTCTTCCGGGAGACCTTCATCTCCTGGGTCCCGGTGCTGCAGCGGACCGCGATGCCCATGCCGTTGATGAGCCGCTTGAGCGCCTCGCCGCCGCCCAGGTCGATCTGCGCGTCCATCAGGTGCGTGCCGAACTGGATGACCGTGGCTTGCGCGCCGAGCGCCTTGAGCGCGCCCGCCGCCTCGAGGCCCAGGAGGCCGCCGCCGATCACCGCGCCGCGGACGGGGCGCTCCCAGCCGCCCTCGGTCGTCGCGTGCCGACGCTTCTCCTCGACCCACCCGCGCAGGGCCGCGACGTCGTCGATCGTGCGGTAGACGAACACGCCCGGGAGGTCGTTGCCCGGGATGGGGGGCATCGCGGCGCTCGACCCCGTCGCGAGGACGAGCTCGTCGTAGGCGTGCACCCGTCCGAGGCGGTCGGTGACGGTCTGCGCGTCGCGGTCGATCGACGTCACCGCGCAGTCGCGGTACAGCGTGACGAGCGGGTCGTCCCACAGGGCCGGGTCGCCGAGCGTGAGCTCCTCGGCGTCGCGGGCCGAGAAGTAGCTCGTCAGGGCGACGCGGTCGTACGGCTTGCGCGGCTCCTCGGCGAAGAGCGAGACGCGCCACGCGCCGTCGGTGTCGCGGGCACGCAGCGCCTCGACGAGCCGCTGGGCGACCATGCCGCCGCCGACGACGACGAGGTGCCGGGGGGCAGCGGGAGCGCTGTGCGCGGGGGCGGGATCGGTCTGAGGTCCGGTCACGTCGGGCTCCTGGGGCGTCGGGGCAGATCGGTCACCCGCCCGCGGGTCCGACGAGGGCTCCCGGGACGGTGCTGACGACGCTACGGACAGGCGGTTTCGCGGCCGTGCCCCGTCCGTTGCCCGTCCGTAACGGTGTTCTCACCCGGCGCCGCACCGCCGTGTGAGGTCGGCGGAGCGGGGCGAGATCGGCAGGTCGTGCCGAGATCGGCGGTCGTGACTGCCGATCTCGACGAGGCCCGCCGATCTCACATGCCGAGGCCGACGGGCGTCGGTGCTGCCTCGTCCTTCGGCTGGTCCGGGTCCGCCTTCGCGAGCCAGTCGACCAGACCGCACACGACGTCCCTGCAGCCTCCGCAGCCCGTCGTCGCGCGCGTGGCACGCGCGACGTCGTCGACGCTGCGGGCGCCGTCGTGCCAGCACCCGACGACGTCGCCCTTGGTCACGCCGTTGCACGTGCAGACGGTCGTGCGGTCGGGCATGTGGGTCGGGGACGACGCCGGCGCGGGGGCCTGCGCGACAGGGCGCAGCAGCAGGTGAGCCGGGTCCGCGGGGACCGGGACCCGGCGGGTGTACGTCGCGGTGAGGTCGGCGCCCACCTCGGGCGCGCCGACGCACGTCGCGCCGACGAGCAGGCCGTCCGCGACGACGACCTCGACGTGCCGCCCCGACGCGGGGTCGCTCAGCGTCACGGAGCGGTGCGCGGGGTCGGGCGCCCGCCGCTCGCCGCACACGCCCATCGTCACGATCTCCAGCCCCGCCGCCTTGACGCGCACGACGTCGGTCCCGGCCCTCGGGCGCTCGTCCACACCGGGGTTCCCGGGACCAGGAGGGCGCGGACGACCCGTGGACCCGGGACCGGCAGGGTGGGCGGCGACCCCGGACAGGCCCGGTGCCGACGGCCCGGGCGGCTCCCCGAGCGGGCGCGCGACGACGTTCATGGCGAGGCGCAGCGCCATGCTCGGCCGGTCGGCGTCGACCCCCAGGCGGACCCGTGGGCGCCCCGACGCCGCCCCCTGCGCGGCGTCCGGGTTCACCGCGCCGCCCCGGTCGGTCGAGCTCGCGCACCGCTCCGCGAGGTGGTCGGCGAGCCGGCGCGACTGGTCCCAGCCCTGCGCGATCAGCCCGGTGCCGCCCTCGGGCGGCTGCGCGCAGTCGCCGATCGCGAACACGCGCGGGTCGTCGGGGCTCGCCAGGTCCGGCCCGACGACGACGCCCCGGTCGACCGCGAGGCCCGCCGCACGCGCGAGCCCGGCCTCGGGCACGGTGCCGCACGCGAGCACGAGCAGGTCGGCCTCGATGCCGACGAGCCGCGTCGCGTCGTCCCCCGCGCCCCCCGCCGGGCGGGCCGACGGGCCGGCGGGAGCCCCGCCGTCGGGCACGCGGAGCGTCACGCCGCGCACGGAACCCGACTCCACGAGGACGCGCTCGGTGCGCGCGCGCGTCCAGGTCCGCACGCCGAGACCCGCGAGGCTGCGCGCGACGACGCCGCCCGCGGTGCGGTCGAGCTGGCGGTCCATGACGCTCGCACCCCCGTGCACGAGGCTCACCGCGACGCCACGACGTGCGAGCCCGCACGCGACCTCGAGCCCGAGCACGCCCGCCCCGACGACCACGGCGTGCCGCGCGTTGACCGACGCCGCGACGATCTCGCGCGCGTCGTCGAGCGTGCGCAGCGCGTGCGCGCCACGAGGCAGGCCGCCCGGGAGGTCCGTCAGGCCCGGCAGGTCGGGGACCCGCGCGGCCGCACCCGTCGCGAGCACGACGACGTCGTACGGGTGCGCGCCGTCGCCCGTGACGACGCGGCGCGCGGATCGGTCGATCGCGATGGCCTCGGTGCCGCGGCGCACCGTGACGCGGGCGTCGTCCGCCCCCGGCAGGCCGATCGCCGCGACGTCGACCTTGCCCGCCACGACCTCGCTGAGCAGCACGCGGTTGTACGGCGCGTACTCCTCCGCGCCGAGAACCGTGACCTCCACGGCCGACGCCCCCGCGGGCGCCCCGCAGCGCGCCACGAGGTCGCTCGCGAACCGCGACCCGACCATGCCGTTGCCGATCACGACGACGCGCGTCATGCGACCACCTCCTGCGCCGTGGACGCGCGCCGCACGTCCACGGCGCACACCTTGAACTCGGGCATGCCCGAGACCGGGTCGGTCGCGTCGGTGGTGACCCGGTTGACGCTTCCCTCCCCGCTCCAGTGGAAGGGCATGAAGACGGTGTCCGGGCGGATCCGGTCGGACCACCGCGCGACCGCCTCGATCGCTCCGCGGCGCGTCGTGAGGCGGGCGCGGTCGCCGTCGTCGACCCCGAGCCGCACGCCCAGGACCGGGTGGAGCTCGACGAACGGCTCCGGCACGAGCCGGTCGAGCTCCGGCACGCGGCGCGTCTGCGCGCCCGACTGGTAGTGCTGCAGCACGCGACCCGTGACGAGGTAGAGCGGGGCGTCGGCGCGCACGTCGTCGCTCGGTCCGACGTGGTCGACCACGACCATCCGCGCGCGCCCGTCCGGGGTCGCGAACCGGTCGAGGAACAGCCGCGGGGTCCCCGGGTGGTCCGCGGTGGGCACCGGCCAGTGCAGCCCCGGGCCGCCGTCGTCCTCGTCCGCGTCGAGACGCGCGTGGCTCAACCCCGCGTAGTCGGCCACCCCGCCCGCGGACGCGCGCGCGAGCTCGTCGAAGACGACGGCGGGGTCCGTCGGGAAGGAGACGGACGAGCCCAGTCGGCGCGCGAGCTCCGCGAGGATCCACAGCTCCGAGCGCGCCTCCCCGGGCGGGTCGACCGCGCGACGGCGCCGGATGACCCGCCCCTCGAGCGACGTCATGGTGCCCTCCTCCTCGGCCCACTGCGTCACCGGCAGCACGACGTCCGCGAGCAGCGCCGTCTCCGACGGCACGAGGTCGCACACCACGAGCAGGTCGAGGGCACGCAGGTTCGCGGCGACCTGGTCCGCGTCCGGCGCGCTGACCACGACGTTCGACCCGTGCACGAGCAGCGCGCGCGGGCGCCCGTCCTCGGCGTAGGTGGTCCGCGCACCGGTCGGCCCGGGCCGGGCGCCGAGCGCGCGCAGGAGCCTGACGGCGGGCATCCCCGGGCCCGGGATCGTCTCCGGGTCCACGCCCCACACGGCCGCGACGTGGGCACGGGCCGCCGGGTCGTCGATCCTGCGGTAGCCCGGGAGCTGGTCGGCCTTCTGGCCGTGCTCGCGCCCGCCCTGCCCGTTCCCCTGGCCGGTGATCGCGCCGTACCCGGAGCCGACGCGTCCCGGCAGGCCGAGCGCGAGCGCGAGGTTGATCGCGGCGGTCACCGTCGCGGTGCCCTGCGACGACTGCTCGACACCCCGCCCCGTCAGCACGTACGCGCCGGCGCCGCCGTGGACGGGCGACGCCGCGGCGAGCAGCCGGGCCACGTGCCGCAGCCGGTCCGCCGGTACCCCGCACACCGTCTCCGCACGCTCGGGCCACCACGCCATGACGGATCGCCGGACGTCGTCGAACCCCGACGTGCGCGCGGCGAGGTACTCCGCGTCCGCGAGCCCCTCCGTGACCACGACGTGCAGCAGCGCGAGCAGCACGACGAGGTCGGTCCCGGGCACGGGCTGGAGGTGCACGCCCTGGTCGCCCACCGGCCCCGCGCCCGGAGGCGGGACCAGCCGCCCCGGCGACCGACCGTCGTCGGGAACGGCACGCTGCCCGACGACGTCCGCCGGCTCTCCCGTGAGCGCCGCGGTGGCGCTGCGGCGCGGGTCCACGACGACGAGCCCGCCGCGCGAGCGCACGCTCGCGAGGTGCTGGACCGACGGCGGCATGGTCTCGGCGAGGTTGGAGCCGAGCAGGAGCACGGCGTCGGCCCCGCCGAGGTCGGCGAGCGGGAACGGCAGCCCGCGGTCGACGCCGAACGCCCGGTTCGCCCCGGCTGCCGCCGACGCCATGCAGAAGCGCCCGTTGTAGTCGATGTTCGCGGTGCGCAGGACCGTCCGCGCGAACTTGCCGAGCGCGTACGCCTTCTCGTTCGTCAGCCCGCCGCCGCCGAACACGGCGACGGCGTCCCGCCCGTGCTCGGCCTGCACCCGGGCGATCCCGGCCACCACGACGTCCAGCGCCTCGTCCCACGACGCCGGGTGCAGCGCGTCGTCGCTCCCGCGCAGCAGCGGGGTCGTGATCCGGTCCGCCGCGCGGAGGACCGTCGCGCTCGTCCAGCCCTTCTGGCACAGCCCACCCCGGTTGGTGGGGAAGTCGCGCGGGGCGACGGTGACCGGGAGCGGTCCTGCGCCGGGCGTCAGGGACATGCCGCACTGGAGCGCGCAGTAGGGGCAGTGCGTGTCCACGCTCAGATCCCGGCCGACGCGAGCGCCGACCCCTTGCGCAGGTACACCGCCCAGGCGACGACCGCCATGACGGCGTACATCCCGATGAACGCCCACAGGGCCGGGACGAGCGAGCCGGCGAGGCTCGTCGACGCCGCGAACCCGCGCGGGATGAGGAACCCGCCGAACGCCCCGATCGCCCCCGCGATGCCGATGCACCCCGCCGCGGCCTTGCGCGCGCGGGCCCGGGCCTCGTCGAGAGCGGCGGCGTCGACCGCCGTCGGCCCGTCGAGCGCGCCGCCCGGGACGGCGCTCGCCTGGAAGACGGCGGGGATCATGCGGTAGGTCGAGCCGTTGCCGATGCCCGTCGCGACGAACAGGACGAGGAAGGAGGCGAAGAACAGGCCGAAGCTGTGCGACCGCAGCGCCTGGATCGCGCCGAACGCCCCGAGCGCCATGACGCCGTACGACGCGATGGTGACGCGCGTGCCGCCCACCCGGTCCGCGATGACGCCGCCGAGGGGCCGCGTGACCGAGCCGACGAGCGCGCCGAGGAACGCGATCGACAGCGTCACCTCGGGGAACTGGCCCGTGAGCAGCAGGGGGAACGCCCCGGCGTACCCGATGAACGACCCGAACGTGCCGATGTAGAGGAACGAGATGATCCACGTGTGCTTGTTCCGCGTCGCGGCGGCGAACGACTTCGGGTCGGCCTTCGCGGTGGACAGGTTGTCCATGAACCGCCACGCGAGGAACGCCGCGAGCAGGATGAAGGGGATCATCATGAGCCCCGCGCGCTCGAGCGCGACGCCCGCTCCGGCGACGATGACGAGCGGCACCGCGAGCTGCACGACCGCCGTCCCCAGGTTGCCGCCCGCGGCGTTGAGCCCCAGCGCCTTGCCCTTCTCCCGCTCGGGGTAGAAGAACGAGATGTTCGCCATCGACGACGCGAAGTTCCCGCCGCCGAAGCCCGCGAGCGCCGCGACCGCGAGCATGACCCCGAACGGCGTCCCCGGGTCCTGCACCGCGACGGCGAGCGCCGCCGTCGGGAGCAGGAGCAGGAGCGCCGAGACCACGGTCCAGTTGCGGCCGCCGAACAGCGGCACCGCGAACGTGTACGGGATGCGCAACGTCGCGCCGACGAGGCTCGGCACGGCGATGAGCCAGAACTGCTGGTCGACGGTGAACGTGAACCCGGCGGCGGGGAGCTGCGGCACGACGATCGACCACAGGGCCCACACCGCGAACCCGAGGAACTCGGCGAACACCGAGATCCACAGGTTGCGCGTCGCGACCTTCCGTCCGCCGTCGCGCCAGAACGTCGGGTCCTCCGGGTCCCAGCGGTCGATCCAGCGTCCGGAGCGGTGGGTCGGGGCGGTCGCCGTGCGGCCGGCCGTCGAGGCGGTGGTCGGCCCGACGGCGGTCGTGGCCCCGGGCGCGGAGGCCGCGGCGGTCGTGGTGGTCGCGGTGCCGGAGGGGTGCTCTGCGGACTGCTCACCCTCGTGGGTGGTGGGGCTCGTGGGCGCGGACATGGCGGCTCCTTCAGCAGGTCCCGGTCAGTACCGAGGACGCTAGGAACGCCGTGTTTCCCCCGCGCGCGGCCGTCGTTAAGCCCGTGTGAGGTCTTCCGCACACCGAGCGCGGGGCCGCTGTGAGCGGTCGGCGAGGTGGTGCGGCGTGCGGCCGCGCGGGGTCAGCCCTCGACGCCCGTCGCCTCGTGCGACGAGCCGACGGGCTTCGACTCGGGCGACCCGCGCTCCCGCAGGTAGATCGCGAGCACGACCATGCTCAGGACCGCCAGCATCTCGGACTGCCAGTTCTGGAACGTCCGGCTCCAGAAGTCGGGCATCGAGAGGTACTCGGTCCAGGGCACCGGGTCCTCCAGCTCGCGCAGCTGCTCCTCGCTGAACGCGACGGCGCCCGCCGCCGACTGCGCCGCCCAGGAGCCGAGGAAGATCGCGCCCATGACGAGCGAGAGCGAGCGCGAGTAGACCGCGAGCCGCCAGCCCCCGGCCCGCGCCCAGGCCGGGGAGTCGGGCGTCGCGTGCTCGCCCACCTTCTGGTCCTCGTCGGACTCGCGGCCGGCCTCCTCGAGCTTCTTCGACTCGGGCGAGCCGCGCTGCACGAACCACACGGTCGCGGTGATGAAGAGCAGGAACTGGAGGTACTCGGACTGCCAGTTCTCGGTGACGTCGACCCAAAACGCCGACGACGCCACGTACTGGCCGAACGTCACGGGGTCCAGCCCCGCCGCGCGCTGGTCCGTGTTGAAGACCGCGACCCCGCTCACCGCCTGGGCGACGAGCGACGCGAGGAACGCGGCGGCGAAGAAGAGGCTCAGCGAGCTGGCGCGCAGCCCGCCGAGGACGCCGCCCTTGCGGGGACCGGCGCTCATCGGTGCACCGCCGCGAGCACGAACGTGACGGCGAGGCCCGCGCCGACGAGCACGAGCGTGGCCCAGAACATCAGCCGCGGGACCCTCATGCCTCGACCTCGCAGTCGTAGGGGCGGTCCTCGCGCGGGGTGCAGCCGGCGGCGGTCACGATCCAGCCGTCGCCCGACACGGCGAGGAAGAGGGTGTCGGTCGCGGTGACGACCTGCGCCTGGCGGCCGGCCACGTGGACGTCCTCGACGACGAGGTCGTCCCCCGCGGCGGCGAGCGCGGCGAGCGGACCGTCGGGCGCGGCGACCACGTCCGCGCACGGCTCGCCCTCGTCCGCGGCGAGCGCGTCCGCGGCGTCGGGCAGGAGGAGGTCGCACGCGGCGGCGCCGTCACCCCCGGCGACCGCGGCGGCGAGCTCCTCGACGACGGCCCGGGCGTCCGCGGCCCCCGGTCCGGCGCACGCGGTGAGGCCGAGCGCCGCGAGACCGACGAACGCACCCGTGGGGATCGCCGCCCGAGCCCGGCGCCCGCGTCCCGGCCCGGCTCCCGCCGTCGGCCGGACCGCCCTGCCCTGAGCGCTGCGCACGCGACCTCCCTCGAACGACACCGGTGAGGTTCACCGGCCCCTCCGAGGCCCATGCTCGCCGTTCCCCGGGTGCCCGCAAGCGGAGCACCGCGCGGGCTCAGCCCCAGACGAGGCCGCGCGCCGGGTCCTCGAGCACCTTCGCGACGTCGGCCAGCACGCGCGCGCCGAGCTCGCCGTCGACGAGGCGGTGGTCGAAGCTCAGCGCGAGCTGCGTGACCCAGCGCTTCTTGATCTTGCCCTTGTGGACCCACGGCTGCTCGCGGATCGCGCCGAAGGCGAGGATCGCGGCCTCGCCCGGGTTGAGGATCGGCGTCCCGGTGTCGATGCCGAACACGCCGACGTTCGTGATCGTGATGGTGCCGTCGGACATGTCGGCGGGCGACGTGCGGCCCGCCCGCGCGGTCGCGGTGAGGTCCGCGATCTCGCCCGCCAGGCCGTGCAGGTCGAGCCGGTGCGCGTCCTTGATGTTCGGCACGACGAGCCCGCGCGGCGTCGCGGCGGCGATCCCCAGGTTCACGTAGTGCTTGTAGACGATCTCCTGCGCGGCGTCGTCCCAGCTCGCGTTGATCTCGGGGTGGCGGCGCACGGCGAGGAGCAGCGCCTTCGCGGTGACGAGCAGCGGGGTGACGCGCACGTCGGCGAACTCCCGGTCCTCGCGCAGGGTGTGCACGAGGCGCATGGTCTTGGTGACGTCGACCGTGTGGAACACCGTGACGTGCGGGGCGGTGAACGCGCTCGTCACCATCGCCTCGGCCGTGCGCTTGCGCACCGACTTCACGGGCACGCGCGTCTGGCGGCCGTCCGGGGTGACGGCGCCGGACGCGAGCCAGGGCTGGTCGTCGTCGGCGTACGTCGCCAGCGGCTTGGCCTTCGCCTGCTCGTGGTACGCCTGCACGTCCTCGCGCGTGACGATCCCGCCCGGGCCGGTGCCGGCGACGCTGGCGAGGTCGACCCCGAGGTCCTTGGCGAGCTTGCGCACGGGCGGCTTCGCCAGCACCGGCAGGTGCACGTGCCCGACGGCGGCGGGCGTCGGCGCGCTCGCCGCGGGCACGGCCGCGGGTGCCGGGGCAGGAGCCGGGACGACGGCGGCCGGGGCCGCGTCCGGAGCGGCGGCCGGGGCCGCGTCCGGAGCGCGGCGGCGGCGACGGGCCGTACCCGGCTCGACCGTCCCGTATCCCACGAGCACCGAGCCGGAGCCGGAGGCCGCGGCGGTCGCCCCGCCCTCCGACCCGGCACCCGGGGCGGGCGAGGCAGGAGCGGGAGCCGCGTCCGCGCCGTCGGGCACGACGCCGGCCGGCGCGGCGGGCGCCGGCGCGGTGCCGGACGGGTCGGTGTCCACGACGATGATCGGCACGCCGACCTCGACCGTCGTCCCCTCGGGCGCGAGGATCTCCGTGACGACCCCCGTGTACGGCGACGGGAGCTCGACGAGCGACTTGGCCGTCTCGATCTCGACGATCGTCTGGTTGACCGTCACGGCGTCACCGACGGCGACGTGCCACTGCACGATCTCGGCCTCGGTGAGGCCCTCGCCCGCGTCGGGGAGGTTGAACTTCTCGAAGGTGGGCACTGCGTGGTCCTCCTGGTGGTCCCGGTCGGCGCTGTCGAGGTCGCGACGGTCGCGTCAGAACGCGAAGGCGCGGTCGACGGCGTCGAGCACGCGGTCGAGGCTCGGCAGGTAGTCGTGCTCGATCTTGGCGACGGGGTACGGGGTGTGGAAGCCGCCGACGCGCAGCACCGGCGCCTCGAGCGAGTAGAAGCACTCCTCCGTCACGCGGGCCGCGACCTCGGCGCCCGAGCCCAGGTAGGCCGGGGCCTCGTGCACGACGACGCAGCGCCCGGTCCGGCGCACGGACTCCACCACGGTCACGGTGTCGAGCGGGGAGATGCTGCGCAGGTCCACGACCTCGACGCTGCGTCCCTCCTGCTCGGCCGCCGCGGCGGCGCGGAGCGCGGTCGCGACGGTCGGGCCGTACGCGACGAGGGTCAGGTCGGTGCCGGGGCGGACGACGCGCGCACGGTCCAGCACGGTCGCGCCCTCGCCGCGGCCGGAGACCTCGACGGGGCCCTTCTCCCAGTAACGGCCCTTGGGCTCGAAGAACAGCACGGGGTCGGGCGAGGCGATGGCCTCCTGGATCATCGTGTACGCGTCCTGCGGCGTGGACGGCGACACCACGCGCAACCCGGCGGTGTGCGCGAACAGCGCCTCGGGGCTCTCGCTGTGGTGCTCGACGGCGCCGATCCCGCCGCCGTACGGCACGCGGATCACGACGGGCACCTGGAGCTTCCCGCCCGAGCGGTAGCCCATCTTCGCGAGCTGCGTGGTGATCTGGTCGTACGCGGGGAAGATGAACCCGTCGAACTGGATCTCGCACACCGGCCGGTAGCCGCGCAGCGCGAGGCCGATCGCCGTGCCGAGGATGCCGGACTCCGCGAGCGGCGTGTCGACGACGCGGTCCTCGCCGAAGTCCTTCTGGAGCCCGTCGGTCACGCGGAACACGCCGCCGAGCGCGCCGATGTCCTCGCCCATGAGCAGGACCTTCGGGTCGGTCTCGAGCGACCGGCGCAGGCCCTCGTTGATCGCGCGGGCGAGGGTCAGGGTCTTGTTCTCACTCATCGGGCCACCTCCGCGGCCGGCTCCTCGAAGGACTGCTGGTAGTCGGCGAACCACGCCTTCTCGCGCTCGACCACGGCGTTCGGCGTCGCGTACACGTGGTCGAACATGGTCGACGGGTCGGGCGCGGCGAGCGCGCGCACCTCGTCGCGCAGCCGCTCGCCGAGCGCGTCGGCCTCGGCCGCGACGTCGGCGGCGAACGCGTCGTCCCACGCGTCCTCGGCGCGGAGCAGGTTCTCGAGCCGGTCGATCGGGTCGCGACGGCGCCAGTACTCCTCCTGGGCCCGCGAGCGGTACTTGGTCGGGTCGTCCGACGTCGTGTGCGCGCCCATGCGGTAGGTGAACGCCTCGACGAACGTCGGACCGCCGCCCGTGCGCGCCCGTTCGAGCGCCTCAGCCGTCACGGCGTAGCACGCGAGCACGTCGTTGCCGTCGACCCGCACGCTGGGCACGCCGAACCCGCCACCGCGGCGGTACAGGGGCACGCGCGACTGCTTGGTCGTCGGCTCGGAGATCGCCCACTGGTTGTTCTGGCAGAAGAAGACGACGGGCGCGTTGTTCACCGCGGCGAACACCAGCGCCTCGTTGACGTCGCCCTGCGACGTCGCGCCGTCGCCGAAGTACGTGACGACGGCCGTGTCGCGCTCCGGGTCCCCCGACCCGACGAGGCCGTCGCGCTGGACGCCCATCGCGTACCCGGTCGCGTGGAGCGTGTGCGACCCGATGACGAGCGTGTACAGGTGCACGTTGTGCTCCGTGGGGTCCCACCCGCCGTGGTCGACCCCGCGGAACAGGCGCAGGCGCGCCGTCGGGTCGATGCCGCGCACGTGCGAGACGCCGTGCTCGCGGTAGGACGGGAACACGTAGTCCTGCGGGGCGAGCGCACGGCCGGAGCCGATCTGCGCCGCCTCCTGGCCCTTCGCCTGCGCGAACAGGCCGAGCTCACCCTGGCGCTGGAGCGACGTCGCCTCGTCGTCGAAGCGGCGCGTGAGCACCATGTCGCGGTAGAGGCCGCGCAGGGCCGCGGCGTCGAGGTGGGCGACGCGCTCGCGGTAGCCGTCCGTCTCGGGGGTCGTGACGCGAGATCCGGCCGGCGTCACGAGCTGGAGCAGGGGGGCGTCGTCGGGACCGCCCGCGACGTCGGGGAGGTCGGGGGGCGTGCTCGCGCCGTCCCGCGCGGCGGTTCTCGCGTCGTTCTCGGTCACGCGACTCTCCTTCGGTGCGGCCCGGCCGTGCGGCCGGCCCGCTCGGGGGCAGGAGGCGCCCGGTCGGGGCGCCGTCGGAACCTACGTCTCCGTAGCCTACGCAAGCGTAGGCTACGACACCGTAGGTTCGGCTGCCGACGTGTCGCCCAAGATCCGCCGGGACAGGCTGTAGGGATCCTCCAATCCCCACCGGACGGCCCCCGCGCCGACGGGGGACCGCCCTACCTCGGGTACGCGCCGCCCGCGCGCAGCGCGTCGCGCTCGCGCAGCACCGGCCAGCGCGAGAACGCGAAGACGAGGAACATGACGACGTTGAGGATCGGCACCAGGCCCACGAGGATCCACCAGCCCGAGTAGCCGGCCTTCTGGATGATCCGGACGTAGGCGACGAGGAAGATCACCGCCAGCGCGACGTAGAGGACCAGCGCGGCGGTGCCGAATGCCCAGCCGTACTCGTCGACGAGCTGGTCGGTATCGATGGAGTCCATGCTCGCGAGTGTTCTCGCGCCGTCGGCGCCCGGCAACCGGGACCGCTCGGCACGGGTCCGGGACGGACGGCCTCAGAGCCAGGTGGCGCTCACGCGCAGGAACAGGTCCGTCGCCTCCGGCTCGCCGACGCTCACGCGCAGCCCCTCGCCCGCGAACGGGCGCACGATCGCCCCGGCGGCGCGCGCCTCCTCGGCGCGCTGCGCGGTGCGCTCGCCCAGGTCGAACCACACGAAGTTCGCCTGCGACTCCGGCAGCACCCAGCCCTGGTCGCGCAGGCCCTCGACGAGGCGCGCGCGGTCGGCGACGAGGTGCTCGACCCGCTGCAGCAGCTCGTCGCGCGCCGCGAGCGACGCGATGGCCGCGCGCTGCGCGACGTGGGAGACGCCGAACGGCGTCGACACGGCGCGGATCCCCGCCGCGAGCCGCGGGCGCGCGACGGCGTAGCCCACGCGCAGTCCCGCCAGGCCGTACGCCTTGGAGAACGTGCGCAGCAGCACGACGTTCGGGTGCTGCGCGTACACCGCGAGGCCGTCCGGGGCCTCGGGGTCGCGCACGAACTCCAGGTACGCCTCGTCGAGCACGACCAGCACGTCCGACGGCACCGCCGCGAGGAACGCGTCGAGCTCCTCGCGGTGCACGACCGGACCGGTCGGGTTGTTGGGCGTGCACACCATCACGACGCGCGTCCGCTCCGTGATCGCCGCGGCCATCGCGGGCAGGTCGAGCCGGCCGACGTCCGCCCCGGTCCGCAGCGGCACCTGGACCGACGTGCCGCCCGCGACCGCGACCGCGATCGGGTAGGCCTCGAACGAGCGCCACGGGTACACGACCTCGTCGCCCGGCTCGACGACCGTCTGCAGCACGTGCGCGAGCACCGCGACCGAGCCGTTGCCCACCACGACCTCGTCCGCGCCGACGCCCAGGTCGGCCGCGAGCGCCTCGGTGAGCTCGGTCGCGTACATGTCCGGGTAGCGGTTCACGTCCGCGGCCGCGTCGGCGATCGCGGCGACGACCGACGGCAGCGGCGGGTACGGGTTCTCGTTGGAGGAGAGCTTGAACGCCGCCGCGCCCGGGGCGACACGGGCCCCGGGGACGTAGGCCGGCAGCGCGGCGACGGCGGGACGCAGGGGGACGCGGGGTTCGTGGGCCACGGTCCTCGATCATGCCACCTGCCCGGCGCGGTCCCGCCCGGGCGCGGCCCGGCGCCGTGCCCGGGCGCCGCCCGGATGGCAGGATGCCCGGTATGAGCTTCGTCGTCCGCGTCCTCGTCACCGGCCTCGCGATCTGGCTCACGAGCCTGTTCATCGACGAGCACTTCCAGATCGTCGGGTCCGACACCGCCGGCGGGCAGGTCGTCATCATCCTCGTGGTGGCCCTGCTCTACTCGCTCGTGAACGCGATCATCAAGCCGATCGTGCAGATCCTGTCCATCCCGCTCTACATCCTCACGCTGGGGCTGTTCTCGCTCGTCGTCAACGCGCTCATGCTCATGCTCACCGCGTGGATCACGGAGCAGACGGACTGGGGCATCCGCATCATCGGCGGGTTCTGGTGGGCCCTGCTCGCGGCCCTGATCATCGGGCTCATCAACTTCGCCGTCTCGGCCGTCGTGCCCCGGGCCCAGGACCGCTGACCCCGGCCGCCTCGGTCCGCGGGACGGGCGCCGCTACCGCGCGTCGTCGTCGCCTCCCCCGCCGTCCGGGCCCGGCGCGGTGAGCTCACCGGCCCCCGGACTCCCCGTGAGCGGGGTCCCCGGCACCGCGGGCGACGGCGCCCCCGGCGCCAGCACCCCCGGCGCGCCCGGGAACGGCGTGCCCGGGGCCCACGGGGGCGTGAGCGACCGCGGGACCGCCAGGTCCCCGATGCAGAACGTGGTGTCCGGGTCGGGCACCAGGCGCGCCTCGTAGACGAGCGGCTCCTCCGCCTGGCCGTCGAGCAGCCGCTCGACGTCGTCCAGGTGCTCCTCGAGGCCGCGGTCGCCCACCTCGACGGCGGCGTCCAGGACCTCCTGGTGGAAGTGCACGCTGTGCGGCCACTCGAGCGACGGCCCGCCGCCCGGAGCCGGCAGGGTCCCCGTCACCGTGACCCTGTCGGGCGTCGCCCGGTTCTCCGCGCCGTCGAGGTCGGAGATCCCCTCGCCCTGGGTCTCGAGGTGCGTGCCCTTGACCCCCGGCGGGAGGGCGTGGCCGGCGACGGGCGAGCCCGCCGTCACGACGTGCCGCACGGAGTACGTCCCGACCGTCGCCGCCGCGACGGTCGCGGCGATCATGCCGCCCTGGCTGTGCCCCACGAGCACGACGTCGTCGTCCGGCCCGATCCCGGCCTGACGCATCGCCTCCAGCACGGCGCGGGTGCTGTCGGCCTGCGCCCGCACCGCCGGGTCGTCGTCCATGAGGTCGTAGTTGGACGTCATGGTGAAGACCGACCGGAGATTGCCGGGCTGCGTACCGGGGATCGCGACCACCCACGTGGGGGTGCCGTCGTCCTTGACGATCCGCTGGACGCTGAGCGTCGAGTCCGTCGCGAGCGCGTCCACGGCGCCGAGCGCGGACCGCACGTCGGTGGGCGTCGGCAGGTCGCGTGGCGCGTCGACGAGCCGGACGTCGGGGTCGGGCAGGAAGCGGTCCCGCAGCGGCTGCGCGAGGCCGCGCAGCACCGACGCGCCGTTGCCGACGGTCGGCATCCGGTACCACGGGCGGTCGGCGTCGAGCAGGCCGATCGCCCGGCTCAGCGCACGGATCGTGGCAGGGTGCAGCGACTCTCCCGAGGTGACGACCCTCAGCGCGGACGGACGACCCTCCAGGAACGAGTGCAGGACCCCGACGGTCCCCAGGGAGAGGATGCCGATCAGCCCGGCGGTGGCGGCACCGACCGGGCTGAAGCCCCCGACGGCGAGGAGCGCGAGGTCCTGCCACAGTGCCGTCGCCGCGGCGTCCGCGTCGTCGTAGACGCGCACCGCATGCTGCAGGCGCGACGCGAGGTCGCGCAGGCCCCGCTCCTGCTCCTGCGCGAGGCCGATCGCGAGGTCGAACGCCTCGAGCGCGGCCGCGCGCGCCGCACGCACCTCCGCCGACCAGCACGGCGTGGCGTGGACGTCCCAGCCCGACGTGGCCGGGAACGGCGCCGGTGCCGCGAGGCGACCCGCGAACGACGTGGGGCTCGCGGTCGTCACGTCCACGGAGTCCCGCGCGGCTCGGAGCGCGGCCACGGTCCCGGCGACGAGGTCCGCCCGCGCGCCGAGCGCCACCGCCTGCGCGACGACCGCCGCCGTCTCGACCGCGGTCGGCTCCGTGCCGCCGCGCACCACGACCACGGGTGCCGGGCGAGGGCCGCTCACGGCACCCCCGCCGCGGCGAGCTCGGCCCGGATCCTCGCCACCTCGGCCTCGGCGAGGACGGTGAGCGCGTCGAGGCGCAGGAGGCAGCTGTCGAGCAGCATGCCGAGCCGGAGCAGACCGGCGCGCCGCTCGGCGGCGGCGTCGTCGTACGACGCGCGCGCGTGGCCCGCCCACGGCAGGTCCGGCGCGACGAGCGCGGCACCGGCCCGCGCGACGTCGTCCTGGGCGGTGAGGACCCGGGCCCGGGCGAGCGAGACGCCGAACGGCGCAGCGTCGCACGACGGGGGCGGCGGGGGCGACGAGGAGGACATGGCGGCGACCGTACGCAGGGCCTCGCCCCGGACGCCGCGGCCCCGTCCGCCGCTGTGGACGGGCCGCTCGGAAGACGGTCCTGGGGACGGCCACGCACCGCGCGGCGCCCACGGATCGCGCGCCGGCCCAGGACCGCGTGCCCGGACTGCGGGAGGCGCGGGCCGCCGTCGGGCACGCGTGGGAGAATCAGGGGCGTGCCCGAGAACCCTGCCGCAGACGCCCCTGCCCGCGTGTCGCTCGCCGAGGTGACCCCGCCGATCGCGCTCGGCCCGCTCGACGGGCGCTACCGCGCGGCCGTCGCACCGCTCGTCGACCACCTCAGCGAGGCCGCGCTCAACCGCGAGCGCGTCCACGTCGAGGTCGAGTGGCTCATCACGCTGTGCAACGGCGTCCAGGCGGTCGACGAGAACGCGGTCCGCCCGGTCGTGCCGGGCGCCCCCCAGCTCTCCGACGCGGAGGTCGCGTACCTGCGTCAGATCCCCGCGACGTTCGGCGGCGAGGAGATCGCCGAGCTCGCCGCGATCGAGCGCGAGACGGTGCACGACGTCAAGGCGGTCGAGTACTTCGTCAAGCGCCGCCTCGCCGCGGCGCCCGACGCCCTGGGCCCGGACACCGTGCTCCCCGGCGTCGGCGAGCTCGTGCACTTCGCGTGCACGAGCGAGGACGTCAACAACCTGTCCTACGCGCTCATGGTGCGCGGCGCCGTCGAGCAGGTGTGGCTGCCCGCCGCGACCGCCCTGGCCGACCAGCTCGCGGACATGGCGCGCGAGCACGCGGACGTGCCGATGCTCTCGCGCACGCACGGCCAGCCCGCGACGCCGACGACGCTCGGCAAGGAGCTCGCCGTCCTCGCGCACCGGCTGCGCCGCCAGCTCCGCCGGATCGGCGCGGCCGAGTACCTGGGCAAGCTCAACGGGGCGACGGGCACGTACGGCGCGCACACCGTCGCCGTGCCGGGCGTGGACTGGCCGTCGGTCTCGAAGCACTTCGTCGAGGGCCTGGGGCTCACGTGGAACCCGCTGACGACGCAGATCGAGTCGCACGACTGGCAGGCCGAGCTGTACGCGGACGTCGCGCGCTTCAACCGCATCCTCCACAACCTCGCGACCGACGTGTGGACGTACATCTCGCTCGGGTTCTTCACGCAGATCCCCGTCCCCGGCGCCACCGGGTCGTCGACCATGCCGCACAAGGTCAACCCGATCCGGTTCGAGAACGCCGAGGCGAACCTCGAGATCTCGTCCGCGCTGCTCGACACGCTCGGCGCGACGCTCGTCACCTCACGGCTCCAGCGCGACCTCACGGACTCGACGACGCAGCGCAACGTCGGCCCCGCGTTCGGCCACTCGCTCCTCGCGATCGACAACGTGCGCCGCGGCCTCAAGGCCCTCGCCGCGAACGCCGACCTCATGGCGGCGGACCTCGACGAGAACTGGGAGGTGCTCGGCGAGCCCATCCAGTCGGCGATGCGCGCGGCGTCGGTCGCGGGCGTCCCCGGCATGGAGAACCCGTACGAGCGCCTCAAGGACCTCACGCGCGGCCAGCGCGTCGACGCCGCGCGCCTGCGCGAGTTCGTCGCCGGCCTCGGCCTTCCGGACGACGTAGCCCAGCGCCTCGCGAACCTCACCCCGGCCACCTACACGGGCCTGGCGGCCGGCTTGGTGACGGCCTACCTGGACTGACCAGCCCCGCGCCGAACACGACATGAGGGTCGTTATCCGGTGGATAACGGCCCTCATGTCGTTCTCGCGAGCGCGCAGCGTCGTTCTCGGCGGCGCAGGTGTCAGACGGCGGTCGGCTCGCCCGGGTGCGGCGCGTCCGGGTGCGGCGTGCCTCCCGTCGCGGCGAGCAGAGCCCCGTGCGCGGCGCGCGCCTCGGAGAGCTCGTCGAGACGGTTGACGACCCAGCGCAGCACGAGCGTCGCCGCGGCGGCGAACGCCAGGAGGCCGACGACGTTCCCGAGGTCCGCCGTCTGGATGCTCACCGTGCCGGACCAGAAGAAGGTCGAGCGACTCAGCAGCACGGCGACCGCGAGACCGCCGAGCACCGGGACCGCCTGGCGCGTCCGGCGCCACAGGAGGGCGACGCCGAGGAGCAGGACGACCGGTACGGCGAGCGCCTGAAGCGTCCACGAGACCAGGGCGCCACCCGACCACCACGGCATCCCGAGGTGCGCCGCGTCGGCGGAGGTCGCCGCGACGAAGGCGCCGAGGACCAGCGCCATGGCCCAGACCGTCGCCGCCCGGAGCGCGACCGGCTCGGCGCCGACCCGGCACGTCCGTCCCGCGGCGAGCACCCCCGCGTACGCGACGAGCCCGACGACCCACGGTGCGTCGAGGTACGCGGCATAGGCGCTGCCCGCAGCGACCGACCCGACGAGCGCGGCCACGCCCGCCCCGGCGGCGAGCACCTCGACCACGAGGCCGACGCGTCGCGCCCCGACGAGCGTGAGGGCGACCGCCGCGATCCACAGGGCCCACATCGGCGCCGTCGGGACGGTCGCCGCGAGCGGCGCGCCGCCGTCCGGGCCGAGCATCGCCCGGACGATCGCCGCAGCGAACGCGAGGACGCGCGCGGCCATGACCACGAGCACCGCCGGGAGCAGCACGAACAGCAGCCCGGTCGCCGCCCGCCGCTGCCGCGGCGTCGAGCCCAGCGGCGCGAGCGCCCACTCGCGGGCGGCGGCGCGCAGCAGGTCCCACCGCTCGGCCCGGGTCGGGCGCGACTGCCCCGGCCGCGCGCCGTCGAGCAGGTGCCCGAGCATCTCGGCCTCGTGCGCCCGTCGGTACGTGTACGGGAAGAGCCGCAGGAGTCGGCGGTAGTCCCGCACGAGCACGGGGGCGACGAGCACCGTCGGGCTGGGCTCCGCCGTCGGGCTCGCCGCGGCAGGAGCGGCCGTCGCTCCGTCGCCCGCCGCACCGGGGCGGACCCCGCGGTCCCCGCTCATGCCGGCACCGCCCCGCCGTCGGCGAGACCTCCCGCGACGCCGCGGGCGGGGCGCGCCGCGACGCCGTCGCGCGCCACCGCGGACGCGCGACGGCGGGCGCCGAGGCGTTCGAGCGCGCGGCGCGCCTGGGCCTCGGCACGCTCGGCCTCGGCGGCGAGGCGCGTCCCGCCCTCCGTGGTGAGCCGGTAGTAGCGGCGCAGGCGCGAGTCGACGACCTCCTCGCGGTCGACCTCGACGAGCCCGGCGGCGACGAGCCGGTCGATCGCGCCGTAGAGCGTCCCGGCGCGCAGCGTCACGCGGCCGTCGGAGCTGGACTCGACGTCCTGCGCGATGCCGTACCCGTGCAGCGGACCGGCCGCGAGCGCGGACAGGACGAGGAACGCGGGTTCCTGGAGCGGTCTGGATGCCATGGCGACGACCATACCCTCGCGGCGAACCTATGGAGCACGACGCGCCGCAGCGCGAAACGTTTCGCACCCTCCCTGCGCTCCCCGACAGTCCCTACCGTGGCGGAGTCCTGACCCCGAGGCGACGGAGCCCCGAGCATGAGACCGACCTCCCCCACCCGACGACCCCGTGCGGCGACGCTCGTCGCCGCCGTCGCGACCCTCGCGACGCTGGGCGCCACGGCGACCGCCGGTGCGGCGCTCGCGACGACCCGCGCGGCCGCGCCCTCCGCGGCCTGCACGGTCGACTACCGCATCACGAGCGCGTGGTCCGGCGGCTTCCAGGCCGACGTCACCGTCACGAACCTCGGCGCCCCGCGCTCAGGCTGGGAGCTGGCCTGGGACCTGCCGGCGGGCGAGAGCATCAGCCAGCTCTGGAACGGCACGCTCGGGCGCGACGACGGCCGGGTCACCGTGGGCGACGTGGGATGGAACGCGTCGCTCGCCACGGGCGGCAGCGCCTCGTTCGGCCTCGTGGGCACGGCCACGTCCGCCCCGGCCGTGCCCGCGAGCTTCACGCTCGACGGCGTCGCGTGCGGCGGCGACGTCCCACCCGACCCCACCGACCCGCCGGACCCCACCGATCCCCCCGAGACGCCGGACGACGTGACGTTCCACGTGGACGAGACGAACCAGGCGTGGGAGGCCTGGCAGGCGGCGTCGGGCACGGACCGGGACCTGCTCGCGAAGATCGCGCTCACGCCCCAGTCGACGTGGGTCACCGACGCGGACGCGCAGGTGTCGCGCGCGAAGGTCGCCGCGTTCACGAGCGCCGCCGCGGCCGAGGGAGCGACGCCGCTCCTGACGATCTACGCGATCCCCGGTCGCGACTGCGGCTCGCACTCGGGCGGCGGCACCGCCGAGGCGGCGTACCGGAGCTGGGTCCAGACGGTCGCGTCCGGCATCGTCGGCGAGCCGTGGGTCGTCCTGGAGCCCGACGCGCTCGCCCAGCTCGGCGACTGCTCCGGCCAGGGCGACCGCGTCGGCATGCTGCGCGACGCGGCGCGCATCCTCACCGACGCCGGCGCGCGCGTCTACGTGGACGCGGGCCACTCCGCGTGGCTGAGCCCGGCGACCGCCGCGGCCCGCCTCCAGCAGGTGGGCCTCGACGACGCCGTCGGGTTCGCGCTCAACACGTCGAACTACCGCACGACGGCCGAGTCGCGCGCGTACGGCGAGCAGGTCGCGGCGCTGCTCGGCGGCGACGTGTCGTTCGTCGTCGACACGTCCCGCAACGGCAACGGGAGCAATGGTGAGTGGTGCAACCCCCGCGGTCGCGCGCTGGGCGACCCGCCACGCGCGGTCGACGACGGCACGCACCTGGACGCCCTGCTCTGGGTCAAGCTGCCCGGCGAGAGTGACGGGTCGTGCAACGGCGGGCCGCCCGCCGGACAGTGGTGGCAGGACGTCGCGCTCGAGCTCGCCCGCAACGCGTCCTGGTAACCCGACGCCGTCGAGCACGACCCTGCTCGCCCTCGAACACGACATTGCTGCCGTTATCGCCCGGATAACGGCAGCAATGTCGTGTTCGGCGTCTTCTGGGGGGCTAGCGGGGGTGCGCAGCGCGCACGGTTCGCCGGTTGGTGTGACGATCGTCTGTGCCGGGCCCGGCCCGGCACCATCGCCTCTCGCCGGAACTGGGGCCGCGCGAGGGGCAGGCCCGACGGCGCGTGGCTGCTGGGTGCGCCACGCGCCGTCGGGGGTGCCGGTCGTCGTCAAGCCGTCAGCGCCGAGCCGTCCGGGTCGGACGGCGCCGCGGAGGCGGCGCGCCGGAGATGGCACAGTGGGGGCGTGACGTCGCACGACCTCCCCCGCACCGACCCGCCCTCCCCCGAGCCCGCCGCGCTGCCGCCGCTGCGCACCGTCGGCTGGGTGAACGTCCGCGACGGGCGCCTGCTCGCCGTCCGCACGACCGGCAAGGACCGCTTCTTCATGCCGGGCGGCAAGGTCGAGCCCGGCGAGTCGGACGCCGAGGCGCTGGTGCGCGAGATCCACGAGGAGCTGGGGGTGCGCCTCGACCCGACGTCGGTCCGCCCCGGCTTCGTCGCCGAGGCGCCCGGGCACGGCCTCGGCGGGCGGGTCGTGCGCATGCACTGCATGTACGCCGAGCCGGCTCCCGGGTCGCCCGAGCCGGCACCGAACGCCGAGATCGCCGAGCTCGCGTGGCTGACCCCGGCCGACGCGCACCGCGTCCCGCCGGCGGGTCGGATCGTCCTCGACCGGCTCGCGGGGGTCCTCTCCGCCTGACCGCGCGCCGTGCTCGCGTGCCGCGACGCGCGCCCGATGGGGACCTCGCCCCATGAGCGGGACGAGACGCGGCGGAGCGCGCCCGCGTACGCTCCGGAGGCACGATCCGCAGCGACAGAGGGACGACCATGGGGTTCTACGGTGCCGACATCGGCGAGCTGCGCGCGCTCGCGCAGAGCCTCACGACGGCGTCCGAGGCGCTGACCACGACGCGGAGCACGCTCGACTCGACCGTGAGCGGCGCCCGCTGGGCCGGCCCGGACGGCGACGAGCTCCGCGGCCGTTGGTCCGCCGAGCTGGGCCCGGCGCTGGCCGCCGCGACCGCGACGCTCCGGGACGCGGCGGACAAGGTCCGCAAGAACGCCGACCAGCAGGAGAGCGCCAGCTCCGACGGCACGGGCGGCAGCGGCGGCCCTGGTGGCGGGCCGGGCGGCGGGCCCGGCTCCGGGGGCGGGCCGGGCTCCGGCGGTGGGCCCGGTGGCGGCGGAGGCGACGCGTCGGGCGACGAGAGCCCCGGCGGCCCCAAGGTCACGGTGAAGGGCGACCACGAGTCCGGCACGGACAACGGGAGCCTGGGCAACCCGGCGACGGAGGGCACCGACGCGAAGGTCGGGTTCGGCGTGACCCACGACCCGGAGAGCGGCGAGACCACGTACTCGGGCAGCGGCTCGCTCTCCGACTGGATGAAGACGACGAACGGGTCGAAGATCTCGTTCGGCGTCAACGGCGGTGCGGAGTACACGGTCGGCGAGAAGTCGGAGGACGGCTTCACCACGTACACGTCCAAGTCCGACGTCTCGATCGGCGTCGAGGGCGGCGTCGACAAGGGCGGCACGGGCGTCAGCGGCGGGTACACGACCGGCGTCACGTCCGCGTACACGGTGAAGGTGCCCGACGGCGCGGGCGTCACCGACCCCGGGAGCATCAACCCGTTCGACCCCCGCAGCATGCCGGTCGGCTCGTCGGTCACGATGGACGGCGGCAGCTACGCGGAGACCGAGCTCAACGCGGCGTTCCGCCACATCGCCGTCGAGTCGTCCGTCAAGGACGCGAGCGGCGTGACGAGCCTCATCGAGCGCACGGGCGACGACACGGTGCGCGTCACCGCGGGCCCCACCGAGGCGATCGCGAACCACGCGGGCCTCGGTCTCGACTTCGACGCCGTGAAGGTCATGCTCGGCAACACGACGTCGCTCGACGGCGCGTCGCTGCGCAGCGCCGAGTTCGACCTGTCCACCCCGGAGGGCCAGGCCGCGTACGACAGGTACCTCGTCACCGGCGAGATCCCCGCCGACGCGTCGACCGGGATCTCCGGCACCACGAAGATCGAGCGGGTCGAGTTCGACTCGACGTCGACCGTCGGCTTCGACACCCCCGTCGGCGGGGCCGAGTGGGAGATCGGCAAGAACACGGGCTCGCTCGTCGCGACGACCAACCCCGACGGCAGCACGGAGCAGCTCCTCACCGCGACGTACGGCGACCGCGGCGACTTCCGCATGTCGCAGGCCTTCGACGCGTCGGGGACCGAGGACGTGTCCGCGCGGACGTACTCGTTCGACGTCACGGCCGACGACATGTCGTCGCAGTACTTCAACACGAAGGAGTTCTCGGGCTTCTCCCCGTCGAGCGAGGTGTCGTCCGGCCAGCAGGTGACGATGACGCTCACGGAGTCGCAGATGAACCGCCTCGCGGACAGCGTGCGCACGGCGGTCGAGAACGACAGCCTGGGCATGCAGACGCGCATGATCGTCACGGACTACGACATGAAGCCGATCACCGACCCGTACCAGCTCGCGACCAGCCTCGCCCGCGCCGCGGACTCCGACCTCGAGCTCGTCATGATGATCTCCGAGATCAACGCGGCGGGCGACGGTTCCGCGACCGACCGCTCGGCGGCCCGGTTCCCCGGCACGGTCACGGTCGGCCACTGATCGGTCGCGGGTCCGGGCACCCGGGCCTCCCGTCGGCGTAGTGTCGCGGGGTGGGTGCCGCGCCGTTCCTCGCCGCGACGCTGCCGGTCCTGGACCTCGCGGTCGCGTCGGTCGTCGCCGTGCGCGACGCCGCGGCGCGCGCGGGCGGGTTCGACGTCGGCCCGCCCCCTGACCCGGAGCGCGTCGCCGCGGCGTTCGCGAGCGACCGGCTGCTCCGCGTCGACGGCGCCCCGGTGGACGGCTTCGCGCCGCTCTCGGGCTTCTTCCGGACCGCGGACGGCTGGGTCCGCACGCACGCGAACTACGCACACCACCGCGCGCGTCTGCTCGCCCTCCTCGACCTGCCCGCGACGGCCGACGGGGCGGCGGCGCGCGACGCCGTCGTGAGCGCCCTCGCGGACCGCTCGGCCCAGGACGTCGAGGACCGCGCCGCGGAGACCGGCGCGATCGCCGTGCGCGTCCGCAGCGAGGACGCGTGGCGCGCCACCCCGCCGGGCCGGGCGACGGCGTCGGGGCCACCGGTGCGCACGGCCGTGCGCGAGGACGCCGCGCCCGCGCGCCCGCTCGGGTCCGGGCCGCGCCCGCTCGCCGGGGTCCGGGTGCTCGACCTCACGCGCGTCATCGCGGGCCCGGTCGCGACGCGCACGCTCGCCCTGCTCGGCGCGGACGTGCTGCGCCTGGACCCACCGGGTCTGCCCGAGATCGAGGTCCAGCACCTCGACACGGGGCAGGGCAAGCGGTCGGCGCTGCTCGACCTCGCGACACGCGACGGCCTCGCCCGCGCCCAGCGCCTGCTCGACGAGGCCGACGTGCTCGTGACCGGGTACCGCCCGGGCGCGGTCGAGTCGTTCGGCCTGCGGCTCCCGCCCGGTGCCGTGCACGCGCGCGTCACCGCATGGGGCGACGACGGCCCGTGGGCCGGGCGACGGGGCTTCGACTCGATCGTCCAGGCGGTGAGCGGGATCGCGCTCGCGGAGGGGTCGCGGGACGGCACCGCGTGCGCGCCCGAGGACGCCGCGCCGGGCGCCCTGCCCGCCCAGGCGCTCGACCACGCGACGGGCTACCTCGTCGCGGCCGCCGTCGTCGACGCGCTCGCCGACCGCGCGAGCGACGGCCGCGGGCGCGCGGTCGACGGCGCGCTCGCCCGGACGGCGCGCGCCCTGCTCGCCGCCCCGGGCCGCGACCCCGCGCACGACGCTCCGCGCACTCCCGGCCCGCGCTGCGTCGTCGTGCACCCCGCGCGCCTGGACGGCCGGGACGGCCGGGACAGAGCGGCGACGACGACGCGCCCCGCGCTCGACCACCTCGCGGGCGTGCCGGTCGACGACTACCCCGCGCCCGCACGGCCGTGGGGCGTGGACGAGCCGCGGTGGACGGCGTGAGCGCCGGGCCTGAGGTCGCCGTCCACCTGCGGCGGGCGCGCGACCACATGGACGCGCACTTCACGGAGCCGCTCACCCTCGCCGGCGTCGCCGCGGTCGCGGGCTACTCGTCGTTCCACTTCGCGCGCGCGTTCGCCGCCGCGTTCGGCACGAGCCCGATGGCCTACCTCGCCACACGCCGCGTCGAGCGCGCGAAGACCCTGCTGCGCACCGCGAACCTCACCGTGACCGAGGTCTGCCACGCCGTGGGCTTCACGAGCCTCGGGACGTTCTCCGCGCGCTTCCGCGCGATCGTCGGCGTCACCCCGACGGCCTACCGGGACGAGCACGCCCGCGCCGGCGGTCCGCCCGTCCCCGGGTGCTTCGCGCTCGCGTGGGGCCGGCCGCAGCCGGTGCCCCGGCCGGCGTCGGGCTCCGCACGATCGGAGAAGCAGGACCAGGGCGGCGCGTCGTAGCGTCGAGGACGACGGCCGGCGAGGCCGTCGGCCCCGCGCCGGCAGTCGGCGCCCCGAGAGGAGAACCCGTGCTCACGCTGTCCCACACCACCGTGTTCGTGCTCGACCAGGACTCCGCCAAGGAGTTCTACACGACCGTGCTCGGCTTCGAGCTGCGCGACGACTTCTCGATGGGCGCGGAGTTCGAGGGCGGTGGCGCGGGCTTCCGCTGGCTCACGGTCGGGCCGCAGGGCGACCCGACGCGCACGATCATCCTGGCCGACTGCGCCATGGGCCGGGACCCCGAGTCCGCGGCACAGCTCCGGTCGCTGGTCGCCAAGGGGTCGATGGGGGCGGGTGTCCTCCAGACCGACGACTGCGAGGCCACCTACCGCGACCTCGTCGCGAAGGGCGTGACGTTCCGCCAGCCGCCCGCGCACCGCCCCTACGGCGTGGAGGCCGTCTTCGTCGACGACTCCGGCAACTGGTTCAGCCTCACCGAGCCGAGGTCTGCCGCCGCCGGCTGACGGGGCCCGGGCCGGACCCGGCCGAGGAGGACCCCGAGGCTCCGCGCGGGCGAGGTCAGCTGTGGTCGAGACGGCGCAGGATCGCGCCCTCGCGCAGCGCCCAGGGGCAGATCTCGACCTCGTCGACGCCGAGCGCGCGCATCGTCTCGACCGCGACCACCCCGCCCGCGACGATCTGGAACGTGCGCTCGGGCGTGATGCCGGGCAACGCGGTGCGGCCCTCGGCCGTGATGCGCGCGAGCCGCGGCACCCAGTCGGCGAGCTGCGAGCGTCGCATGCGCCACCGGTCGTCGGGGCCGACGGCCTCGGTCTGCATGCCTGCGAGCCGCGCGAGCGAGCGGAACGTCTTGGACGTCGCGACGACGTGGTCGGGCCGCGGGAGCCGGGCGAACTGCGCGACGGCGGGGGCGAGCGTCGCGCGCACGTGCTCGCGCAGCGCCTCGACGTGCTCGGGCGCGGGCGGGTCGTCGGGCAGGAAGCCCATCGTCATGCGCCCGGCGCCGAGCGGGAGGGAGACGGCGAGGTCGGGCTCCTCGTCGACGCCCGACGCGATCTCGAGCGACCCGCCCCCGATGTCGAGGACGAGCAGGCGGCCCGCGGCCCAGCCGTGCCAGCGGCGCGCCGCGAGGAACGTCAGGCGCGACTCGTCCTCGCCCGAGAGCACGCGCACCGGCTGGCCGACGCGCTCGCCGATCGCGGCGAGCACCTCGGGACCGTTGGTCGCGTCGCGCAGCGCCGACGTCGCCATCGGCAGCATCTCGTCGACGGCGGACTCGCGCGCGAGCGCCATCGCGTCGTCGACCGCGGTGAGCATCGCGGCGACTCCCTCGGGCGACAGCGACCCGTCCGGCCGGAGGTAGCGCATGATGCGCACGACCGTGCGCGCACCCGCCGCCTGCACGGGGCGTGCCGCGTACGCGGCGTCCACGACGGCGAGGTGCACGGTGTTCGAGCCGATGTCGAGGACGCCCAGGCGCGTGGTGGTGCTCACCCGCCGAAGCCTAGCGGCGCGGCGAGGGCCGCCGCCGGGCGGGGTGCCCGACGACGGCCCTCGTGCGGGAGCGCGAGCGCTCCCCTGTCGCGACCGGACCGCGGGTCAGCCGCAGTCGAGCGCCTCGTACGCCACGTCGACCTGGGACGTGGTCCCGTCCGCGGCGACGACGGTCACGGTGGCCGTGCCCGCCGCGACGGACGTGGTGCGCGTCGTGAACGACTGGTAGGCGTTCTTGCCCGGCTGCACGTGCCGGACCGTCCGCTCGCCGAACGGCGTCGAGAGCGTCACGTCGACGGGCTCGTCGGCCGTGCTGGTCGCACGGACCGCGACGAACGCCCGGCCGCCGAGGCAGCGCGCGCTCGCCTCGACCTCGACCGGCGCGGGCGGGGCCGCCGCGGAGACCGACGGGATCCGGTCGGCGGCCGCGGTGCCCCACGTGAGGCCCGCGCTCGTGTCGGACAGCTCGAAGTCGAGCGTGCCGCCGTCCTGCAGCGCCGCGACGTCGAGCCACGCGGCGGTGTGCGCGACGCCGTCGACCTCGAGGCCCGCGACGTAGCTCGGGAGCTTCTCGTTGGCGCCCGCAGCGTCGATCTGCACCGTCGCGCCGGCGTCGGTCGTGAGCGTCGCGGCCTGCACCTTGGGCGCGTTGAGCGCGAGGATCCCGGAGCCGGGCATGACGGGCTCGAACCCCAGGGACGCCATGACGTACCAGGCCGCGAGCGTGCCGAGGTCGTCGTTCCCGACGCCGCCGCCCGGGGTGTCCGGGAAGCGGTTGAGGTTCGCGGCGAGCACGTCGTTCGTCTTCCACGGCTGGCCCACGTAGCCGTAGAGCCACGCGTTCATGATCGTCGGCTCGTTGCCCGGGTTGTAGCGGATCGTCGTGTAGTACGAGCTGCCGCCCTTGGCCCACGTGCTCGGCGAGACGCCGGGGTTCGCGGCGAGCGCCGGCTGGTCGAAGTAGTAGTCGAGGCGCTCGACGAACCCGTCCTCGCCGCCCATGACCTCCTGGAGGCCCGTGACGTCCTGCGGCACCATCCACTGGTACTGCCACGGCACGCCCTCGTGGAAGCCGGAGCGCGTGACGTCCGTCAGCTCGGGCAGCGTGACGAACTCGCCCGTCGGGCGCTTCGCGTTGACCATGCCCTGGAAGCCGCCGGAGAGCTGGACGTCCGGGTTCCAGAGGTTGCGCCAGTTGCGACCCTTGTCGAGGAACGCCTGGCCGCCCTCGCGGCCCGTGCGCTCGGCCGCGGCGCCGAGGCTCGCGTCGGCGAGCGCGAGCTCGAGCGTCGCCGAGCCGCCGTGGCGGTACTCCTCGAACTGGCCGCCGAGGCCGCCCTCGTTCTCGGGGTAGAACGGCACGTGGCCGTGCTCGGCGTAGAACTCGGTGCTGCGCCGCCCGACGGACGCGACGTCGTCCGGCGGGGTCGTCGTGGCGTTCTCCACGAGGTAGCCCCACAGCTCGTCGGCGATGTCGTCGGGGACCGTGCCGAGCGCGAAGTTCTCCGCGAGCCACGGCGTGACGGGGTCGCCCGCCATGATGTTGGTCTCCAGCGCGCCGAGCGACCAGCGCGGCAGCCAGCCGCCCTCGACGCGGTGCTGGTACATCGAGCGCACGATGTCCTGCGCGCGCTCCGGCAGCAGGAGCGCGTGCAGCGTCGCCTGGGTGCGGTACGTGTCCCAGAGCGAGAAGTTCTGGTAGTAGTCCCAGCCGTCGGCCTGGTGGACCTCGAGGTCCATGCCGCGGTACCGGCCGTCGACGTCGCTGCCGATCGTCGGCGAGAGCAGCGTCTTGTAGAGCTGGGTGTAGAAGATCCGGCGCTGGTCGGGCGACGCGTCGATCGCGGCACGGCCCAGCTCGGCGTTCCACGCGTCGCGCGCCTCCTCGCGCACGGTGTCGAACGCGACCTGGCCGCCCTCGACCGTGGCCTCGGCCTCGCGGTTGGCGCGCGCGCCGTCGACGCTCACGAACGACACGCCCACGCTCACCTCGACGTCGCGGTCGGTCGTGGTGTCGAACACCGCGACGGCGCCGTTGTTGCCGCCCGCGACCTCGCTCGTCGTGGACCCCGCGACGTACCGCGCGTCGGCGCCCCACGTGCCGCTCGACGCGACCGGGCGGTCGAACGTCGCGCTGAAGAAGTACCGCTGCTTGTCCGGCGTGCCGCCGCAGAAGCCGCCGTTGTCGACCCAGCCCTCGAGCGTGCGGTCGTCGACCCACGTCACCGAGCTCGCGCCGGCGTCGCGCAGCGTCTGGCCCACGTTGAACGACAGGTGCGACGTCGTCGAGGCGGGGAACGTGTAGCGGTGCGCGCCGACGCGCGTGGTCGCGCTGAGCTCGGCGTGCACGTCGTTCGCGAGCGTCACCTCGTAGAACCCGGCGGAGGCGTGCTCGGTGTTCTTCTGGTCCTTGATCGCGATGAAGGAGCGCGACGTGCGCGGGGTCGCGCTCGTGTCCGGCGTGACGAGCAGCTCGCCCGCCGCGGGGCAGCCCGCGCTGTTCACGTGCCGGTGGCTGAAGCCCCACACGCGCCCCGCGTTCGTGCTGTACGACGTCGAGGCGTAGGAGTTCGTGTTGTCCGGGCTGAGCTGGACCATGCCGAACGGCACGGTCGCGCCCGGGTAGGCGTTGCCCTCGCTCTCGGTGCCGACGAACGGGTTGACCTCGAGCGTGAGGTCGTCGCCCGCGGCGGCGGTGACGGCGCCGTCGCCGGCGGGGGCGGCGCCCGCGGCGGCGGGCAGCAGCGTGCCCGGCGCGACGGCGAGCGCGAGCCCGGCGGCGAGCAGGGCGAGTCGTGGTCGTCTCATGCCATGTCCTCTTCGACGTGCGACCGGGCTGCGTCGCCCGGGGCGCCCCGGGTCCGCCGGCCAGGTGCCGCCCGGGCCGCTCGTGGCGGGGCGACGGTGCTCCTGGTCGACGACGGGCGTCCGCCGGTCACTCTCTCCCGGCGATGACTGCGCTGTCAATTACGTGCCCGGGCACACCGCTCGGCCGATCATGGAGGCCCGCAGCGGCCGAACCCGGGGTGATTCCTCAGCGCGCGGCGGGTGCGGGGAGAGATCCCGGGCTCGTCGGCCGTGCCGGCGCTGCCGCCTCGTCGGCGAGGGCCTGGGCGTCCGCGACGACGGCGCGCTCCTCCGCCTGCGCGGCCGCGACGGCCTCGGCGCGGGCCTCGACGATCGCGCGGTGCAGGTCGGCGTGGACGCGACGTCGCACGTCGCGCGCGAGCTCGTCGGCCTCGTCCGGCTCGACCGGGTCGCCGTCCGCCTCGCGCAGCGCGACGACGTCGGCCACCTCGAGCGCGATGCGCCGCTCCGCGTCGGCGAGCAGCGCGACGACCGCGGTGTCCGCCGCGCGGCCGAGCCGCGTCTCCTCGAACGCGCGGGTCGCGTCGTCCACGATCGCGCGCGCCTGGACGACGAGCTCCGACGCGATCGACGGCGAGTGCGCCGCGAGCGTCGCGAGGTCGTAGAGCAGCACGCCCTCGACGTCCGCGACGCGCGGGTCGACGTCGCGGTGCAGCGCGAGGTCGAGCACCACGGTCGGACGGGCCGCGGGCTCGTCCCCCGCGCGGACCGCCGCGCGCTCGCGCGCCCGGACCACGGCGGCGGCGTCGAGCACGTGCTCGATGGCCTGCTCGCGGCGGTCGCCGCCCCCTCCCGGACGCGCGACGCCGTCGGCCGGCGCCCGCCCGCGCGCGCCGCTGCACGACACGACGAGATCCGCGTCCTCGAGCGCGGCGACGAGGTCGGTGACCGCCTCCACGCCGCGCGCGGCGGCGAACTCCTCGGCACGGCCGGACTGCGAGTAGACGCGCACGTCGTCGCACCCGAGCGCCCGCAGCGCCGCGAGGCTCGCGCCCGCGTACGACCCCGTCCCGATGAGGACGGCCCGCACCTGGTGCCACGGCGGCAGCTCGGCCCCCGCGAGGTCGAGGCCCAGCGCGACGACGGAGCGGCCCGCGCCGCCGAGCGTCGTCTGCGTGCTGACCCTCTTGGACGTGCGCGACGCCGTCTGGAACAGGAGCTCGAGGGTCGAGGAGGTCACGCCGTCGGCGTGCGCGGTCTCCAGGGCGCGCTTCACCTGGCCCGCGATCTCGCGCTCGCCCACGACCATCGAGTCCAGCCCCGACGCGACGGCGAACAGGTGCTCGGCGACCTCGGTCCCGGCGCGCGTGCGGAACGAGGCGAGCGCCTCGGCCGGCTCGACGCCCGACGCGTCGGCGACCATGCGCGCGACGTGCTCGGTCGCGTGCTGCACGCCCGTCCCGTCGAGGGGCGCGTCCACGTCGAGGTACAGCTCGAACCGGTTGCACGTCGCGAGGACGACGGCACCGGTGATCACGTCGCACGCCGCGACCGCGGAGCCGCCGATCGAGTGCGCCCCGGTGGAGAGTCGCTCCAGGGCGTCGAGGTCGAGCTCGTGGTGGCTGGCCGTGAGGGAGAGAAGAGCCACAGTGCCTCCGATTTAATCATTCCACCGGGAGGGAGGCAGAATCGGTAGCTGTGATTCCTGTCGCCCTTTCCCCGGGCCATCCCCTGACCGACGGCCGCACGGACCGTTCGCCGCTCGTGCAGGCCCTGCGCGCGGGCACGACGGGAAATCGCCCGGAAATCACACCGGTGTGGTTCATGCGGCAAGCCGGCCGCTCGCTGCCCGAGTACCGCGCCGCCCGCGAGGGCGTGAGCATGCTCGACTCGTGCCTGCGCCCCGACCTCGCGTCGGAGATCACGCTCCAGCCGGTGCGCCGCCACGGCGTCGACGCGGGGATCTTCTTCTCCGACATCGTCGTGCCGCTGCGTCTCGCGGGCGTCGAGGTCGACATCGTGCCGGGCGTCGGGCCGGTCATGGGCCAGGCGTACCGGACGCCCGACGACGTCGCGCGCCTCGTGGAGACCGAGCTCACCGAGGAGTCGCTCGCCCCGGTCCGCGAGGCCGTCGCGCTGACCGTCGACGCGCTCGGCACGACGCCGCTCATCGGGTTCGCGGGCGCGCCGTTCACGCTCGCCGCCTACCTCGTCGAGGGTCGGCCGTCGCGCGACCACCTCGCCGCGCGCGCCCTGCTGCGCGGCGACCCGGAGACGTGGCAGCGCCTCGTCGACTGGGCCGCCGACCTCACCGGCACGTTCCTGCGCGCCCAGGTGCGGGCGGGCGCGAGCGCCGCCCAGCTCTTCGACTCGTGGGCAGGCTCGCTCTCGCGCGCCGACTACGCGGCGGGCGCCGCCCCGGCGAGCACGCGCGCGCTGACGCACGTCGCCGACCTCGGCGTGCCGGTCGTGCACTTCGGCACCGGCACGGAGCACCTGCTCCCCACGATGCGCGACGCCGTCACCGCGGCCGGGGTGCGCGACGTCGCCGTGGGCGTCGACTACCGCACGCCGCTCGACGACGCCGCCCGGCTCCTCGGCGAGGGCCACGACCCCGTCCCGGTCCAGGGCAACATCGATCCCGCGCTCCTCGCCGCGCCGTGGGACGTGCTCGAGGCGCACGTGCGCGACGTCGTGCGGCGCGGGCGCACCGCGCCCGGGCACGTGGTGAACCTCGGGCACGGCGTCCCGCCGGACACCGACCCGGACGTCCTCACGCGTGTCGTCGGCCTGGTCCACGCGCTCGGCGCAGACTGGACGGGACAGGACGACGCGCACGAGGAGGCGACCCGACGGTGAGCACCGAGCCGACGACGTCCCGCACCTCCCCCGGGACCGTCCCCGAGGGGGTGGACGCGATCGTCGTCGGCGCGGGGGTCGCGGGGCTCACCGCCGCCCTGTCCCTGCGCGAGCAGGGGTTGCGCGTCGTCGTGCTGGAGGCCGCGGACGTCCCCGGCGGGCCCGTCCGCGGCGGCGACCTGCCCGGGCTCGACGGCGTCCGCGTCGACCTGGGGGCCGAGTCCTTCGCGGCCCGCGGCACGGCCGTCGGCGACCTGGTCGCCGCGCTCGGCCTCGACGTCGTCGAGCCGTCGGGGGACGGCGCCTGGGGCTACGCCGCGGGCCGCGCCTACCCCCTGCCGCATGCCGGCGTCCTCGGGATCCCCGCCCACCCGTGGTCCGGCGACGTGCGCCGCGCGGTCGGCGTCGGCGGGGCGCTGCGCGCCAGCCTCGACCGCGTCCTGCCCCGCCGCCTCACCGACCTGCGCACGCTCGAGACGTTCGCGCGCTCGCGCATGGGGACGCGCGTCACGGAGCGGCTCGTCGCGCCCGTCGCGGCCGGGGTGCACTCGGCCCCGCTCGACCGGCTGGACGTCGCCGCGGTCGCGCCGGGCCTCCGCGAGGCGTTCGAGCGCGAGGGTTCGCTCGCGCGGGCCGTCGCGTCGCTGCGCGCGCTCGCCCCGGCCGGCTCGGCCGTCCGCGGGATCGACGGCGGCATGCACCGGCTCGTCGAGGAGCTCGCGGCGGACGCCGACGTGCGGCTGCGCCACGAGGTCACGGAGATCGCCCGGAGGGACCCGGACCGCGGGCGTTCCGCCGGCGACGCGCCCTCCGGCTCCTGGGTCGTCCGCGCGCAGACGCCGGACGGGCCCGTCGAGCTCGCCGCACCGCGCCTCGTCGTGACGACCCCGGCGCTCGTGGACGCGCTCGGCCCGCTCGTCGGCACCGCGGCGGACCTGCTGCCCGACCCGGAGCCCGGCGCGGACGTCCGCCTCGTCACGCTCCTGCTCCGCGCCCCCGAGCTCGACGACGCGCCGCGCGGGACCGGGCTGCTCGTCGCCCCGCCGCACCGCGACGCCGGGCGGGCCGCGCCGCCGTCGGACGTCGAGGCGAAGGCCCTGACGCACTCGACGGCGAAGTGGCCGTGGCTGCGCGAGCGCGTGCGCGCCGCCGTCGGACCGGGCCACCACGTGGTGCGCCTCAGCTACGGACGCATCGGCGCGACGACGGAGCCCGACCTCGACCGCGTCGTCGCCGACGCGTCACGGCTGTTCGGCGTGGACCTGCACGGCCGCGTGCTCGGGCACGTCGTGACGCGCTGGAACGGCGCGCTGCCCCCGCCCACCCCCGCGTACCGCCGCGAGGTCGCGGCGTTCGTCGAGCGGGTCGACGCCGTCCCCGGGCTCGGCGTGACGGGTGGCTGGATCGCCGGCACGGGGCTCGCGGCGATCGTCGCGCACGCCCAGGAATGCGCCCGGGGCCTCGCCGTCCTCGACTGAGGCAATCCTTACCGGAATCCCGAGAAATGCGGCGTCAAATACGCTCGCGAATTGTCCTGACATCGTGTCCGGAAGTTCCTGACCGCGCGTCAGGACCACGTCACTCCCGCGCGTATTCCCGGCAGCGTGACGTGCGCATTTCCGTGGAATGCCGAAGTGGGGAGAGACTGGGACCGTGAGCCCTGCAGGTACCCCTCCCCTCCGCGTGGGCACGCGCGGCAGCGCCCTCGCGACGACCCAGTCCGGTCACGTCGCCCGCCGCCTCGAGGAGCTGACCGGCCGGGACGTCGAGCTCGTCCGCGTCCGCACCGACGGCGACGTCCTCACCGGGTCGCTCGCCCAGATGGGCGGCACCGGCGTGTTCGTCACCGCGCTGCGCGAGGCGCTGCTCGACGGACGGTGCGACGTCGCTGTCCACTCCCTCAAGGACCTCCCGACCGAGCCCGCCCCCGGGCTGACCGTCGTGACGCCGGAGCGCGAGAACCCGCGCGACGTCCTGTGCGCCCGCGGCGGTCTCACCATCACGACGCTCCCGCGCGGCGCGCGCGTCGGTACGGGGTCGCCGCGCCGCGCCGCGCAGCTCCGCTCCGTCCGGCCGGACCTCGACGTCGTCGACATCCGTGGGAACGTCGACACGCGCCTCGCCCGGGCTCTCGGCCCCGACGCCGACCTCGACGCCGTCGTGCTCGCCTACGCGGGGCTCGCACGGCTCGGCCGGCTCGACGCGGTGTCCGAGGTCGTCGACACCGCGATCATGGCGCCCGCCGCCGGGCAGGGCGCCCTCGCGGTGGAGGTGCGCACGGCGTCGCTCGACGACCCCGTGCTCGCGCGCGCCCTGCACGACCTCGACCACGAGCCGACGCGCCTCGCCGTGCTCGCCGAGCGGTCGCTGCTCGCGCGCCTGGAGGCCGGCTGCGCCGCGCCCGTCGGCGCGCACGCCCTGGTCGAGGACGGCGAGGTCGTCCTGACGGCCGTCGTCGCCCGGGTCGACGGCGTCGAGCAGCTCACGC
This sequence comes from Cellulosimicrobium sp. 22598, assembly GCF_052044445.1. Classification (NCBI taxonomy): domain Bacteria; kingdom Bacillati; phylum Actinomycetota; class Actinomycetes; order Micrococcales; family Promicromonosporaceae; genus Cellulosimicrobium; species Cellulosimicrobium sp. 22598. Next base: position 193,716 of record NZ_JBQEMZ010000002.1, read on the forward strand.
ACTCCGGTCGCACGACGGTCCCGGTCGGTGCCTCGTCGCAGGACGCGCGGGACGACGCCGCGCGCGCCCTCGGCGCCCGCGTCGCCGACGCGCTCCTCGCCGACGGCGCCGCCCGCCTCGCCCCGCTCCGCGAGACCGGCTCCGGGCCCGGAGCCGGGGCTGGGTCCGAGTCCGGGACCGTGACCGGGACGGCCCCGGCGACGACGCGACAGGCCACGGACGCCGACGCCGTCCCGTCGCCCGACCGCGCCGTCGAGACCGCGCGCGAGCAGCTCCGCGACGGCGGCTACCGCGGCGAGGCGGAATGAGCCCGGGCCCCCTGCGCGACCCGTCGCGCGGCCCCGCACCCGTCGTGCCGCCCCCGCCCGGGCGACCGAGCCCGCACGGCGACGCCGAGGCCGCCACCCTGGCGTCGGTCCCGCGTGCCGCGGGCTCGACGCTCGCCGGCCGCACGGTCCTCGTCCCCCGCGCGCCCGAACGCGCCGCGGGGCTCGCCGCGACGCTCCGCGACGCCGGCGCGCGCGTCCTCGTCAGCCCCGCGATCGAGCGCGCCCGGGTCGAGGACACCGCCCCGGTGGACGGCGCCGTCGCCCGCCTCGCGCACGGCGACTTCGCCTGGGTCGTCGTGACGAGCGTCAACGCGATCGACGAGCTCGTCGCGAGCGCCGCCCGCCAGGGCGTCCACCTGGGTGACGCCGCCCGCCGAGCCCGCTGGGCCGCCGTCGGGCCTGCGACCCGCCGCGCCCTGGAGGCCGTCGGCGTCCAGGTCGACCTCGAGCCGATCGAGAACTCTGCCCGCGGCCTGGTCGCCGCCTTCACGACCCTCGCCGCGACCGACCACGCCTCTACCTCACCGAACCAGGGCTCTACCTCGCGAGGTAGAGGTGTGGTCCTGCTGCCGCAAGGGGACCTCGCCGCACCGACGATGCACGACGGCCTGCACGACCTCGGGTACGTCCCGCACGTCGTCACCGTCTACCGCACCGTCACGCACGCGCTCGCGCCGGACGTCGTCGCGGCGTGGCACGCCGGCGAGGTGGACGCCGTCGTGCTCACCTCGGGGAGCGTCGCGCGCGAGGTGGCACGTCAGCTCGGCCCGCGCGACGACGTCGTGGGCGTCGCGATCGGCGATCCGACCGCCCGGGCGGCGCGCGCCGTCGGGCTGCGGCTCGACGCCGTCGCGGAGCGCCCGACCGACGCCGCGCTGGCCGACGCGCTCGGGGACGCGCTCGCCGCCACCGGCTCCGCCACCCGCACGGCCGCCCTGCCCGACGACCCGGCCGCTCCCCCGGCCGCCGGCACGACCGGCGTCGACCCGACCTCCGAAGGAGACCCCTCGTGACCCACCAGCTCCCCGTCGGGCACCACCGGCCGCGCCGCCTGCGCACGAGCCCGCGCGTACGGCGTCTCGTGACCGAGACGCGCGTGCACGCGTCGGACCTCGTGCTGCCGCTGTTCGTCAAGGAGGGCCTGGGCGCGCCGCGGCCGATCTCGTCGATGCCGGGCGTCGTGCAGCACACCGAGGCGACGCTCGCGGACGCCGTGCGCGACGCCGCGCGCGCCGGGGTCGGCGGCGTCATGCTCTTCGGCATCCCGGCCGAGCGCGACGCGACCGGCACGCAGGCCGACGCCGAGGACGGGATCCTGCAGCGCGGCATCCGGGTCGCGGTCGAGGCGGCGCGCGAGCACGCCGGCGGCGGGCCGGTCGTCATGGCCGACACGTGCCTGGACGAGTTCACCGACCACGGGCACTGCGGCGTGCTGACGACCGGGCGCGACGGGTCCGTCGTCGTCGACAACGACGCGACGCTCGACCGCTACGCGTCGATGGCCGTCGCGCAGGCGCGCGCGGGCGCGGACGTCGTCGCGCCGTCGGGGATGATGGACGGCCAGGTCGGCGTGATCCGGGAGGCGCTGGACGCCGCAGGGTTCGACGACGTCGGGATCCTCGCGTACTCCGCGAAGTACGCGAGCGCGTTCTACGGGCCGTTCCGCGAGGCCGTGGACTCGGCGCTCCAGGGCGACCGCCGCACGTACCAGATGGACGCGGCCAACGCGCGCGAGGGGCTGCGGGAGGCGGACCTCGACCTCGCGGAGGGCGCGGACATGGTGATGGTGAAGCCGGCCGGGTCGTACCTCGACGTGCTCGCGGCGGTCGCGGAGATGTCGCCGGTGCCCGTCGCGGCGTACCAGGTGTCGGGCGAGTACGCGATGATCGAGGCCGCCGCCGCGAACGGGTGGATCGACCGGCGCGGCGCGATCACGGAGTCCGTGCTCGGCATCAAGCGCGCCGGCGCGGACGTGATCCTCACCTACTGGGCGACGGAGCTCGCGGGCTGGCTGGACGAGAACGAGGGAAGGACGCGGGCATGACGGACACCGGAGGCTTCGGGACCGCCGAGGCGGTCCAGGCGGAGAACGCGGCGCTGTTCGGCGCGCCGGGCGCGGGCGGGGCGGACAACCACGCCGCGTTCGTGCGCGCGCAGGGCGTGCTCCCGGGCGGCGTGAGCTCGCCGGTCCGCGCCTACGGGTCCGTGGGCGGCGACCCGCGGTTCCTCGCGTCGGCGCGCGGCCCGTACGTCACCGACGTCGCGGGGCGCGAGTACGTCGACCTCGTGTGCTCGTGGGGCCCCGCGCTGCTGGGGCACGCGCAGCCCGACGTCGTCGCCGCGGTCCAGGAGGCGGCGGGGCGCGGGCTGTCGTTCGGCGCGCCGACGCTCGGCGAGGTCGAGCTCGCGGAGGAGATCCGCCGCCGGGTGCCCGCCGCGGAGCGCGTGCGCCTCGTGTCGACCGGCACGGAGGCGACCATGACCGCGATCCGCCTCGCGCGCGGCGTGACCGGGCGCGACGTCGTCGTGAAGTTCGCCGGCTGCTACCACGGGCACGTGGACGCGCTGCTCGCCGAGGCGGGGTCCGGCGTCGCGACGCTCGCCCTGCCCGGCTCGGCCGGGGTCACCGAGGCGACGGCGGCCGAGACGCTCGTGCTCCCGTACAACGACCTCGCGGCCGTCGAGGCGGCGTTCGCGGAGCGCGGCTCCGAGATCGCGGCCGTCATCACCGAGGCGTCGCCCGCGAACATGGGCGTCGTCCCGCCCGCGGAGGGCTTCAACGAGGGCCTGCGCCGCATCACGGCGGCGCACGGCGCGCTGCTGATCCTCGACGAGGTGCTCACGGGCTTCCGCGTCGGGCCGAGCGGCTGGTGGGGCCTCGAGAACGCGGTGCTGCGCGGCCAGGGCGCGGACGGCTACACGCCCGACCTGTTCACCTTCGGCAAGGTCGTGGGCGGCGGGATGCCCGTCGCCGCGGTCGGGGGTCCGGCGACCGTCATGGACCAGCTCGCGCCGCTCGGGCCCGTCTACCAGGCGGGCACCCTGTCCGGGAACCCGGTCGCCGTCGCGGCCGGCCTCGCGACGCTGCGCCTCGCCGACGACGCCGTGTACGCGCGCGTGGACGAGGTCGCGGGCGTGCTGTCGTCGGCCGTGGGCTCGGCGCTCGACGCGGCGGGCGTGCCGCACCGCGTGCAGCGCGCGGGGTCCCTGTTCTCCGTGTTCTTCGGCGACCTCGCCGCGACCGCGGGCGTGCGCGACTACGCGCAGGCCCAGGCGCAGGAGACGTTCCGGTACCGCGCGTTCTTCCACGCGATGCTCGACGCCGGGGTCAGCCTGCCGCCGTCGGTGTTCGAGGCGTGGTTCGTCTCCGCCGCCCACGACGACGCCGCGGTGACCCGCATCCTCGACGCCCTCCCCGCCGCAGCCCGCGCCGCCGCGGAGGCCCGCCCCGCCTGACCCCCACAAGGCGCCGAACACGACGTCGGTGTCGTTATCCGGCGGATAACGACACCGACGTCGTGTTCGACGGCGCGGGATCGCGTGCTCGGCCGCGCGGGGCCGCGGCGTCAGTACGTCGCGGCCTGCCCCGCTCGCCTGCCGAGCGAGCGGATCTGGAACCCGAACGCGATGAGCATGACGCCCCAGAGGATCGCGAAGATCGCGAGGATCCAGACGATGGAGACCAGCCCGGCGTTGACGTTGAACAGGACCAGCAGACCGAAGACGAGACCCAGCAGGCCGGCGAAGACTCCCCAGCCCCAGCCGCTGCCGGGGACCTTGCGCAGGTCGAGGCTCGCGACCGTCTGGAACAGGCCGTAGACGACGGCCCAGAAGCCGATGATCCACGTGAGGACGATCGCGGTCTTGCCCGGCCAGACGAGCAGCACGATGCCGACGGCCAGGCTGAGGACGCCCATGGTCACGAGGAAGGCGGTGCCGCTGCCGGTGCCGCGGCGCCGGATGCCCTCGATGATCTCGACGATCCCGTCGACGACCGCGAAGATGCCGATGACCCAGATGATCACGGCGGCGGTCTTGTCCGGCCACGCCAGGGCGACGATACCGAGGATGATGGCGAGCACGCCGCGGAGCACTGGCCAGTACCAGACCTGCTTCGCGGTGCTGGAGAATGCGGTGAGGATCGGGTCCTGCGTCGTCATGGTCACTCCCCGTGCTAGGTGACGGGCCGGCTCACCGGCGGCCTGGGGCCTGTGTCGCCTCCCGCTTCGCCTCCATGGAACACCCAGAAATCCCGCGTGTCGCGGCGAAGCGCGCGTTTCGCCCGCTCGCGCCCCCGGTCAGGCCCGCGCGGGGCGCGGCGCGAGGACCGGCGCGGGTGCGCGTCGACGTCGGCCCGACCAGACCACGAGGGCGGCCAGCGCCAGCACCGCCGAGAACGCGAGGACGGGTCCCGCGAAGAACGGGCCGATCCGCTTGTCGGCCACGACGGCGTACGTCGTCGCGTACGCGACGTCGGCCGCGGCCGGCTCGAAGGTGAAGTCCGAGACGATCTCCGCCCCCGGGTCGTCGAAGACCTGCTCGTGCGACGTGACGAAGCCGCCGGCGGCGAGGAGCGCGGCGAGCTCGTCGGAGCCCACCGACGCCGGGTCGACACGGCCCGCGAACCGCAGCGTGGGCTCGTGCGCGACGGCGGTCGCGTCGGTGCGGTCGACCCGGTGGTCGGCCAGCACGTAGGTGCGCGTGCTCTGGGTGTCGTCGGCGACGACGGACATGCGCATCGGGTAGACGAGCGAGGCGCTCGGGAACGTGACGCGCAGGGGCTGCAGCGTCCCGTCGAACGCGGCCGCCTCCTCGGGCGCGAGCCGGGCCGCGACGAACGACCAGCCCTCGCTCACGTACGGCGTGAGCGCGGTCTGGATCGACTCGGGGAGCTGGAACCCGCGCTCCGTGAGCCACGACCCGAGCGCGCCCGGGTCGGTCGCCGCGAGCGTCGTGACGTCGAGCGGGCCGAGCCGCACCTCGTCGAGCACCGCGACACCCGCCGGAGCGCCGGCCCCGTCGGCCCCTGCCGCGCCGAACCCCAGCTCGGGCCACCAGCGGTAGTCGGAGACGACGGCGCGCGGCTGGGTGAGGTCGTCGAGCTCGCGGAAGACCTGCGGGTCGGCGAGCGCGACCTCGGCCGGCGCGGGGGTCGGCAGCAGCAGCCCGACCTCCGGGGCGTTCGACAGCGTGTCGAGCTCCAGCAGCATCGTCTCGGTCGTCCCGTCCCACTGGAGCACAGCCGTCTCCTGCGAGACCGACGTGTCGTACGCGGGCCCGTCGACGAGGCCGCCGCACGCGCACGCGCTCGCCGGCGGTGCCGCGACGACGCTCGCGCCCGCGAGCGCGAGCGCGATCGACACCGCGCGGGCCGCCCGTCCTGCTCCTGCTCCCCTGCCCATGCTTGGGAGGGTAGGGGCGCGCCCAGGGCCTCGCCCGACGAGCGCCGCAATCGTGATGAGGCCGTGACAGCAGCGTGACCCGCTGCTCCCGACCGTCCGCTGGGCGCGCCGTCGGGCCTGGGCCGGGCCGGGCCGGGAGCACAGGGCCGAAAGCACGGGCCGGGGCCCGTGTCAGGCGACCGCCGCGCTGACGCCGAGGTGCACGAGCGCACCCAGCACGACGGCCCACGCAGTCACCGCGACGACGCCCCACGTGAAGACGCGGGCGCGCGGTGCGCCGAACCCGACCATGGCGGCCGCGGTGACGTGGCTCGGCAGGAGCAGGGGTCCGAGGAGGCTGACGCCCGGCACGCCGTACCGGTCGAACACCTGCCGCATCCGCTGCCGCTTGGGCGACTGCTCCGCGGCACGTCCGCGCGTGACGCCGGAGCGTGCGGCACCGATCAGCCAGACGACGAGCGCGAGGGCGATCGCGTTGCCCACCACGGCAGCGAGGATCGCGACGACGGGGTTCACCCCGGAGACGACGCCGAGGATCGCGGCGCCCTCCGCCTCGACGTAGGGGATCGCGCCGGCGAGGAGGACCCCGACCCAGCGCAGCAGGGGCGGAAGACCCTGGGTGAGCTCCTGGAGCCCGGTGATGATGTCGGTCATGGTGCGCCTCTCGTCGTGGGTGCCTCCAGCCTCTCGGTGGCGCCGGCGGGTCGACAGTGCGCCCGTTCACCGCAGGACGTGTGCCCGTCACCCCGCGGGCATGACACGTGTCAGGCCGTGCTCGTCGGGACGGCGGAGCGCGCGTACCCTTGGGGGGTATCCATCAGTTACCCTGGTGGGGTATAGGACGACGATCGACCCGCCGCAGTCGCGGCACCGCGCCCTGGACGAGGAGGAGAGCATGACCGACACCACCGAGGCCCCCGCCGTCGAGCACGAGCACGCGGCCCACACCGGTCCGCACGGCTACGCGTCCGACAAGGAGGCGTACCTCAAGCGCATGCGCCGCATCGAGGGCCAGGTGCGCGGCATCGCGCGCATGATCGACGAGGACGTCTACTGCATCGACATCCTCACGCAGGTCTCCGCCGTCACGAAGGCGCTGCAGGCCGTGAGCATCGGCCTCGTCGAGGACCACCTCGGCCACTGCGTCGTCGACGCGGCCCGCCAGTCCGAGCAGGAGGGCGCGGCCAAGGTCAAGGAGGCCGCCGACGCCATCGCCCGCCTCGTCCGCAGCTGACCCACCCCACCACCGAGGAGCACCATGAGCACCGTCACCACCCTGGGCGTCACCGGCATGACCTGCGGCAACTGCGTCGCGCACGTCACCAAGGACCTCGAGGCCGTCGCCGGCGTCGAGAACGTGAGCGTCGAGCTGCGCGTCGGCGGCGCGTCCGAGGTCACGGTCTTCTCCGACGACCCGCTCGACGAGGCAGCGCTCCGCGAGGCCGTGGACGAGGCGGGCTACGAGGTCGCCTCGCTCGAGGTGCAGGAGGACGCGCTGGCCGCCCAGTACGCCGAGCAGGCGGCGGAGAAGCAGGAGGCGCACGCGTGCGCGTGCGGCTGCGGCACCGCCCCGAGCACGTCCACGGACGCCGCGGCCCCGGTGACCAAGACCTACGACCTCCAGGTCCCGCCCCGCGCCTGACCCGCTCGCGACCGGTCGGCACCCTGCGCGGCACCTGCCGCCTCCCGCGGACACGTCGCACCGCCCCGGTGCCCGACGACGACGCTCGCCTCGCCCGCGCGAGGTCGCCTCCGCCGTCGGGCACCACCCCACGGGCCGACCGTCGCCACCGCGACGGGCCCCCGGCGCCGCACCCGTACGGCGCACGCCGCGACGTCCGCCACCCCGGACCGCCGTCGGTGACCTCCACCCGAGCACCCGTCGAGGAGTCACCCGCATGACCGCCCAGCCCACGCCCACCCCGACGACCGCCACCCCGCCGGGCGACGCCGTCGACGGTCGACCCTTCGCCGAGGTCGACCTGGCGATCGGGGGCATGACGTGCGCGTCCTGCGTCGCGCGCGTCGAGAAGCGGCTCAACCGCGTCGACGGCGTCACCGCCACGGTCAACCTCCCGCTCGAGAGCGCGCACGTCGTCCTCGCCGCCGACGTCACGGACGCCGACCTCGTCGCCGCCGTCGAGAAGGCCGGTTACACCGCCCGCGTCACCACCCGTCGTGATCTCACCCCCGTGGACGAGGGTTCCGCCTCGCGGCACCACGGTTCTCCTCCGGCACACCAGGGCTCTACCTCAACGGGCCACGGCTCTCCGTCGGCGGGCCAGGGCTCGACCTCGGCCGACCGCGGGGAGTCCGCCGTGGAGGCGACCGAGCGGCGGGACGATGCGAACGGCGTGGCGGGTCCGACCGAGCGACTCTCCGGAGCGAGCGTGCGAACGCAGGCGGATCGCGACCGAGAGCCGGGAGGCACCCGAGGGACGAGGGCTCCGGACCGTGGCCCGAGCACCTCCGGCCGCGCCGCCGCCGGACCCGACCGGGGCGCCGTGCTGCTGCAGCGTCTGCGCGTCGCGGCGGTGCTGACGGTCCCGGTGGTCGCGGTCTCGATGATCCCGGCGCTGCAGTTCACGGGGTGGCAGTGGGTCGTCGCGGCGCTCGCGCTGCCGGTCGTCACGTGGGGCGCGTGGCCGTTCCACACGGCGGCGTTCCGCGCGGCGCGGCACGGCGCGTCGACGATGGACACGCTCGTGTCGCTCGGGGTGGTCGCGGCGACGCTGTGGTCGCTGTGGGCGCTGCTGCTGGGCGGCGCGGGCGAGCCGGGGATGCGGATGCAGCCGACGCTGATCCCGTCCCGCGACATGACGGGCGCGCCGGAGCTGTACTTCGAGGTCGCGGCGGTCGTCACGACGTTCCTGCTCGCCGGCCGGTACGCGGAGCACCGCTCGAAGCGCCGCGCGGGTGACGCCCTGCGGTCGCTGCTGGAGCTGGGCGCGAAGGACGCCGAGCGGGTGGTCCTCGGGCCGGACGGTTCCCCGCGCACGGGTGCCGACGGCGCACGGGTCACCGAGCGCGTCCCGGTCGCGGACCTCGCGGTGGGTGACGTGTTCGTCGTGCGGCCCGGCGAGAAGGTCGCGACCGACGGCGTGGTGCTGGAGGGGTCGAGCGCGGTCGACACGTCGCTGCTCACGGGCGAGCCGGTGCCGGTGGACGTCGGCCCGGGCGACGACGTGACGGGCGCGACGGTCAACGCGGCGGGTGCGCTGCTGGTCCGGGCGACGCGCGTGGGCGAGGAGACGACGCTCGCCCAGATCGGACGGCTCGTCACGCAGGCGCAGACGGGCAAGGCGCCGGTGCAGCGGCTCGCCGACCGCATCTCCGCGGTGTTCGTGCCGGTCGTGCTCGTGCTCGCCGTGGCGACGCTCGCCGGCTGGCTGCTCGCCGGGGCCGGGACGCAGTTCGCGTTCACGGCCGCCGTCGCGGTGCTCATCATCGCGTGCCCGTGCGCGCTGGGCCTGGCGACGCCGACGGCCCTGCTCGTCGGCACCGGCCGGGGCGCGCAGCTCGGCGTGCTCATCAAGGGGCCGGAGATCCTCGAGTCGACGCGGCGCGTGGACACCGTCGTGCTCGACAAGACGGGGACCGTCACCCAGGGCGCGATGGCGCTGGAGGCGGTCGTGACGCCGTCCGGCCGCGTGCCGCTCGACGTCCTGCCCGCGGAGGGCCGCGCTCCGGCGCGAGGCGACGCCGACCGGTCGCGCCAGGCCGTCGACGACGCGCGCGACGCCCTGCGGCACGCGGGCGCGGTCGAGGCCCTGAGCGAGCACCCGATCGCCCGGGCGGTCGCCGACGCCGCGCGCCGGACGGCCGCGTCGTCCTCGACCGGCGGGGACGTCCCGGTGGGGGTCGACGGCGTCGTGATCGGCTCGCTGCAGGCGTTCGACTTCCGGAGCGCCCCGGGCGGCGGGGTCGAGGCCGTCGTCCGCACCGCGCACTCCGGGCTCTCCCTGGGCGACGGCGGCGGGCTCGCCGCGCGGCGCGTGCTCGTCGGGCAGCCGTCGTGGCTCGCGCGCGCGGGCGTGTCGCCCGACCCGGCGCTCGACGACGCGTTCGCGGCCGCCGAGGCGTCGGGGGCGAGCGCCGTCGTCGTCGCGTGGGACGGCCGGGCGCGCGCGGTGCTCGTGCTGCGCGACCCCGTGAAGCCGACGTCGGCCGAGGCGGTGCGCGAGCTGCGCGACCTCGGCCTGCGGCCCTACCTGCTGACGGGCGACGGCGAGGGCGCGGCCCGCGAGGCGGCGCGCGCCGTCGGGATCGCGGAGTCGGACGTCGTCGCGCGCGTGCTCCCCGACCAGAAGGTCGACGTCGTCGCGCGGCTCCGGCGCGAGGGGCGCGTCGTCGCGATGGTCGGGGACGGCGTGAACGACGCCGCCGCGCTCGCGACGGCGGACCTCGGGCTCGCGATGGGCACGGGGACGGACGTCGCGATCGAGGCGAGCGACCTCACGCTGGTGCGCGGCGACCTGCGCAGCGCCGCGACGGCGATCCGGCTCTCGCGCCGGACGCTGCGCGTGATCCAGCAGAACCTGTTCTGGGCGTTCGCCTACAACGTGGCGGCGATCCCGCTCGCGGCGGCGGGCCTGCTCAACCCGATGATCGCGGGCGCGGCGATGGCCGCGAGCTCGGTGCTCGTCGTCGGGAACTCGCTGCGCCTGCGCCGCGCCGCCTGACCCGGCCTGCGCCGTCGCCGACCACGACGTTCGTCGCTGTCGAGCACGACGTTGCTGTCGCTATCCCGCGGATAACGACAGCAACGTCGTGTTCGGCACCGGGGGCCGGTCAGCGGAAGCGGCGGCCCTCGTCGCGGCGGTAGGCGCCGACCGCGAGGGCGGCGAACAGCACCGTCCAGCCGAGGAGCACGAGCCACGCGCCCGCGTACGCCGGCTCGCCCGTGAGCGCCTGGACGAGCAGGTCACGGCCCGCGCGGGTCGGCGTGGCCATGGAGATCGCGTCGAGCCAGTCCGGGAAGAGGAACGGCGGGAGGAACAGGCCGCCGGCGAACGCGAGCGGGAAGAGGATGACCTGCACGACCGGCAGTGCCGCCTTCGCGGACAGCGAGTAGCCGATCGCCATGCCGAGCAGCACGAACGGCACGGACACGAGCAGCACCGTCCCCACCCCCGCGAGGAGCTGGCTCCACGTGACGCTCGCGTCGGTGAACAGCCAGCCGATGAGGATGAGCGGCACGAGCCCGAACAGCGAGAAGATCCCGCCGTTGAGCACGCGCGCCGCCATGCGCGGCGACGGGCCCGCGGGCAGCGAGCGCACGAACGGGTCGAACGGGAGCTGCCGGTCCTCCGCGACGCCGAGCCCGTAGGTGAACAGGCTCGCCGAGCAGATCGCGAACAGGCCGAGCGACGCGACGGCCGTCGTCGCGGCCACCGGGTTCTGCGCGACCTCCTTCTGCGGCACGACGAAGAAGAACATCGCGAGCGCCGGGAACAGCAGGTTGCCCAGCACGGCGACCGGCACGCGCACCGTCTCGAGGAACTGGTACTTGAGGTGCAGCCAGGTGAGGCGCAGCGGCCCGGGGAGGGCGGTGGCGCCGCCGGGGATGGTCGAGGTGGTCATCGTGCCCGTGCCTCCGTGGTCGGGGCCGCGTCGCGCGCGACCATCTGCTCGAACGCCTCCTCGAGGCTCGCGCCCCGGATCTCGAGGTCATGGAAGTCGACGCCCGAGGTGACGAGCTCGCGGACGAGGGCGTCGGCGTCGGGCGTGTAGAGCTCCTGGCGTCCGTCGCCGAGGCGGTCGGACCGCACGACGCCGGGCCGGTCGGCGAGGTCGGCGGTCGACCCGACGACGACCCGCCGCAGCGACACGCGCCGCAGGATCGCGTCGAGCGAGTCGTCGGCCTTGACCACGCCCTGGTCGATGACGACGACGCGCTGCGCGAGCGCCTGCACCTCCTCCAGGTAGTGGCTGGTCAGCAGCACGGTGCCCCCCGCCGCGTGGTACGCGCGGATCGCGTCCCACAGCGCCTGCCGGGCGCTCACGTCGAGGCCCGTCGTCGGCTCGTCGAGGAGGACGACGCGGGGGCGACCCACGAGCGAGAGCGCGACGGCGAGGCGGCGCTTCTGCCCGCCGGACATCGCGCCCGTCTGGCGGCCAGCGAGCTCGGTGAGCCCGAACTGCTCCAGCAGCTCCGCCGTCGGGACGGGGTCCGGGTAGTGGCCCGCGACGAAGTCGACGACCTCGCGCACCTTGAGCGTCGCGGGCAGGCCGGTCTCCTGCGGGGTGAGGCCCAGGCCGACGCGGCTGCGCGCGTCGCGCGGGTCGCCGCCGAGCAGGCGGACCGTCCCGGCGTCGGGCTTGCGCTGACCGCTGACCAGAGACAGCAGCGTCGACTTGCCGGCGCCGTTGGGGCCGAGCAGGCCGACGAGCTCGCCTGCCCCGACGGTCAGGGACACGTCGTCGAGCGCGACGACCGTGCCGAAGCGTCGCGTCACGTGGTCGACGGCGACGACCGGTCGGGCGGGGTCGGTGGTCGACGGCGCGGGGTCGGGCCGGGCGGCCCGAGTGCGCGGGGCGTCGTCGGTGCTCATCCTGCGGCTCCCTTCAGGAGGGTGGTCAGGGCGGTCGTGTAGTCCTCGAAGGCGCTACGGCCGCGGGCGGTGAGAGCGAGGTAGGTGGCCGGGGTGCGGCCCTCGTGGGTCTTGGTGACGGACACGTAGCCGGCGTCCTCGAGCTTGCGCAGGTGGGTGGAGAGGTTCCCGGCGGTCATGTCGAGGAGCTTCTGGAGCTTGGGGAAGGACAGCTCGTCGCCGGTCGGCAGGGCCGCGAGCGTCGCGACGACGCGCAGCCGTGCCGGGGCGTGGATGACGGGGTCGAGCCCGGCGTCAGACATCGGCCGCGCCCTCCGCCGACGCCCGGGCGGGTGCGGGACGGGTCGCGAGGCGCCGCCGTCGGGCACGCAGGACGTGCTCGATCTCGGCCATGACGAGGAACCCGCCCCCGCCCGCGAGCGCCATGACGAGGTAGGTGAGCGGCAGCCCGGCGAACGTCGCGACGGCGGCCGTGAGCAGGATCCACACGCCGAGCACGAACAGCCCGCGGTCGCCGAACGCCGCCGCCCCACCGAGGTACAGCAGGCCCACGACGACGCACGCGAACGCGTTGCTCGCGAGCGACATGACCTCCTCCGACGCACCCGCACGGGCGAGCCCGCCGAGCACGAACCCGAAGCAGACGAAGCCGAGCATCCACGACCAGCCGTACATGGCCCCGGTGCGGGCGCTGACGCCACGCGTCCCCGCGGTGCGCGTGACGCTGTGGACGATCGTGAACGCGACGGCGGCCGCGATGAGGCTGAAGAAGACCCAGAACGCCCACGGCTCGGGCTGCGCGCCCACGACCTGTCCCGCGCGGGTCGTGAGGCGCACGGTCGCGGTCCCGTCGACGACGCGGACCGCGCTCGCCCACAGGCACAGGTACCCGACGAGCCAGGCGACGCCCCACGCGAGGAACAGCAGCCGCGAGTCCGGCTCGGTCGCGCGGCGCGCGCGGTCCTGCTGCTCGCTGATGAGGCGGAGCGTCTCGGCGACGTCGAGCGCCGGCTCGTCCGGCTCGCCAGCCCCGCCGCGGGGGCCGTCGCCGTGGTCCGTCGTCATGGTGGCCTCTCGAGAGATCGGAAAACTACTTTGCACTACAAACCTGTTTGCACTCTGCCACCCCGACCACCGCTCACGCAACCCCCCCACCCGCCGAACACGACATGAGGGTCGTTATCCGGCCGATAACAGCCTTCATGTCGTGCTGGACAGCGGGCGGGGTCGTGCTCGGCGCGCTAGGGCCGGTGCGAACGTGCTCGGGGGCGGCATAATGTGATATCACTTTGCTATCCACGACACGCGCGGCCGTCGGCCGCAGGAGAGGACGGGCACCGTGACCGAGAGCGCAGCACCCCCGCAGGAGTCCGTCGGCGGCGAGCCGACCGGCCGTCCCGTCGGCCACGACGGCACGCGCGTCGACGTCACCGAGCAGCCCGCGTGGTCGCTCGGCGCGGGCGGGGGCGGTCTCGTGATCCTGCTCGTCCTCGTGCTGCTCGGCGGGTCGATCCCGCTGTTCGCGACGGCCACCCCCGTCGGTGCCGTGCTCGGCGTGGTCGCGATCCTGCTCGGCGTCTTCCTGCTCACGATGGTCAAGGTCATCAACCCCGGGCAGACGCTCGTCGTCCAGTTCTTCGGCCGGTACCTCGGGACCATCCGCCGCACCGGGCTCGTCGCCACCGTGCCGTTCTCGACGCGCAAGCGCGTGTCGGTCCGCGTGCGCAACTTCGAGACGAGCGAGCTCAAGGTCAACGACGCCGACGGCAACCCGATCAACATCGCCGCGATCGTCGTCTGGCAGGTCGCGGACACCGCCAAGGCGAGCTTCGCCGTCGAGGACTACACCGACTTCGTGCGCGTCCAGGCCGAGTCGGCGCTGCGCCACGTCGCGATGTCGCACCCCTACGACGACGCCGAGGCCGGCGAGCAGTCGCTGCGCGGGGCCACCGAGGTCGTCTCCGCGGAGATCGCCACCGAGGTCGCGGCGCGCGTCGTCGTGGCGGGCGTCGAGGTCATCGAGGCCCGCATCTCCAACCTCGCCTACGCCCCGGAGATCGCGCAGGCGATGCTCCAGCGCCAGCAGGCAGGCGCGATCATCGCGGCACGGTCGCGCATCGTGGAGGGCGCGGTGTCCATGGTCGAGGACGCGCTCTCGCGCCTCGAGGCCGAGGACATCGTGACGCTCGACGACGAGCGCCGCGCGACGATGGTCTCCAACCTCCTCGTGGTGCTCTGCGGGGACAGCCGCGTGACGCCCGTCGTCAACACGGGGTCCCTGTACCAGTGACGCCCGCCGGGCCCACGCCGCCCGAGAAGCGCCACGCGCCCGACGACGGCGACCAGCCGTCGTCGGGCCGCGTTGTGCCCTCCGGGGGGGAGCCGGCCCCGCGGGAGGGCGACGCACCCCCGCAGGCCGAGCAGCCGGCGTCGGGCACGGGCCGAGCGCAGCGGCCCCAGCGCAAGTCGGTCCTCCTGCGCCTCGACCCCGCCGTCCACGACGCGCTCGCGCGCTGGGCCGGCGACGACCTGCGCAGCGTCAACGCGCAGATCGAGATGCTCCTGCGTCGCGCGCTCGACGACGCCGGCCGCCTCCCCCGCGACGTCCGCCCGCCCCGCCGCCCGGGCCGCCCGCGCAACCCCTGACCCACCGAGCGATCAACCCTGACCCGCCGAGCACGAGGTCGCTGTCGTTCTGGGGCCGAGAACGACAGGGACCTCGTGGTCGACGCGGAGCAGACCCGTGCTCGGCGGACAGCGCGCGTCCAGGCGGCGTCGAGCCCGCTCCCGGGGACCGGTGCTATAACCGGACGGTGCCCGACCTGACCGCGTCCACCCCCGCGACCGCGCCCGAGCCGCTGCCCGCGCCCGGCCCGACGGCGGCGCCCCGCGCGGCCGAAACCGTCAGCGCCGAGGCGCACGACCGCCCGGACCGGGCGACACGACGACGCATCGGCGCGGAGATCTGGATCGTCCTCGGGCTGAGCCTCGGCAAGTCGGCGGTCTACGCGATCATCAACATCGTCGCGCGGCTCACCGCCGGGACCCCGCTCGGCGAGCAGTCCGCGAGCCTCAACGTGAGCCGGTCGGCCCGGCCGTACCTCGACCTCACGTACCAGCTCGTCGGGATCTTCTTCGCGGTGCTGCCCGTCGCGCTCGCGCTGTACCTGCTCAGCGCGCGCGGCCGCTCGGCCGTCCGGGCGATCGGGCTCGACGGCGCGCGGCCCCTGCGCGACGTCGGGTGGGGGTTCGCGCTCGCCGCGGCCATCGGCATCCCCGGGCTGGGCTTCTACGCGCTCGGGCGCCTCCTCGGCATCACGGTCGAGGTGCAGGCGTCGGCGCTCAACGCCGCGTGGTGGACGGTGCCCGTGCTGATCCTCGCCGCGCTGCAGAACGGCCTGCTCGAGGAGGTCATCGCCGTCGGCTACCTGTTCGAGCGCACGCGCGACCTCGGCTGGGGCCGCGTGAAGTTCGTCGTGTGGAGCTCGCTCCTGCGCGGGTCGTACCACCTGTACCAGGGGTTCGGCCCGTTCGTCGGGAACGTCGTCATGGGCGTCGTCTTCTCGTGGTTCTACACGTCGCGCTGGGGCAGGCACCGCGTCATGCCGCTCGTGATCGCCCACACTCTGCTCGACGTCGTCGCGTTCGTCGGGTACGCGCTCCTCCCCCTGGAGTGGAAGCAGTCCCTGGGCCTCGCGTGACGGCCGCGGCGCCGCTTCGCGACTCCTGGGACGCCGTGGTCAGGCGATCCCGAACGCGCCGGTCTCCAGGTCGACCAGGTGGGTCTCGCGGTTGCCGTAGTCGACGCCCCAGGTCGGCGTGGACAGCTCCAGGTAGTGCGGCGTGAAGTCGCCCTCCAGCGAGTCGACCATCGCCTCGGACGTCCCGCCGAGGTGGTCGTCCGCCCAGGAGCGCTCCTCCTCCGGCGGCCCGGTCCAGTCCTCGTCCCAGGGCGAGACCCAGCCGTCCTCCTCCCGGCCCGGGGCGCGACCCGCGTTCGGGTCGTCGACCCTCGGGACGAGGTAGGCCCACCGGGTGACCGTCATGTCCTCGCCGCGGCGCGTGCCGAGCGGCGGGTCCCACGCGTTCTGCCCCTCGTCCGTCGCGACGTGCTCACCGGGACGACGGGTGTCGGGCGGGGCGGCCGTCGGGCCGGCCGCGAGCTCCTCCTCGGTCAGCCAGACCAAGGCGAAGCTCTGGCCGATGATGTCGCTGAGCACGAGCGCCTGCGGGTGCTGCCGGGCCGCGCGCAGGTCCACGACGAACGGGTCGTCCGGGTCGCTCGCGTCGTGCGCGGTGGCGAACTGCCCCTCGCCGAGGAAGTACGCCACGCCCGGGAGCCCGGGGCCCCGACGCTGGTACTCGGCCGGCAGCCGCATCGTGACGGCGTGCCGCATCGGCAGCCCGGTGCTCGGGCTCCGCGGCCACGTCCGCGGCTCGATCCCCGGCCCCGCGTCGCCGATCCACCCCCAGGCGGCCTCGCCCCAGGGCGCGACGGGCGGCGGCAGCAGGTCCGTCGTCCCGACCGGTGACCCGTCCACCGCGTCCTGCGGGGTCAGGCCGAACAGGATGTCGTACGCAGTGACCACCGGTGCTCCTCGTTCTCGACGGACAGCGGTCACATGCTAGGGCAGCCGTCCCGCTCCCCCGGGCTCGTCCGGCTCCGACCCGCGCGACGGCCCGGGCGACGACTCCGGCCTCGGCGAGGGCGACGGGGCCGGCGAGGGCGACGGCGACGGGGCCGCGCTCGGGTCGCGCGGCGTCGGCCCGCCCGTGGCCGACGGCGGGGCGACGCCCGGGTGAGCGGCGGGCGCGCCGAGCACGGACCCGCCCGTCACGACGACGCCCGCCGCGACGGCCTGCGCGCGCAGGTCCGCGAGCTCGCGCGCGACGGCGCGCACGGCGAAGCCCGACACCACGTGGATCGCGCCGGTCACGAACGCGTACAGCGCGAACACGACGGTGACGAGCCGCAGCACGTCGAAGGCGTCGAGCGGCCGCGTGACGAGCAGGACCCCGAACAGCACCGAGACGATCCCGACCGCGAGCATCCAGGCCCAGCCCAGGTCGCGGTTGCGGACGAGCGCGGCGGCCCCGGCGATCGTGGTGATGCCCAGCACGAGCACCCAGACCGCGAGCACGTAGTAGAGCGCGGTGGCGGTGAGGTCGGGCCAGAGCGCCACGACGACGCCGAACACGACGTTGACGCCCGCCTGCGCGAGCCACCACGCCGACCCGACCTGCCGGCGGTGCACGAACCCCTGCACGGCGACGAGCACGCCGTCCGCCACGAGGAACGCGCCGAGCACCACGCGCAGCGTCCCGAGCTGCTCCAGCGGCTCGATCATGAGGAGGAGGCCGAGGACGACGAGGAGGCTCCCCCGCACCACGGGCAGCCACCACACCTTGCGGAAGGGGTTGCGCTCCTGCCCGTTCGCGTCGGGCGTCGCAGGGCGGTCCGGACGGTCGGCCCCGTCCGCGGTGCCGTGCTCCGTCGTCGTGCCACGTGCCATGCCGACCTCCCGGGTCCGGTCCTCCGCCCATGCTAGGGAGGCCTTGCTCACACCCGCCCGCCGAGCGGGGGCCGCGAGCCGTCCAGCATGCGGGCGAACCGGGCGAATCACCCGGAGGAATCGGCCAAATACCGCGCCTCCTCAGGGGCCCCGACCTAGACTCGCTCGCATGGCCTCCCCCGCCCCCGAGCCGAGAGAGCGCGCCGCTCCCCACGTCGGCGCGGTCGTCGAGGTCGGCTCGCTGGCACGGGCCGCGCAGGCGGAGCCCCGCCCCCAGACGGGCGCGCTCGAGGCCCTGCTCGCGCGTCGGGGGCACGACGACGCGGGGACGGTCCGCGTCGTCGACACGGCCGAGCAGCGCGTCCGGCACCCGATCGACCTCGTCAACCTCGTGCTGTGCGCGGTGGGTGTGGCGGTCGTCATGCTCATGTCGGTGTACGCCCACGGGACCACCGAGGGCGTCGCGGAGGACGTGCAGAACTTCTCCGACGTGCTCGCTCGGGTCCTTTTTCTCCCGGTCACCGTCCTGGAGGGGCTCATCACGCTCTTCGTCCCCCTCGCGGTGCTGGTCGAGCTCGGACTGCGCCGCCTCGGACGGCAGGTCGTCGAGTCCATCGTCGCCGCCGCGCTCGGCCTGCTCCTCGGCGTGCTCGTCGTGCTCGCGCTGCGCACGTGGGGCTCCGACGAGCTGATCCGCGGGCTCTCCGCGTTCATTGACGGGTCGTGGCAGCTCACGATCCCGGACTACCTCTACGTCGCCGCGATCGGTGGCCTGCTGACGGCCGCAGGGACCCGGACGCGACGACGCACCGTCAAGTGGTCGTGGAACCTGCTGTTCGTCGCGATCGGTGTCGTGCTCATCACCGGGCAGGTGTCGCTGCCGGGCATCATCATCACGCTCCTGCTGGGCCGCATCGCGGGACTCGCCGTGCGGTACGTCTCGGGCGTGCGCAGCGAACGCGCGTACGGGCCCGACCTCGTGGCGGGCGTCCGGCGCGCGGGCTTCTCCCCGACGGCCCTCGTGCGCGTGCGCGACGTCACGGACGACGAGGAGCTCGCCGAGGCCGCGGACGACCCCATCACCGAGGTCGATGCCGAGGGCCGCATTACCGCCGAGGTGCATGTCGGCGTCCTGCGCGCGCCGGGTGCGGCCGGCGACGCCGGGACCGTCCTCACCGCGGACGCCGCGCTCGCGGCGCAGCACCTCGGGGCGTCGCACGCCAACGAGGGCGCCGTCCCGGAGGGCACGGACGCCGCGCCCGAGCCGCAGGACGCGCCCTCCGACCCGGCAGCGATCGCGCTGACGCGCGCGGGCGACAACCGCGTCTACGCGATGCTCGCCGAGGACAGCGTGCGTCGTGACGTGGTGGTGCTCGACGGCGACCGGCAGGTGGTCGGCTTCCTCGCCCGGTTCTGGCGGTCGCTGCGGCTGCGCGGCAGCGAGGGCCGTGCGGCCATCTCGCTGCGCGCCGCCGCCGAGCGCGCGGCACTCCTGTCCTACGCCGCGCGGGCGGCGGGCGTCCGCACCCCGCGGCTGCTCGGCGTCGCCGAGTCGGACGACTCCATGGTCCTGGTCCAGGAGCACGCGACCGGTGCCGTCTCGCTGCGCGACCTGCCCCTCGAGGATCTCACCGGCTCGGTGCTCAACGAGGCGTGGCGCCAGCTCCGGCTCGCGCACGCCGCGGGCATCGCGCACCGCGCGCTGACCTCCGATGTCATGCTCGTCTCGCGCGAGCCCGCGACGGGCGCCCCGCAGGTCTGGCTCACCGGGTGGGAGCAGGGCGACATCGCGTCGTCCGAGCTCGCACGACGCATGGACCTCGCCCAGATGGTCGCGCTCCTCGCGCTGCGCGTCGGCGCGAGCCGCGCCGTCGAGTCCGCCGCGAGCGTCCTGCCCGACGACGACATCGCCGCGATCGGCCCGCTGCTCCAGTCGGTCGCGCTCCCCCCGAGCACGCGCGAGGAGATCCGGCAGAACAAGGAGCTGCTCAAGGAGCTGCGCGCCGCGCTGGTGGAGCGGCTCCCGGAGGCGGACGTCGAGCCGCAGCGCATCACGCGGTTCGGCGCCCGGACGGTGCTCACCATCGCGCTCGTGATCGCCGCCGTGACGGCCCTCGTCACGTCGTTCAACTTCGAGCAGATCGCCGAGGCGGTAACCGAGGCGAACCCGTGGCTGGCGGTGCTCTCGTTCGTCCTCGGCATCCTTACGTGGGTCGGCGCCGCGCTCACGCTCACGGCGTTCTCGCCGAAGCGGCTGCCGTTCTGGCGCGTCAACCTGACCCAGGCTGCCGGCTCCTACGTCGCGCTCGCCGCGCCCGCTGGCATCGGCCCGGCGGCGCTCAACCTGCGCCTCCTCACCCGGCGCGGCATCTCGACCCCCATGGCCGTCGCCACGGTCGCGCTCGTCCAGGTGTCGCAGTTCGTCGTGACGATCCTCATCCTCGTGGTCCTGTCGATCTTCACCGGCGAGGGCGGCCTCGTCCAGCTCCCCTCGACCACGGTTCTCCTCGCGATCGGCGGCGTCGCACTGGCGGTCCTCGCGACGCTGCTCGTCCCGGCCGTGCGCACCTGGGCGCTCGCCAAGGTCCGGCCGACGATCCAGCAGGTGTGGCCCCGCCTGTCGGAGATGCTGGGCCAACCCGGCCGCCTCGCGATCGGGTTCGCCGGCAACATCGTCATGACGCTCGGCTACGTGCTCGCGTTCGACGCGGCGCTCGCCGCCTTCGGGCAGGAGCTCGACCTGGTAGACGTGGCCGTGATCTACCTGGTGGGCAACGCCGCCGGAGCAGCCGTCCCGACGCCGGGCGGCCTCGGGACGATCGAGCTCGCCCTCACCGCCGGCCTGACGGCGGCCGGGGTCCCGGTCGCGCTCGCCACATCCGCCACGCTCCTCTTCCGCGTCGCGACGTACTGGGCTCGCATCCCGATCGGCTGGGTCGCCATGCGCTACCTGCAGAAGCAAGGCGATCTCTGAACGTCGCTCGGAAAATCATCCAGAGAAACTCGTCCGATGCCGCACGTCGTTCATCGAGCACAACGACGACAAGACTTCGAGCACACGGTGCGGCGAGATCTCGAGGAGCGCCCACGACGAAAGGCAGGGCCATCTGCGTGACAGATGGCCCCGCCGAGCGTAGTCACGCCCACGCGCCCAACGCAGACGGTCGGTCGCGCCCGTTGCGGGAGACCGGTCCTAGAGCGAGCAGCTCTTCAGTCGCAGGCCCGGAGTTCCCCGGAACGTCCAGGTCTTGGTCTGGCCGTTCTGGATCGTCACGCACGACGTGTCCGGGGCAAAGTCGAGCTGCACCTTGCGGTTCACCGTGAAGCCCGAGCAGTTCTTGTACGTCACCTTGGTCCGCCAGAACCCTAGCCAGTCGGTGTAGGTCGAGATGGTGGTGCCACAGGTCGCCGCTGAGGCGGGCGCTGCGGCGACGAGCGAGAGTCCGGTCGTCAGGCCCAGCGTCAGCATGGCAGCCACTGCGACGCGGCGCAGCTTCTTGGTCATCGTTCCCCCTGGATTATTGATCGTGCAGAAATGTCGCGGAGTGTCGGACTCACGCGCGGCGAAAACATAGCACGACGCCTAAAGGCGGCGAACCGGGCAACAGACCGACTCCGCAGGACAGGTCGTTCGGCCCGGGACGACGACGGCGGCCCCCGATAGGCTCGCGGCGCACCCGCCGTCGTCCCCGGTCGCGCGGGCGCCCACGATGCTCGACGAGGTGAGGAGCCCGCACGTGAGGATCGGTGTCCCCCGCGAGGTGAGGGACGGGGAGCGGCTGGTCGCCGCGACCCCGCGCACGGTCGAGCGCCTGCGGGCGCTCGGGTACGAGGTGGTCGTCGAGCACGACGCCGGCGCGGGGGCCACGTTCTCCGACGCCGCGTACGAGGCGTCGGGCGCCACGGTCGTCGACGCCGCGGCCGCGTGGGGCGCCGACGTCGTCACGGCGGTGAACGCGCCGACGGACGCCCAGGTCGCGCTCCTGCGCCCGGGCGCGACGCTCGTCGCGATGCTCGGCCCCGCGAACGACCCCTACCTCGTGCAGCGCCTCGCCACCCGCGGCGTCACCGCGCTCGCGCTCGACGCCGTGCCCCGCATCTCGCGCGCGCAGGCCCTCGACGTGCTGAGCACGCTGTCCAACGTCGCGGGGTACCGCGCGGTCGTCGAGGCGGCGAGCGAGTACGGCGGCATGTTCGCCGGGCAGGTCACGGCCGCGGGCAAGACGCCGCCCGCCAAGGTCTTCGTCATCGGCGGCGGGGTCGCGGGCCTCGCCGCGGTCGGCGCGGCGGCGAGCCTGGGCGCGCAGGTGCGCGCGTTCGACGTGCGGTCCGAGGCGGCCGAGCAGATCGAGTCCATGGGCGGCACGGCCGTGCGCGAGCCCGCGGCGCAGCAGGGCATGTCCGCCGACGGCTACGCGAAGCCGCTCACGCCCGAGCAGGAGGCCGCGGCCCTCGCGGTGTACGCGCGCGAGGCCGCCGAGGCCGACGTCGTCATCACGACGGCGCTCGTGCGCGGCCGTGCCCCGCGGACCCTCACGGCCGAGGCGGTCGCCGGGATGCGCCCCGGGAGCGTCGTCGTCGACCTCGCGGCCTCGGGCGGCGGGAACTGCGCGCTCACGGTGCCGGGCGAACGCGTCGTGACGGGGAACGGCGTCGTGGTCGTCGGCTGGACCGACCTCGCCGGGCGCCTGCCCCAGCACACGTCGCAGCTCCTCGGGACGAACGTCGTGCACCTGCTGGAGCTGGTCACGCCCGGCAAGGACGGCGAGCTCGCGCTCGACCTCGACGACCCGGTGCAGCGCGGCATGACCGTCGCGCGCGACGGCGAGGTGCTGTGGCCGCCGCCGCCCGTCGCGGTGAGCGCGGCCCCGGCCCCGGGGTCGACCGCGCCACCACCCGACCCCGCGCTGGAGGCCGCGGCACGCGAGCGGGCCGCCGCGGAGGCGGCGTCGGCCGCGAGCCTGAGCCGCCGTCGTCGGACCGTGGGCGCCGCGCTCGCCGCGGTGCTCGTGACGCTCGCGCTGTCGTTCGCGCCGCCGTCGCTCGTCGGGCACGTCACGGTGTTCACGCTCGCGGTGATCGTCGGGTACTACGTGATCTCGAACGTCACGCACTCGCTGCACACGCCGCTCATGGCCCAGACCAACGCGATCTCCGGCATCATCCTCGTCGGCGCGCTCCTGCAGATCGGCTCCGACGACTGGGTCGTCACGACGCTCGCGCTGCTCGCCGCGACCGTCGCGAGCATCAACATCTTCGGTGGCTTCCTCGTGGCGAACCGCATGATCCGCATGTTCCGCAAGGACGCCCCGGCGCGTGCGCAGGAGGTGGCCCGATGACCGCGACGTCCGTCGCCCAGGCGGTCTACGTCCTCGCCGCCGTCCTGTTCGTCCTCAGCCTCGCGGGGCTGTCGAAGCAGGAGTCCGCACGCCGCGGCAACGTGCTCGGAATGGTCGGCATGGTCCTCGCGCTGGCCGCGACGATCGTGCTCGCGCTCGGCACGAGCGCCCGGCCCGTGCTCGTCACCGCGCTGCTCATCGCGCTCGTGCTCCTCGTGGGCGCGGCGGTCGGGACGTGGCGCGCGCGCCGCGTCGAGATGACGCAGATGCCGGAGCTCATCGCGATCCTGCACAGCTTCGTCGGCGCCGCGGCCGTGCTGGTCGGCTTCAACTCCTACCTCACCGCGCAGGCCGCCGGGTCCGACGACGTCGCGCACCTCGTCGAGGTCTCCCTCGGCGTGCTCGTGGGCGCGGTGACGTTCACCGGCTCCGTCGTCGCGTTCCTCAAGCTGTCCGGGCGCACGCGATCGGCCCCGCTCCAGCTCCCCGGCCGGAACCTGCTCAACCTCGCGGCGCTCGTCGTGAGCCTGGGGCTCGTGGTGTGGTTCGTCGTCGCGCCGTCGATCTGGCCCCTGCTCCTGCTCACGGTCGTGTCGCTCGCGCTCGGCTGGCACCTCGTCGCGTCGATCGGCGGGGGCGACATGCCCGTCGTCGTGTCGATGCTCAACTCGTACTCCGGCTGGGCCGCCGCCGCGGCGGGCTTCATGCTCGGCAACGACCTGCTCATCGTCACCGGAGCGCTCGTCGGGTCCTCCGGTGCGATCCTCAGCTACATCATGTGCCGGGCCATGAACCGGTCGTTCGTGTCCGTCATCCTCGGCGGGTTCGGAGCCGAGGAGGGCGCCGCGCCCGCCGGGGGCGGCGAGGGCCCGCAGGGCGAGCACCGCGAGGTGAGCGCCGACGAGGTCGCGGCCCTCCTGCGCGACGCCCGAAGCGTCGTCATCACGCCGGGCTACGGCATGGCGGTCGCCAAGGCGCAGTACCCCGTCGCGGAGCTCGTCGAGCTCCTGCGCGACGGCGGTGCCGAGGTCCGCTTCGGGGTGCACCCGGTCGCGGGTCGCCTGCCCGGGCACATGAACGTCCTGCTCGCCGAGGCGCGCGTCCCGTACGACATCGTGCTGGAGATGGACGAGATCAACGACGACCTGGCGGACACGGACGTCGTGCTCGTCATCGGCGCGAACGACACGGTGAACCCGGCCGCGCTCGACGACCCCGGCTCCCCCATCGCGGGCATGCCGGTCCTGCACGTGTGGGAGGCCGGGCAGGTCGTCGTCTTCAAGCGCTCGATGGCGGCCGGCTACGCCGGGGTGCAGAACCCGCTGTTCTTCCGCGAGAACACGGGCATGCTCTTCGGGGACGCGAAGCAGCGGGTCGAGGACATCGTGGCGGCGCTGCGGGTCGGCTGACGCGCGTCTCGACCCGCGCGGCGTCGCGCCGGACCCGCGGTACCGCCGTGCCGCGGTGCCGCCGTGCCGCCGTGCCGCCGTGCCGCCGTGCCGCCGTGCCGGGATCAGCCGAGCACGCGCTCGCGGACGTGGCCGAACGTGAGCGACGGCAGGGTCTCGAGCGCGCCGTGCGCCGCGACGTAGTCCTTGAGGTCGCCTCGGAAGACGACGCGGCCCGGCAGGTCGAGGAGCGTCTGCGGTCGCACCTGCCACCGCTCGACGCCGAGGTCGCACACTCCCGCGCCGTGCAGCACGTGGTAGACGAACTCGGAGCAGAAGAACCGGTCCTCCGCCTCGTGGCCGCGACCGAAGCGGGCGCCGACGAGGCCGCGCACGTTGTAGGAGAACGCGTGCGAGTCCAGCAGGAACTCGGTGATCCGCACCCGGATCGCCTCGTGCTGCTCCGGCGTCACGGGGACCGCGAGCACGACGCCGGGCACGACGTCCATGCCGCGGTACAGGCCGTCGTCGAACCGCTCGCGCCGGAAGCACCCGACGAACGGGTTCCCGGCCCGGCGGCGCCCGAAGCTGAACATGAGCTCGAGCCCCGGGTCGAGCGCCAGGGAGGAGTGCGTGAACTCGTCGCGGGTCGCCAGCGCGATCGTCCGCGACAGGACCGTGCGGCTGCGGGACAGGACGACGTAGACGTTCACGCGAGTGACCATACGATGCCCGGGCCCGCAAGTGGAACGGGCTGTGAGCGTCTTTTGTCCGGTCAGTCCGCGGCGAGCGCCCCGACGACCTGCTCGGCGAGCTGCGGCGGGAACTGCGCGGCGGCGTCGCGCACGTCGAACCCGAGGTCCTCGGCGAGCGCGAACGCCCGGCCGGCGCGGGCCGGGTCGGGCAGGGACCCGTCCCCCGTGAGCATCATGACGCCCGCCGTGAACGCCGCGCGGCCGTTGCCGCGGTCGCCCGCCGCGAGGTAGAGCTCCAGGGCGCGCGCGGAGTCCCGCGGACGGCCCCGACCCGTCGCGTGCTCCGCCGCGAGGTTGTAGAGCGCCCGCGGGTGGCCCGCGTCCGCGGCCTGCTCGAGGAACGCGCGCGAGCGCGCCTCGTCCACGGGCGTGCCCTGGCCGGTCGCGGTGAGCACGGACAGCTCGAACAGCGCGTCGGCGTTGCCGCGGCGCGCCGCCTCCTCGTGGTCCGCGACGGCCGCCGCGGCGTCCTGCGCGAACCCGTAGCCGTTGTAGCGCATCCACCCGCGCAGCACGTGCGCCGCTCCGTCGGGGTCGTCCTCGGCGAGCCGGTCGACCCGCTCGGCGGCCTCCCCGGCGAGCGGCAGCCGGCGGAAGTACGCCTCGCGCACCCAGGACGTCGCCGCCTCGCGCGACACCGCGTCCGCCCCGCCCGCGTCGGCCCTCCGGTACGTGTCGACGAGCACCTGCTCCGCGTCGGCCGGCAGGAGGCCGATCATGTGCTCGTTGCGGACGAACGCGTCGCGCAGCCCGTGCGCGGCGGCCAGCACCCGCTCGCGGCTCACGGCGCGGTCGTCGAGCGCGTCGCGCGCCGCCTCGTAGGCGACGCTCCCTCGCGGGCGGGTCGTGCCCGACGTCGACGCCCCCTGGCCGGTCGCGCTCGCCGACGCGTCACCCGCCGACGAGGAGGCGGCCGCAGCGTCGGCTGCCCGGGCGTCGCCGGTCCCCGTGCCCGTCGCCGGAGCGGGTGCGCCCGTCGCCGTCCCCTGCTGCGCCGCTGCGGCCGCGTTCGCCGCGTCGCGCGCGTCGGCGTCCCAGACGAGCTCGCCGTCCGGGTTCCAGATCTGGTTCGTCCGGTTCTTCGCCCACACCGCCCGGAAGCCCTCCGGGAGCGAGAGGTAGCGCACGAGGTGCGGCGCCCGGCGGTACAGCTCGTGCGCCGGCACGGGAACGAGGCCGCCCCGAGGCTGCGCGGCGATCGACTTCACGACCCACCCCGACGCCCCGTCGCCCACCGGCCGGGTGCGCTCGACGAACATCTCCGGGGCGTCGTACACGTCGTTGTAGACGAGCACGGTCTCCGTGAAGCGCGTGCTCTTCGAGCCGACCTTGCAGAACGCGACCATCTCCCGCTGCTGCCGGTAGGTGTCGAGCATCGGGTCGACGTCCCAGGTGAGCGTCGAGATCCCGTCCTTCGTGAGGTCCGTGACGGCGACGCGCAGGTCGTCGCCCGACGCCGAGAGGACGACCCACCAGAAGCCGTGCCAGACCTGGTAGCCCTTCACGACCTTCTCCGCGGGCAGGGTCGCGACCCAGTCCAGGAACGACTGCGCCGTCGGGGCGAGGAACGGCGTCGTCTGCGTCCACACGCGGCGGCCCGTGGCCGACCGGACGTCGAGCACGACCCGCGCGGGCGCCGTCGTCGGCGTCCCGTCCGCCCACCAGCGCACCGCGTCCGCCGCGGGCGGCGGCCACGCGGTGCGGCCGTTGGCGATCGGGTCGAGCGCGAGCACCTGCTCGCCGTCGAAGTACGCGACGTACCAGTGGCCCGGCCCGTGCGCGCGGTCCACGCCCACGACGACGAACGCGCCCTTGCCGCGGGCGCGCAGCCGTGCGGCGATCTCGTCCGGCGTCGTCTGCTCGAACGCGCCGCCGACGAGCTCCGCGAGCTCGGCCTCGCTCGGGCCGACGGGCGTCGCGGGCTGCGCCGGCCCTCCGCGCAGGATCCCGACCATCGAGGCCACCGCCGACGCCGCGTGGTTCACCGGGAGGGTCGCGGCGTTCGCGTCGTTGCGGTGACCGGCGTGGAACGCCTCCACCATCTGGGCCTGCGTGAAGCACGACTCCCGCACGTACGCCGAGCCGTCGAACCCGACGATCGCCTGCGCGCCCCCGCGACCCGGGGTCCACACGTGGAACCCGCCCGGGACGACCTTGTGGTGGCGCGCGACCGTCGCGACGTCGACGCCGAGCAGCGTCGCGGCCCGGTCGGCGAGGTGCGGGAAGCCCTCGGTCCAGTGCTGCTCCTGCGGGTCCGGGGCGTTCACGTCGGTCACGGGGAGAGGCTATGCGGCGCCGCCGACGCACCGCACCGCCCCGGCATGGGGACCGGTCCCCATGGGAGCACCGCTCAGGTGGCCGCCCGGCGCAGCACGGCCTCCGCGTGGCGCAGCACGGGGCCGTCGACCATCCGGCCGTCGTGCGTGAAGACGGCGTCCGGGCCGCCGGGGTTCGCGGCCGCCGCGTCGAGCAGCGCCCGCGCCGCGGCCACCTCCTGCGGCGTCGGGGCGTAGGCGGCGCGGATCACGGGGACGTGGCTCGGGTGGATGCACGCGGTAGCGGCGAACCCGGACGCGGCGGCGTCCTCGGCCTCGGCCCGCAGCCCGTCGAGGTCGCCGACGTCGACGTGCACGGCGTCGACCGCGGCCTTGCCCGCGGCACCGGCGGCGAGGAGCACCGCGGACCGCGCGTGCCGCGCGACGTCGCGGTACTTCCCGTCCGGACGCCTGCTCGACGTCCCGCCGAGCGACGCGACGAGGTCCTCCGCACCCCACATGAGCGCGACGACCTCGGGTCGCCGGGCGAGCTCGTGCGCCGCGAGCACGCCCGCCGCCGTCTCGCACAGCGCGAGGACCCGCACACCCGGGAGGGTGGCCGCGAGCGCACCGAGCGAGCCCAGCAGCTCCGGCCCGGCCTTGGCGACCATGACCGTGCGCAGCCGCGTGTCCGCGAGCGCCGCGACGTCGAGCGCGTGCTCGCGCGTCCCGACGGCGTTGACCCGCACGACCGTCCGCGCCGGGTCCAGCGTCGCGGACGCCTCGACGACCGCCCGCCGCGCGGCGTCCTTCGCGGGCGCGGCGACGGCGTCCTCGAGGTCGAGGATGACGGCGTCGGCACGCTCGGCGGCCTTGCCGAACCGGTCCGGCCGGTCGCCGGGGCAGAACAACAGCGCCGGCCCGAGCCGGAACCTGAGCGACCCCGCGTCGTCGGTCACGGTGGGGGGCACGCCGACGCCGTCGCTCACCACGCGCTCTCCTCGTCGCCGCGCTCCAGGACGGGGTCGTGAGACCCGCTCTCGCCGCCGAGCCCTGGATCCCTCCCCACGCGGGCGCCGGGCTGGGGAGCGATCCCGGGTTCGGCAGCACCGGGGTGCCCGGCCCCGGGTGCGGCGGACGCCGCCTCGTGGGCGGCTCGGGTCCAGAAGAGCGCGGTGCGGACGGCGCGTGCGACGAGGACGCGGTCCTGGTTGAGTCCGCGGTGCTCCAGCGTGACGACGCCCTGGCCCGGGCGCGACGCCGACAGCCGCTTCTCGACGACCTCCGTCTCCGCGTACAGCGTGTCGCCGTGGAACAGCGGCTTCGGGAACTCGACCTCGCGGAAGCCGAGGTTCGCGACGATCGTGCCCTGCGTGACCTGCCCGACCGACAGCCCGACCAGCGTGGACAGCGTCATCATCGAGTTGACGAGGCGCTGCCCGAACGGCTGCGTCGCGGCCCACGCGGCGTCGAGGTGCAGCGCCTGGTGGTTCATCGTGAGCGTGGAGAAGACGACGTCGTCCGCCTCCGTGAGCGTGCGGCCGGGCCGGTGGCGGTACACCACGCCCGTCTCCAGCTCGTCGTAGTACAGGCCCCGCTGGACCACCTCGCGCATGCTGCTCCTCCCTCCTCACCTCGGCCTCGGCGACGTCCGCCGAGAACGACCTCACCCGCCGTCGAGCACGACATGAAGGACGGAAAGAGGCAGATAACGTCCTTCATGTCGTGTTCGGCGTCGGTCGTGGCCTAGCCGTCCAGTCCCAGGCTCCTCGCGATGACCATCAGCTGCACCTCGGTGGTGCCCTCGCCGACCTCCAGGACCTTGGCGTCGCGGTAGTGCCGGGCGACCGGGTTCTCGTTGAGGAAGCCGTAGCCGCCGAAGATCTGCGACGCGTCGCGCGCGTTCGCCATCGCCGCCTCGCCGCCGACGAGCTTGGCGACCGACGCCTCCGCCTTGAACGGCTTGCCGCGAACGAGCTTCTGCGCGGCGTCGAGCCACGCGAGCCGCGCGGTGTGGACGCGCGCCTGCATGCGGGCGAGCGTGAACGCGACGTGCTGGTTCTCGCCGATCGACCGCCCGAACACGACCCGCTCCTTCGCGTACCGCAGCGCCTCCTCGAGGCAGCCCTGCGCGGCGCCGGTCGCCAGCGCGGCGAACGCGATGCGCCCCTCGTCGAGCGCGCGGAGGAAGTTCGCGTACCCGCGGCCGCGCTCGCCGAGCAGGTTTCGGGCGGGCACGCGGACGTCGGTGAGCGTGAGGGGGTGCGTGTCCGACGTGTGCCACCCGACCTTGTCGTACGACGGCCCGACCTCGAGCCCGGGCGTGCCCGCGGGGACGATGATGCTCGACAGCTCCTTGCGCACCTCGCCGTCCTGGCTGACGTGCTCGCCCGTGACGGCCGTGATCGTCACGAGGCTCGTGATCGGCGTCCCCGAGTTGGTGATGAACTGCTTGGAGCCGTCGATCACCCACTCGTCGCCGTCGAGCCGTGCGGTCGTGCGCGTGCCGCCCGCGTCGGACCCGGCGTCGGCCTCCGTGAGCCCGAACGCCGCGAGCGCCCGCCCGGCGAGGAGATCCGGCAGCCAGCGCTCCTGCTGCTCGCGCGACCCGTGCCGGAAGATCGGAACGATCCCCAGCCCGACGCCCGCCTCGAGCGTCACCGCGATGGACTGGTCGACGCGCGCCAGCGCCTCGACGGCGAGGCACAGCGACACGTAGTCCTGGCCCTGACCGCCGATCTCGCGCGGGAACGGGAGCCCGAACAGCCCCAGCTCCCCCATCTGCGCGATGATCTCCATCGGCAGTCGGCGCTCGGTGTCGTACCGGTACGCGGCGGGCGCGACGACGCTGTCCGCGAAGTCGCGCACCACCTGGCTGAGCTTCCGCTGCTCGTCGTCGAGCAGGACGTCGGCCTCGATCATGATGCTCCCTGGGTGTCGGGTTGCGGGACCGGGGCGGCGGGGTCTGCCGCGCCGGAGTCGTGGGGGTGGACGACAGCGACCACCTGGTCCCGGCGCACGAGGTCGCCGGGGCGCACGCGCACGTCGGCGACGCCGTCGTGCGGGGCGAGGAGCGGGTGCTCCATCTTCATGGCCTCGACCGTCACGAGGACGGCCCCGGCGGCGACCGGCTCGCCGTCGGCGGCGGCCGTCACCACCGTGCCGGGCATGGCGGCCCGCACCTCGGGGTCTGTCGCGCCGGGCGCGTCGCCGCGGGCCCGACGGCGCTCGTCCCGCGCCCGCGCGGCGCGCTGCTCCCGGTCCGGGGCGGCCAGGGCGACGGTCCGCCCGTCGCGCCACACCCACACCGTCGCGGGCTCGCCGTCGGCGGACGGCACGTCGAGCGCCAGCCGCACGCGCTCCCGGACGCCGTCCACGGTGAGCCACCACGCGCCGTCGGCCCCGGCGTCACGCTCGATCGACGCCCGCACCTCACGCGGCCGCGCGGCGCCGGGTCCCCACCCGCCGTCGGTGTCGCGCGCCGGCGGACACTGCACGACGGCGTCCCGCGCCGACCCGGAGACCCGCACCTCGTGCACACTCCCGGCGGCATCGACCAGCACGACCCGCCACGGCGCGGCGGCCGCGTTGAGCCGCCACCCGTCCCTGACCCGCCACGGATCGTCGTCGCCCGTCCCCGCCGCCCCGCCGAACCCGGAGCGGCGCGTGGTCGTCGCGAACAGCGCCGCGGCCACGAGATCGATCCACGCGGCGTCGTCGGACAACGAGCCGACCTCCGGGGTGAGGACCCGGGGGGTGTGCGCGCCGTCGTGCTCGGTGGGCGAACCAACCTCCGAGGCGAGGGGACGGCGGGCGTGCACGCCGTCGTGCTCGGCGGGCGAACCAACCTCCGAGGCGAGGGGACGGCAGGCGTGCACGCCGTCGTGCTCGGCGGGCGAACCAACCTCCGAGGCGAGGGGACGGCAGGCGTGCATGCTGTCGTGCTCGGCGGGCGAGCCGACCGCAGAGGTGAGGGGTCGGGGGGTGTGCGCGCCGTCGTGGTCGGGCCTGGCGGGAGCGCCCGAGGAACGAGGGTGCGGATGGTAGACGGCGCGCACACCCCCCGACCCCTCGCCGGACCCGACCACAGACCCCGACGACGAACCGGAAGACACGAGCCGGTCGATCAGCCCAGTGTCGAGCCGTCCCGCCCGCACGTCACCGTCCGCCAGCAGAGACCGCAGGAACGCCGTGTTCGTCTCGACCCCCAGCACGACCGTCCGCGCGAGCAGCCCGTCGAGCCGGTCGACGGCCTCGTCGCGCGTCTGTCCCCACGCGACCGCCTTGGCGAGCATCGGGTCGTAGTGGCCGCCGACCACCGTCCCGGTGGCGATGCCGGAGTCCAGGCGCAGCGGCGACGCACCGGGCCCGGACGGGACGCCGCCGTCGTCGTAGACCAGCACCGACCCGGTGGCCGGGAGGAACCCGCGCTCGGGCGACTCGGCGTAGAGGCGCGCCTCGACGGCGTGGCCGCGGAGCACGACGTCGTCCTGCGCCACGCCGAGCGGCGCGCCTGCCGCGACGCGCAGCTGGAGCGCGACGAGGTCGAGGCCGGTGACCATCTCGGTCACGGGGTGCTCCACCTGGAGGCGCGTGTTCATCTCGATGAAGAAGAACTCGTCGGGGCGCGCGGCGGGGACGAGGAACTCGACCGTCCCGGCGCCGACGTACCCGACGGACCGCGCGACCTCGCACGCGGCCTCGCCCATGCGGGCGCGCTGCTCCGCGGTGAGGAGCGGCGACGGCGCCTCCTCGACCACCTTCTGGTGGCGGCGCTGGAGCGAGCACTCGCGCTCGCCGAGGTGGACGACGGTCCCGTGCGTGTCGGCGAGCACCTGCACCTCGATGTGGCGCGGTGCCTCGACGAGCCGTTCGAGCAGCAGCGTGTCGTCGCCGAACGACGACGCGGCGACCCGGCGCGCGGACGCGAGCGCGGTCGGCAGGTCCTCGGCCGTCCGCACGACGACCATCCCCTTGCCGCCGCCCCCGGCGGACGGCTTGACGAGCAGCGGGAACCCGACGTCGCCCGCGGCGGCCAGCAGGTCGTCGTCGGACATCCCCGGCTCGCCCGCCCCGGGCACGACCGGCACGCCCCGGGCGCCGACGAGGCGCTTGGCGGCGAGCTTGTCCGCCATCGCCTCCAGGGCGTCCACGCCCGGCCCGACGAACGCGATCCCGGCGCGCTCGCACGCTCGGGCCAGCGCCGGGTTCTCGGACAGGAAGCCGTAGCCGGGGTGGATCGCCTCGGCCCCGGTCGCGACGGCCGCGGCGACGACCGCCTCGACGTCGAGGTAGCTGCGCGCGGCGGAGGCCGGGCCGATCCGGACGGCGACGTCCGCCTCGCGCACGTGGCGGGCGTCGGCGTCGGCGTCGGAGAAGACGGCGACGGACCGCACGCCGAGGCGACGCAGCGTGCCGATCACGCGGCACGCGATCTCGCCGCGGTTCGCGACGAGGACCGTGCGGAACCCGGGACCGCCGCCGGGCTGGTCCGTGCGCTGGTCCGCCGGGCGCTCGGACGGTCGGTCCGCCGTCCGGGCGGGCGCCTCGTGGGGGGTGTCGGAGGTCATCGGCTCACATCCGGAAGAGGCCGAACCGGTCACCGGTCCAGGTCTCGGCGAGGGGCGTGCGCGCGCACACGCCGAGGGCGAGGCCGAGCACGCGGCGCGTGTCGGCGGGGTCGATCACGCCGTCGTCCCAGAGGCGCGCGGTCGCGTAGTAGGGGCTGCCGTGCTCGTCGTAGTCGGCGCGGATCCCGGCGGAGAACGCGGCCTCCTCGTCGGGGTCCCACGTCTCGCCGCGCGCGGCGAGCTGGTCGCGCTTGACGGTCGCCAGCACGGACGCGGCCTGCGGACCGCCCATGACGGAGATGCGGCTCGCGGGCCAGGACCACAGGAAGCGCGGGGAGTACGCGCGCCCGCACATCGAGTAGTTGCCCGCCCCGAAGGACCCGCCGACGATCACGGTGAGCTTGGGGACGCGCGTCGTCGCGACGGCGGTGACCATCTTGGCGCCGTCCTTCGCGATCCCTCCCGCCTCGGCGTCGGTGCCGACCATGAACCCGGAGATGTTCTGCAGGAACAGCAGGGGGATCCCGCGCTGGTCGCACAGCTCGACGAAGTGCGCTCCCTTGAGCGCCGACGCCCCGAACAGCACGCCCTGGTTCGCGAGGACGCCCACGGGGTGCCCGTGGATCCGCGCGAACCCGGTGACGAGCATGTCGCCGTACTCGCGCTTGAACTCGTCGAACCGGCTGCCGTCGACGAGCCGCGCGACGATCTCGCGCGGGTCGTACGGAGCTTGTACATCGGTCGGGACCGCACTGTACAAGCCTTCGCTCGTCGTTCCCTGGCCGGGGGCGCGGGCGTCGTCGTGCCCGACGGCGGGTGGCACGCTCGCCGCGACGTCCCACGCGGGTGCGGGGTCGGGCGGGAGCGTCGCGACGATGCGGCGCACGGTGTCGAGCGCGTCCTCGTCGTCGTCGGCGAGGTGGTCGACGACGCCGCTGCGACGCGCGTGGAGCTCGCCGCCCCCGAGCTCCTCCGCGGTCACGACCTCCCCGATCGCCGCCTTCACGAGCGGCGGGCCGCCGAGGAAGATCGTGCCCTGCCCGCGCACGATGACCGTCTCGTCGCTCATCGCGGGCACGTAGGCGCCGCCGGCCGTGCACGACCCGAGCACCGCGGAGATCTGCGGGATCCCCGCCGCCGAGAGGCGCGCCTGGTGGTAGAAGATCCGGCCGAAGTGGTCGCGGTCCGGGAACACCTCGGCCTGCCGGGGCAGGAACGCGCCGCCCGAGTCGACGAGGTAGACGCACGGCAGGCGGTTCTCGAGCGCGATCTCCTGCGCGCGCAGGTGCTTCTTCACCGTGAGCGGGTGGTACGTGCCGCCCTTCACGGTCGCGTCGTTGCACACGACCATGACCTGCCGCCCGCTGACGACCCCGATACCCGCGACGACGCCCGCGGCCGGCCACGCGCCGTCGTCCACGCCGTACCCGGCGAGCGGCGCGATCTCGAGGAACGGGCTGCCCTCGTCGAGCAGGCGGTCGACGCGGTCGCGCGGCAGCAGCTTGCCGCGCGACACGTGCCGGTCACGCGCCGACGCCGGCCCCCCGCGCGCGACGGCCGCCGTGCGCTCCCGCAGCTCGCCGGCGAGCGCCCGCTGCGCGGCGTCGTTCGCCCGGGCCGCGTCCGACCCGGGCTCGACGGCGCTCGTCAGGACGGTCATCCGGTCACCCCTCCCTGCCGAACCCGGGATCGCTCCCCACGCGCGGCCGATCCTGGGGAGGGATCCAGGGTTCGACCGGACGGGGCGCCCCCCGTGGGGGGCGGACCGCTCGCCAGGAGGGCGAGGGCCGGGTCCTCGAGCAGGGCGCCGAGGTCGGCGAGGAAGCGCGCGCCCTGCTCGCCGTCGACCACGCGGTGGTCGAACGACAGGCTCAGCGTGACGACGTCGCGCAGCGCGACCTCGTCGTCGTGCTCCCAGGGCCGACGGCGCACCGCGCCCAGGCCGAGGATCGCCGCCTCCCCGGGGACGAGGATGGGCGTGCCCGCGTCGACGCCGAACACGCCGACGTTGGTGATCGAGATCGTCCCGCCGGTCAGGCGCTCGGGCGTCGTGCGGCCGTCGCGCGCCGTGACCGTGAGGTCGGTGAGCGCGGCGGCGAGGTCGGGCAGGTCGAGGTCCTGCGCGTCGGGCACGTGCGGCACGACGAGCCCCCGGTCGGTCGCGACCGCGATGCCCAGGTGCACGCGGCGGTGCCGCACGATCTCCGCGGTGCCGTCCGCGAGGTCGTGCCACGCGCTGTTGAGCGCGGGATGGCGCGGCAGTGCGAGGCACAGCGCGCGGGCCGCGAGCGCCAGGACGGTGATCCGCTCGCCGCGCGCGAGGCGATGGGTGCGCAGGCGTTCCAGGAGCTCGACGCTGCGCGTCACGTCGACCGTGAGGAACACCGTCGCGTGCGGCGCCGTGAACGCGCTCGCCACCATCGCCGCCGCGGTGTGCTTGCGCACCCCGCGCACGGGCACGACCTCGGGCTCGAGCCCGGCCCGCGCGTCGACGCCGGCGGCCGCCGAGACGGGAGACGTGGCCCCTCGCCCGAGCCCTCCAGGGGCCACGTCTCCCTTCTCGTCCGCGGTCGCCGACGGAGCGTCGGCCGACGCGGCCGAGCCGGCCGAGCCGGCCGAGCCGGCCGAGGCGGCCGAGGCGGCCGAGGCGGCCGAGGCTGCCGAGGCTGCCGAGGCTGCCGAGGCGGTGAGCGTGCCGTGGACGTCGCGCGGCGGGCGCGCGACGTCGCGGTGGCAGCTCACCGCGGCGAGGACGTCCTCGCGGGTGATGAGCCCGTCCGGACCGGTGCCGTCCACGCGGTCGATGCGCACGCCGAGCTTCTTCGCGAGCGCCCGCACCGGCGGCGTCGACCGGGGCCGCTCGCCGACCCGGCCGGGCGTCGCGTCGGCGTCGAGCCCGGGATCCGTCCTCACGATCGGGACCGCCTGGGGAGCGACCCCGGGTTCGGCCGGCTCGGGCCGGCCCCCGGCGCGCCCAGCAGCAGACACGGGAGCCCGACGGCGGCGCGTGGGCCTGCCCGCACGCTCCGGCGCGGCCCCGTACCCGACGAGGTTCGGCTCTGGCCCGTCGTCGTCCCCCTGCTCGCCGAGCCCGGGGTCTCTCCTCACGGGGACAGCCGTGTGAGGAGCGACCCCGGGTTCGGCAGCCTGGGGCGTCGCGGGCGGGGCACTGTCCCCGGTCGGGGCGGCAGGGGTGCCGTCGTCGATCTCGAAGGTCACCAAGGGGGCGCCGACGGTGACGGTCTGGCCCTCCTCCGCGTGCAGGGACGCGACGACGCCCGTGTACGGGGACGGGAGGTCGACGAGGGCCTTGGCCGTCTCGACCTCGGCGATGACCTGGTTGAGCTCGACGTGGTCGCCCGCGTGGACGTGCCAGCTCACGATGTCGGACTCGGTGAGGCCCTCCCCGAGGTCGGGGAGGCGGAACTCGCGCATCGTCATCATCGGGCCACCGCCTCGACGGTGCGGGTCGCGCCGGGCGACCGGGGAGCCCCGACCGAACCGGCGTCGGGCACGGACGACGGCACGAACGGCTCGACCCGCCCCAGGACGCGGTCGACGCCGTCGAGGATGCGGTCGAGGTCGGGCAGGTAGTGGCCCTCGAGCTTGGCGGGCGGGTACGGCATGCCGTGGCCCGTGACGCGGACGGGCGCGGCCTCGAGGTACTCGAAGCAGCGGTCGGTCACGGTCGCGGCGATCTCCGCGCCGAGCCCGGCCTGCCGCGGCGCCTCGTGCGTCACGACGACGCGACCCGTCTTGCGGACGGACGCCGCGACCGTGTCGTGGTCGATCGGCGAGAGCGAGCGCAGGTCGATCACCTCGACGGACACGCCGTCGTCCGACGCGGCGACGGCGGCGTCGAGCGCGGTCCCCACGAGCCCGCCCCACGTGACGAGCGTGACGTCGTGGCCGTCGCGCACGACGCGCGCCCGGTCCATCGGCAGCGGGTCGACGGGATCGAGATCGACCTCGCCCTTGAGGTGGTACCGGCGCTTGGGCTCGAAGAAGATCACCGGGTCGTCGCACGCGACGGCCTGGCGGAGCACGGTGTACGCGTCCTGGGGGTTCGCGACCGACACCACGCGCAACCCTGCCGTGTGCGCGAACAGCGCCTCGGGCGACTCCGAGTGGTGCTCGGCCGCGCCGATGCCGCCGCCCACGGGGATGCGGATCGTGATCGGCAGGCGCACCTTCCCGCCGGTGCGGGCGTGCATCTTCGCGAGCTGGGACAGGATCTGGTCGAACGCGACGAACACGAAGCCGTCGAACTGGATCTCGCACACCGGCCGGTAGCCGCGGTACGCGAGCCCGACGGCCGTCCCGATGATCCCGGACTCCGCGAGCGGCGTGTCGAGCACGCGCCGCGGCCCGAACTCCGCCTGGAGCCCGTCGGTCACGCGGTAGACGCCGCCCAGGCGGCCGACGTCCTCGCCCATGACGACCACGCGGTCGTCGTCCGTCATCGCGCGGCGCAGCCCCGCGCCGAGCGCCTTCGCCACGGTGAGGGTGCTCATCGCGCCACCCCCGTCACGGTCCCGGTGCCCGACGCCGCCCGGTCGCCCGCGGCGCCCGGCCCACCCGCGCCGTCGTCCCCGTCCCCGAACGACGCCAGGTAGTGCGCGTACTCGGCGCGCTCGCGCTCCAGCGCGTGGTGCGGCTCGGCGTAGACGTGGTCGAAGAGCGACAGCGGCGCCGGGTCGGTGAGCGCGACGCACCCGGCACGCAGCTCGGCCGCCGCGGCGTCGGCGACGCCCTGCACCCGGGCCGCCCCCGTGTCGTCGAGCACGCCGACGGAGCGCAGGTACGCCTCGAACCGCGCGATCGGGTCGCGCCCGGTCCACTCCTCGACCTCCGCGGCGTCGCGGTACCGCTTCGGGTCGTCGGCCGTGGTGTGCGGGCCCATGCGGTAGGTGACGGCCTCGATCAGCGTCGGGCCGCCGTCGTGGCGGGCCTGGTCGAGCGCGGCGCGCGACACGGCGAGCACGGCGAGCACGTCGTTGCCGTCCACGCGCACGCCCGGCATGCCGAACCCGCGGGCGCGGTCGGCGAGCGGGACGCGCGACTGGAGCGCGACCGGCTCGGAGATCGCCCACTGGTTGTTCTGGCAGAAGAAGAGGACCGGCGAGCGGTACGTGGACGCGAAGACGAACGCCTCGTTGACGTCGCCCTGGCTCATCGCGCCGTCGCCGAGGTACGCGACCCCCACCGGGAGCCCGGCGGCCGCGTCGACCCGGCCCGCGTCGACGTCGTTCTGGACGCCCATCGCCCAGCCCGTCGCGTGGAGCGTCTGCGCACCGATGATGACCTGCGGCGACGCCATCCCGATCGCGTACGGGTCCCAGCCGGAGACCGCGACGCCGCGCCACACGCGCACCAGGTCGACGAGCTCGGCGCCGCGCACGCGCGCGACCGCGTGCTCGCGGTAGGAGGAGAAGACGAAGTCGTCGTCGCGCAGCGCGCGCGCCGAGCCGAC
Source organism: Cellulosimicrobium sp. 22598 (assembly GCF_052044445.1). Lineage (NCBI taxonomy): Bacteria > Bacillati > Actinomycetota > Actinomycetes > Micrococcales > Promicromonosporaceae > Cellulosimicrobium > Cellulosimicrobium sp. 22598. The sequence goes on from NZ_JBQEMZ010000002.1 coordinate 232,294, forward strand.
CTGGGCCGCCTCCTGCCCGAGGAGCGGGGGCCAGAGCGCGAGCTCGCCCTGCCGCTGGAGGGCCGTCGCCTCGGCGTCGATGCGCCGCGCGACGACCATGTCCTCGTAGAGCCGCAGGAGCGTCGTCCGGGCGGCCTCACGCGCGGCCTCGTCGGGCGCCGCGGGGTCGAGGTCGGCGAGCCACCGGTCGAGCTCGGGGTCCGGGAGCCGCGTGCCGTCCTCGGTCAGCACGCGCAGGGTCGGGGTCGTGCCCGACGGCGTGTCCCCGACGTCCCGGGGGGCGTCACCGGCGCGGGGCGGCCTGCCCGGAGCACCCGCGCGCCGGGCGGCGGGCGTGTCCGGGCGCACGTCGTGGGCCATGGTCTTCCGGTCTGCTCGTGCGTCGCGCGGGGTTGCCGCCCGGTGACCGTTCTGCGCCTTCGGCGGGGTCGCCGCCGTCGGTCCGGTCCGCACCGCAGGTTCGCTGGGCATCGTCGCCACCTCACCTCGGGGAGCCGGTCCTCACCGTCGAGGACCGAGGTAGGGCGAACGTAACCCCTGCCACGCACATGGCTCCACCGACCTCCGACACGCTGCGCAGTGTGACCGCCGTCACTCGGCTAGGGTGAGCAGCATGCACAGCGCCGACGCTGTCGACCTCGACCTCCTGCTCGCCCTCGCCGACGACCCGCGGGCGACGATCGTCGCGCTCGCCGACCGCCTGCGGATCTCCCGCAACACCGTCGCCGCACGCCTCGCACGGCTCGAGGCCGAGGGCGCGTTCCTCGCGCTCGACCGGCGGATCGACCCGCACGTGCTCGGGCACCCGCTCACGGCGTTCGTCGAGGTCCAGGTGCGGCAGAAGGAGCTCGCCCGGATCGTCGACGACGTCGCGCGCATCCCCGAGGTCGTGCAGGCGTTCGGGCGCAGCGGGACGGCCGACCTGCGCGTCACCGTCGCGTGCCGCGACACCGACCACCTGTTCCGCATCGACGCGGCGATCCTCGCGATCGACGGCGTCGAGCGCACGGAGACCTCGCTGTCGATGGGCGAGCTCATCCCCTACCGCCTGCGCCCCCTCATCGAGCAGCAGCGTCGCGGCGCCCGCTGACGCGGACGGCTGCGCGTCCACGGCGACGCCGCTCCGGGCGTCGGGCCGCGGGACGTCAGCTGAAGCCGATGGCGCGCTGCGCGACCCGGTAGGCCAGGACGGTCACGCGCCGGCCCGCCGGGCCGGGGAGGTTGGCGATCTGCCCGAGGCCCGACCAGCGCACCTGGTGGTAGAGCTCGGGGTCCTGGGCGCGCAGGCGCGACCAGAGCCGTTCCTTCTCCACGAGGCACGCGGGCGTCCCGGCGCGGACCAGCAGGATCGACGACACCGCGCAGATGATCTCCACGTAGTGCAGCAGGTAGCGGCGCAGGCGCCGGTCGGCCACGGGCGTCCGGGAGACGTGCTCGAGCATGAGCCAGTTGACGCGGAGCTGCTGGTCGAGGCGCTGGAGCATGACCGCCTCGTGCACGGACTGGTCCTCGCGGCCGATGAAGTACCGGTAGAGGTCGACGTCGAGGTAGTACAGCGTGCGCACGTGCGCGAGCGGGACGAGCGCGTACAGGTTGTCCACGTAGAACGTGTGCTCGGGCAGCCGGAGGCCCGCGTCGCGCAGCACCTGGGTCCGGTACATCAGCGCGTGCATCATCATGTACTGGCGCTTGGCGAAGCGGCGGGTCTGCGACCACGTGAGCACGCGCCCGCGCGGCAGGGCGCCGCGGTACCGGACGGCCGTCTTCACGCGCTTGCCGACCTTCTCGTACACGAAGTTGCTCACCAGCAGGTCGACGGGCTCCCCGCCGGGGGTCCCGGCGTCCACGAACCGGCGCACGAACCCGCGCAGCGTCGCGAGCACCTGGGCGAGCGCGGCGCGGTCCACCCAGTCGTCGGCGTCCACGACCTTGAGGTACTCCCCGCGCGCGTGGTCGAGTCCGGTGTTGATCGCCGACCCGTGCCCGCCGTTGGCCTTGCGGAGCACGTGCACCTCGCCCGGGTGCCGGTCGGCGTAGCCCTGCGCCAGCGCGGCCGTGCCGTCGGTCGAGCCGTCGTCGACGACGAGGACCTCCACCTCGGGCCCGAACCCGACGAGCGAGTCGAGCGCGCGTGCCAGGTAGGGCTCGGCGTTGTACGCCGGGACCACGACGGTCAGGAGCGGGGTCACGACGCACGCACCTCTCCGGCGTGCTCCGCCTCCGGCGTGGCCGGCACCTCGGGCACCTGCTTGAAGATGACCTTGAAGATCGGGAAGAACACCCAGAACGAGATCGCCGCGTTGATGATCATCGTCGTGAAGTCCGCGAGGGTCTCGCCCGCGGCGCCCAGGCCCCACGTGTCGATGAACAGCTCGTAGATCGGCGTCTTGTACAGGCCCTGCGCGGCGGCGGCGGCGACGGAGATGACGACGTACGCGATGGTGTACCAGAGCGCGGCCTTCGCGACCGACGAGTTGGACTTGAACGTGATGTTGCGCTGAGCGAAGAAGTTGATCACCTGCGCCACCAGCAAGGTGATCTGCACGGCGAGGAAGTATGCCAGCCCACCGCCACCGCCCGGGAGCGGGCCGGCGGCGTAGTCGAAGACGTAGTACGTCGACCCGTCCGGGTTCGTCCCGATCGGCCAGACCTGGAACGCCACGTCCACCAGGGCGGTCATGCCGAAGACCCACTTGATGAGGGGCATGAGCGCGAGCTGGAGCACGGTGATGCCGTTGCTCAGCACGAAGAACACGACGAACTGGGCGGTCCCGGGGCGCTTCTCGGAGAACCGGCGCCAGGCGTCGCGGAGGCGGGTGAACATGGGTCTTCCCTTCGAGCAGGTCAGGCGTCGCCGCGGAGGGTGCGCGCGGTGCGACGGTCGGCACGGCGGTTGCGGACGAACCCGCGCAGGACGGCGCCGGTGCCGCGGAAGAGGTGGCCGTTGACGATGCGGAGGATGCCCTCGACCATCGCGGCGTCGACCAGGCCGCCGGTCATCTTCCCGATGGCCCGGAACGGCATGTTGAGCAGGAACAGGATGTTGAGGTCCGGCGTCCCCTTGCGGTCCGCGGCGTCGCGCCGCCAGGACAGGATCCGGAACGCGAGGCGGGCGAGCGGCGAGCGCGCGTCCGCGAGGCGCGACAGCGGGTCGTTGACGCCGAGGGGACCGGACCAGGCCGCCGTCGGGACGGGGCGACCCAGGAGCGCCGCGAACTGAGCGTCCGACACGTCGTGGACGCGCCCGGTGCGGTACGGCTCCGGCAGGTCGTCCTCGGTGCGGGGCGGCACGGTGCCGGCGAGCTCGACCGTCGCCCCGAGCGGCAGGTCGTCCACGTGGGAGCCGACCAGCACCGACCACGCGCCCTGCTCGACCTGCCACGCGCCCGTCGCGACGTCCCAGTGCCGGAACGCCGCCTCTCCGAGGGGCACGGTGACCGTGCGCGACTCGCCGGGCGCGAGCTCGACCCGCGCGAACCCGGCGAGCGTGCGCACCGGGCGGTGGACGCCCGGCGTCTCGCGGCGCACGTAGACCTGCACGACGTCGGCCCCGGCGACCGTCCCGGTGTTCGTCACGGTCACGGTCGCGGTCGCGGTGACCGTCGCAGCACCCGTCGCAGCACCCGTCACAGGGCCGCTGTCGACCACGAGGCCCGAGTGCGCGAACGTCGTGTAGGAGAGCCCGAACCCGAACGGGAACGCCACGGGGACGTCGGCGCTCGTGTAGTACCGGTAGCCGACGTACAGGCCCTCGCGGTAGACGGCGGTGCGCCCGGTCGCGGGGAACGCGCCGGCGGTCGGGGTGTCCGCCAGACGCACGGGCAGCGTCTCGGCGAGCCGCCCGGACGGGTTGACGACGCCCGTGAGCACGTCGAGGATCCCGCCGGCACCGGCCTGGCCGGAGAGGTAGCCGTGCACGAGCGCCCGGGCGGAGCCGAGCCACGGGGTCGAGATCGCGCCGCCGCCCGCGAGCACCACGACCGTGGCGGGGTTGGCCGCGGCCACGGCCTGGAGCACCTCGACCTGCGACCGGTGCAGCGCGATCGTCGAGCGGTCCAGCCCCTCCGACTCGGCGATCTCGTCCAGACCGAGGAAGAGGAGCACGACGTCGGCGCCGCGCGCGGCCTCGACGGCCTCGTCGCGCAGCGCGGGGTCGGGCGTGCCGTCGCGGCGGAAGCCGGGGGCGAAGGCCGTCAGGTCGAGGCCGGAGTCCCCGATCACGTCGAGCACGCTGTCGAGACGCGTCGGGTTCACCGCGGACGAGCCGGAGCCCTGGTAGCGCGGGGTGCGCGCGAAGTCGCCGACGACCGCCACGCGCGTCCCGGCGGCGAGCGGCAGGATCGCGTCGTCGTTCTTGAGCAGCACCGCCGAGCGCGCCGCGACCTCGCGGGCGAGCGCGTGGTGCGCGTCGGCGTCGACGGCGGGGGCGGTGCCCGGCTCGCGGGCCTCCGCCACGAGGCGCAGCACCTCGTCGGCGCGCGCGTCGAGGTCGGCCTCGTCGAGGCGTCCGGACCGGACCGCGTCCACGAGCTGGCGCGCCGAGCCGAGCCCGGCCGCCGGCATCTCGAGCGTCCCGCCCGCCGCCGCGGCCGCGACGACGTCGTTGGACCCGCCCCAGTCGGAGACGACGGCGCCGTCGAAGCCCCACTCGCGGCGCAGCACCTGGGTGAGGAGGAACGGGTCCTCGTGGGCGTACACGCCGTTGACGAGGTTGTAGGAGGACATGATCGTCCGGGGCCGGGCCTCCGCGACGACGATCCCGAACGCCGTGAGGTACACCTCCCGCAGCGTCCGCTCGTCGACCACGGAGTCCGAGACCATGCGGCGCAGCTCCTGGGAGTTCGCCGCGAAGTGCTTGGGGCACGCGGCGACGCCCTGGGACTGGATGCCGCGCACGTACCCGGCGGCCATCCGGCCCGCGAGCAGCGGGTCCTCGGAGAAGTACTCGAAGCTGCGCCCGCCGAGCGGCGACCGCTTGATGTTGAGGCCCGGGCCGAGCAGCACGTCCACGTCCTGCGCCGCGGCCTCGGCGCCGAGCGCGGCGCCCACGCGCTCGGCCAGCTCGACGTCCCACGTGTTCGCCACGGCGGCGGCCGTCGGGAAGCACGTGGCCTCCTGCGAGGCCGCGATGCCGAGGTGGTCGGCCGCGCCGAGCTGCTTGCGCACGCCGTGCGGGCCGTCGGCCAGCCACAGCGAGCGGATGCCGAGCCGCGGGACGTCGTGCGTCTCCCACACGGTCTTCCCCGTCAGGAGCGCGGCCTTCTCCAGGAGCGTCAGGCTCGCGGTCGGGACGACGCCGGTCGTCGCGGTCGTCGTGCCCGGTGCCGAGGCCGTCTCGCCGGCCGCGGCGGTGGTCTCGCCGTGGAGCTGCACGGTGCTCTCCTTGCGTGGTCGTGGGTCGTGCGGGGTCTGTCGGAGCGGTCTGCGGGCAGGGCGGGGCTGCCGTCGGCGGTGCGTCGGCGACGGCGCAGCTCGGGACGTGCGGGGCGGGGCCCGGTGCCGGACGGCGGTCCGGGGTCCCGGCGTCGGGCCGGCGGTGGTGGGCGCCACCGGCCCGACGGCGCCGGGTGCCGGGTCCCCGGGCGGTCGCCCGCCCGGGGACCCGGTGGTCACCGGCTACCGGGCGGCGGGGACCGCCGGCTCGGAGGCGGGTGCGGCGACCTTCTCGGCCGCCGACCGGTGCCGGCGGACGCGCCGGACCACGAGGAAGGCGCCGACCAGGACGAGCAGCCCGAGCAGGACCGACACGCCGATCTGGACGTAGACCCAGGTGGGCGGCGTGTAGGTGACCGTCGCGCCGGGGGCGAGCCCGTTCATGGCGTTCGAGTTGGCCACCGTGAACAGGATGTTGTGGGTCGCGTTCCGGATGTCCGTGACGGCCTTCGCGGACGTCGTGTCGCCGAACGACTTCGACGGCTGGAAGGTGAGCGTCAGGTCCGTGCCCCCGTCGAGGCCCTCGTTGGGGTTCATGTACGGGTACAGGTTGAAGTCCGTGATCGCGAAGCCCTCGAAGCCCCACTCCCCGCGCAGCACGTCCGTCATGAGCGGCTTCGAGCCGCCCGTCCACGTCGCGCCGATGCGGTTGAACGAGCTCATGATGCCGAGCGCCCCGACCGTCGTCTCCTCGATCGTGCCCTCGTCGTCCGCGATGTAGCGGACGTCCAGGGAGACGTCCTTGATCGCGAGCTCGAACGGCTTGAGGTAGATCTCGCGGATCGTCTGCTCGGTCGCCCAGGTCGCGGGGCCGTTGTCGACGCGGTTCGTCTCCTGCTCGTTGAGCGCGAAGTGCTTGAGCATCGTGTAGACGCCCTTGCTCGCCGCGCCGTTCGACACGGCGGCGGCCATCCGGCCCGAGAGGAGCGGGTCCTCCGAGTAGTACTCGAAGTTGCGGCCGCCGAAGGGCGAGCGGTGCAGGTTCACCGCCGGCGCGTACCAACCGTTGAGGCCCTTCTGGAGCGCCTCCTCGCCGATCATCGTGCCCATGGCGGTGCCGAGGTCGACGTCCCACGTCTGCGCGATGAGGACCTCGGACGGGTAGGCGACGCCGTTGATCGACGAGTTGATGAAGGACGAGAAGCCCGCCGGTCCGTCGGGCTCGACCGTCTGCGGCTTGGCGATCGAGGCGATCGCGGCCGTCTGGTACGCACCGTTCAGCAGCATGTCCGTCATGTCGCCGACCGTCAGCGAGTCGAGCAGCTCGTCCCACTGCGGGTCGTCCTTGGGCAGCCCGCGCAGGTCGACGAGCGTCAGGTCGGAGCGCTCGCCCGTCGTCGGCGTCTCGCCGTCGAACGCGGCGGCCTCGGCGTCGTAGTCCCAGGCGGCGAAGCCGTCCTGCGTGGCCTCGTCGGCGACCGACTGCTCCGCCGTCGGGGCCTGCGGGAACGTGCCCGCGAAGTCCGCGCGGGACATCGGGACGACCGTGCCGTCCGCGCCGTCGGCGCTGAAGCGCGCCGAGACGTCGTCGAACCGGTTGGTCACCTCGGCGAGGTCCGACGCGCGGTGCTCCTCGCCCGCGTACACGACGTCGGACGCGACCGGGTACGTGATCGGCGCGGTGCCCGCCGCGACGGTGTGGGAGTCGGTGCGCAGGCTGAGCGTGTAGTCGCCCGCCTCCAGGACGTACGCCTTCGCGCCCAGGTGGTCGTAGGACGCCATGTCCTCGACCGCGATCTCCAGGGTCACGGTCTCGCTCGCGCCCGGCTCGATGACGCCCGTCTTGGCGAAGTCGCCCAGGACGACCTCGGACTTCTCGATCCCGCCCGGCGTGTACGGGGCGGTGTAGTAGAGCTCGACCACGTCGCGGCCCGCGACGGCACCGGTGTTCGTGACCTCGACCGTGACCGCGACGGTCCCGTCGACATCGCCCGCCTCCGTGCCCGTGACCGCCCAGGTGAAGTCCGTGTAGCTCAGGCCGTAGCCGAACGGGTAGACCACCGCGTCGTCGTAGTCGACGAAGCCCTCGGCCGCCGCGGTCTCGTAGTAGCGGTACCCGACGTAGATGCCCTCGGTGTAGTCGACGAACGGGGCGTTGCTCGTGACGGTCGCGTTGGACGTCGCCTTCTCGACCGCGGAGACCGGGTAGGAGGCCTCGATGTTCGAGTAGAAGAAGCTGCCGAAGTTCGCGAACGTCGGGTCGGCGGTGAAGTCCGCGGCCCAGACGTCGGTCGTGCGGCCCGACGGGTTGACCTCGCCCGTGAGGATCGTCCCCAGGGCGTTGAAGCCGGTGGCGCCGGGCGAGCCCGCGAGCAGGATCGCGTCGACCTCGGGGTCGGCCTGCAGCTCGCCGAGCTCGAGGGTCGTCGACGCGTTGACGACCACGACGACCGTGTCGAAGCTCGCCTTCGCGAGCGCGATCAGGTCCTTCTCGTCCTTGTTCAGCTCGAGCTGGTGCTGCCCCGGCTCGGCGTTGTCGTCCCAGCCCGTCATGTCGCGCGTGAGGTCGCCGCCCTCGCCGCCGGGGCGGCCGATCGTGACGACCGCGGCGTCGCCGAACTCGGCGAACGTCCCGGACTGCGCCTCGTACTCGCCGACGGGCAGCTCGCCGATCGTGTAGCTCGACGCGTCGGGGTTGTCCATCTCGATGTGGCCGCGCGGGTTCTCGGCCGCGAACGCCTCGATCGTGGCGTAGACCTGGTCGTTGACCGTGAGGCCCGCGTTCTCGAGACCGCCGCGGACGGTCACCGCGGAGTTCGTGTCGACCGATCCGGAGCCCGAGCCGCCGAACACCGGGTCGGCGGACGCGCGGCCCAGCATCGTCACGCGGGCGTCCGCGGCGAGTGGCAGCGCGCCGGCCTCGTTCTTCGCGAGGACGATGCCGCCCGCGGCGATCTCCTCGACGAGCGCCTTGGCGGCCTCGTCGACGGACTCCTGGCTGTCGTGCTCGGCCGTGTAGTACTCGGTGTCCCAGCCCGAGGACTCCTCGGAGTTGGTGAACGTGTAGGTGCCGGACCCGAGCTGGGACGCGACCCAGCCGCCCGCGACGTTGAGCGCGACGTTCGCGACGACGACGAGCACGGTCACCGTCGCGAGCACGGGTACCCAGATCCACAGGAACTTCTTGTTCGACATCGGCGTCCTGCCACCGTCGGCGTTCTTCGCCCTGGCGTTCACTGCATTCCTCCTCGAGTGCGGGCCCGTTCCTCAGGCTAGGAGCGGGGTACGGCGCCGCCCGCCGCGGCTGCACGATCGGTCGTTTCTGCGGCACGGACGGTCGTCGTCGTGCGCGACCCGTGCGCGGGGTGGTGCCTCGTCCGTCCGACGTGCCGCCCGGCGGACCGGACGAGCCCGCCGGACGGGCGAGGCACGGGTGGCTACTCCCCGGCCGGGGTGATGGTGCCGTCCTGGTCGATCTGCCACGTCTCGCCGGTCGCGGCGGAGTCGGCCTCGATCGTGTACTTCCCGTCCTTGATGTCGACCGTGCCCTGGACGCGCGAGGCGGCGTCCGAGGGGACGAAGGGCACCACGAGGAGGCCGTACTTCACGGTCGGCTCCTTGACGTCGCTGGCGAGCATGATCTGCGCCCAGCTGTCGTCCTCCGCGAGCGCGTCGGCGACCGCCGTGCGCGCGTTCTCGAGGTCGGTCGCCACGTCGACGTCGGCCGACTGGCTCTCCGACGAGGACCCGCCGGGTGAGTCGTCACCGCTGCCGCACGCCGTCAGCCCGAAGGCCCCCGTGACGGCGACGAGCAGCCCGATCCCCGTGGTCAGCGCCTTGTTCCGCTTCACTTCCTGCTCCTTGGTTCGTTCGTGCCGCGGGCCCACCCCGCGGCCTGGTCGGGGTCGGACGGCGCCGGGCGGGCGCCGTCCGCCCCGGACGGGCGGCCGCTCGTGCGCCCGCCCGCCCGTGCGGTCCGTCAGTCCGTGATCGGCCCGCTGAAGTTCAGGCCGAAGCCGAATGCGTACGCGTTGCCCGCCGCGTCGGTGTAGGGCTCGGCGTCCTCCCCGACGTCCTCGAGCTGCTTCTCGACCGCGTCCATGGAGGCCGGGAAGCCGATCGGCAGCCGGCCCTGCGTCTCGTGCAGGCCGAGGGCCGACTCGATGAGCGCCTGGTCGCTCACCCCGAAGCCGACGAGGATCGCGTCGGACCGCGACTCGAACTCGGCCGGGACGGTCGGGTTCGTCGCCTTGAGGACGGTGATCACCGGGATGTCCTTGCCCGACGCCTCGACGGCCGCGAGCGCCCGGTCGAACGCGTCGAGGTCCGACTCGTTCGCGATCCGCGAGGTCTTGCCGTAGTAGGACCGGTTCTCCTGCGTCCCGTCCGGGAGCAGGTCGCCGGAGATCGACGTCTGGCGCACGTTCGCGCCGTCGGCGGTGTACGGGCGGTACTGCAGGGAGAGCGGGTACCACTCGCCGGTCTCGCTGTCGTGGCCGGCCTGCGAGAACGGGTTGCCGTTGTTGGGGCTCTTCATGCCCACGAGCACGAGGTCGACGTCGGACAGGTCCGGCGCGGTGTAGCTCGTGACCTTGCCGTCGGCGTCCGTCACGGCCTCGTCGGTGACGACCTTCCCGAAGTACTCCTCGGCGGTCTCCTGCGTGATGCCCGTGCCCTCGGTGTACTCGCCCGGGCCGAACACGCCGGCGAAGCCGGTGTCGTAGGACCGCGGGATGTAGACCGTCTTGTCCTTCCACGCCTCGGCGTCCGAGGCCGCGACGGTCCCGTCGTTCTTCAGCATGACGACGGAGTCGAGCTGCGCCTCGTAGCCGGCGTCGACCTTGTCCTCGCTGCCGACCGTCGCCGTGGAGGCGTCGAGGTCGAGGTACGGGTTCTCGTAGAGTCCCGGCTGGAACAGCATGGTGAGGATGCGCGTGCCGGACTGGCGGAAGCGGGTGTCGGCGTCGACGTCGTTCGTCCCCGCCTCGAAGTCCTGCTGCCACAGCTCGTGGGCCGCCAGGACGGGCTCGACGGCGTTGTTGCCGCCGAACATGTCCACGCCGTTCTTGAGGATCGCGTAGTGGCGCTCCTCGACCGTGAGGTCCTCGACGCCCCACGACGTCCCGATCATCGCGTCGGGGTCCGTGGTGCCGCCGGCGGTGACGCCCCAGTCCGTGACGACGACGCCGTCGTAGCCGTTGTCGTCGCGCAGGATGCTCAGGCGCTTCGAGTCGTAGGCCGAGCCGACGCGCTCGCCGAACAGCGGCTGCCCCTCGCCGTCCAGCGCGATCGAGTAGGCGGACATGACCGCCGCCGCGTCGAGCGCCCCGACGAACGGCTCGGTGTGCTGGTCGAAGTTGCCGCCCGGGTACACGCCGTACTTGCCCGCGGTCGTGTGGGACTCGCGACCGCCCTCGCCCGGCCCGTCGCCGGCCCAGTGCTTGATCATCGCGTTGACCGACTCGGTCCCCCAGCCCTCCTGGCCCGGGGTGCCCTGGAAGCCGCTCACGTAGGCCTGGGCCATCTCGGTGCTGAGGGCGACGTCCTCGCCGAACGTGCCGTCCACGCGCAGCCATCGCGGCTCGGTCGCGAGGTCGATCTGCGGGCTGAGCGCCGTGGCGATGCCCAGCGCGCGGTACTCGGCGGACGCCGCCTCCGCGAACTTCCGCGTCTGCTCCGCGTCGAACGTCGCCGCGAGGCCGAGGTTCGACGGCCACCGGGAGATGTCGCCCGAGGCGTTGTAGTCCGAGGCGCCGGCGGTCGAGCGCGGGTCGGAGCTGAAGTTCACCGGCACGTAGGGCTCGTCCGCGGTCGCGAGCGACTCGGCGAAGGCCTGCATCTGGTTGGACCAGGTGACGTTGGCCTCGACGTCGTTCGGGCCGGCGTTGAGCACGTTGCGCAGGTGGGAGTCCGTCAGGTACTCCTTCTGCGCGTCGGTCAGCCCGTCGGCGGGCGACCGCTCGTGCGAGCTGAACAGCATGAGGCCGGCGATCTGCTCGATCGTCAGCTCCTCGGACAGCGCCGCGGCGCGGTCCTGCGCGCTCTCGCGCCAGTCCTCCCAGGTGTCGAGCGTCCCGTTCGCGTTCATGTCCTTGAACGCGTACTCCTGACCGTCGACCTCCTCGGTCAGCAGCTCGACGGCGCTGTCCGCGCCGTAGGAGAGCGTGGGGCCGTCACCCGGGTTGTCGACGACCACGAAGGCCGTGGTCCCGTCGGTGACCTCCCGCGTGGTGAACGCGTCCGACGCCTTCTCCTCGTCCGGGGTGCCGGCCGTGCACCCCGCGGTGGCCACGAGGGCCAGGCCCGCGAGCGCCGCCGCTCCCCGGACGCGCGCCGCCCTGCCGTCGAGCTTTCCCGCCGTTGTCGTTGTCCTCATCGACCTTCCCTTGTCGTCTCCGCGCTCGTCGGCCACCGCGCCGTCCCCGCCGCCCCACCGGGGCACGTGCGTGGCTGAGCGAGCTCTGCGAACCCGTCGAGGCCCGGACGTCGTGGTCCTGAGCCGCGCCGCCACGCTATGGACGGCCCGGGCGGCCCGGGCGGCGCGGTGCACGAACCGTCGCTTTGCGTGCACGATCGGTCGGCGAGGTCACGACGGGGTCACGGCGCGGGGGCCGGAGGTCCCGTCGGGTCGGGCCCGGAAGGCCTACGCGGTGGTGGCCCCCGACGTGGCCGACCGCCGGGCGGCGGCGGTGGGCGGCCGGTCCTGCGGCAGCGGGAGCAGCACGCGCAGCAGGAACCAGCGGTCCTCGGTGTTGACCGTCATGGAGCCGCCGTACTTCTCCGCGGTGTACCGGATGGACTTGAGGCCGTACCCGTGCCGGGTCCGGTCGGCGCGCCGCGTGACGATGTCGCCGCCCTCCGTGTGGAGCTCGCCGGAGAAGTAGTTCTCCACCGTGAGCAGCACGAACCGGTCGCGCGCGTAGACGGCGACCTTGATGATCCGCCGCTCCGGCTCGGGCACCGCCATGACGCCGTCGATCGCGTTGTCCAGCGCGTTGCCGAACACCGCGGCGACGTCCATGGCGGACATGAAGTCGAGCAGCGCGCCGTCGACCACGCACGTGAGGTCGATGTCGCGCTCGGCGCACTCCTGGCTCTTCGTCGTGAGGATGACGTCGAGCACCCCGTTCCCGGTGTCCGCCTGCCGGGCGTGACCCGAGATGCTGGCCTCCAGGTCGTCCAGGTAGGACGCCCGGCGTCGCGGGTCGACCTCGGCGCGGATCACGCCGATCTGGTGCTTGAGGTCGTGGTACTTGCGGTGGACGATCTTCATGTTCCGCTTGGACTGCAGGTACTGCTCGTGCTGGCGGCGGAGCATCTCGTCGATCGCCCGCACCTCCGACCGCGCCTGGTGCTGGAGCCGCTGGCCCTGCTGCGCGTACAGCGCCACGAACCCGCACAGGTCGACGAGCGTGCGGATGTAGAAGATCTCCAGGCCGAGGCGCCCGCTGAACGGGGTGTTGGCGTTGAGGAAGCTGATGTTGCTCATGAAGAACGTGACGAGCGCGATCGCGACGGCCGACGCGAGCTCGCCGACCGTGACGTCGAGCTCCTGGTCGGGGCGGAAGTGCCGGGACTCGACGACGTACGCGACCCCGTACCCGACCGCGTAGACGAGGACGAAGAACGCGACCTGCCACGCCGTGCCGGGCCGCCCCTCGGGGAGGAAGAAGAAGCAGTGGACCTGCCAGTGCAGGGCCGCCACGAGCTCGGCGAGCACGAGCGCGCGGGCCGCGAAGTACCCGGCGTCCCGTGCCGAGACGCGCGCCGCCGCGACGATGAACCCGTACATGCACGCGACCGCGGCCGCCATGCCCACGGTCCAGAGCTGCCGCGGGAGCAGGTCGGCGAGGGCCTGCACGCCGACCTGCGCGCCGAGCGCCGCGGCGGCGAGGAGGACGAGGCGCGGGCGCGGGAGCCGCGGTCGCCGCAGGAGCACGTAGACGAGGCACGCGAGCCACTCGGCCAGCCCGGTCAGCGCGCGCGGGATGTCCGGCAGGGTCTCCAGGATCGAGGGTGCCTGGGTCATGCGCGCCGCGCCCCGAGGTAGTCGGTGAGCGCCGCGAGGAACGCCTTCTTGCGGGCCCGGCTGATGAGCAGGTCGTGCCCGCCCACCAGCAGCACGCTGCTGCCCTGGATGGCCAGCACGTGCCGCAGGTTGACGAGGTAGCCGCTGTTGCTGCGGAAGAAGTCCTTGCCCTCGAGCTGCGCCTCGAGCGCCTTGAGCGGCCCGACGACGGAGTACCGTCCGTCCACCGTGTGCACGGTCGTCCGGTGCTTCGCGCTCTCGAGGAAGACGATGTCGTCGGTCGACACGCGGGCGAGACCGCCGTCGACCGCGAGCAGCAGGTAGTCCGCCGACCGGCGCCGGAGCCGCGCGACCGACCGCTTGAGCTCCTGCGAGAACGCGAAGTACCGCAGCGGCTTGAGCATGTAGCTCAGCGCGTCGACCTCGTAGCCCTTGATCGCGTGCTGCGTCATGTTCGTGATGAAGATCAGCACGACGTCGGCGTCGACCTGCCGGATGCGCTGCGCGGCGCTGAACCCGTCCAGGTTCGGCATCTCGACGTCGAGGAGCAGGATGTCGAAGTCGGGCCGGTACCCGGCGACGACCTGCTCGCCGTCGGTGAACATGGCGACCGCGAACTGCTCGTCGTGCTCGCGCTCGTACCGTCGCAGGTACTCCACGAGCAGCGCGCTGCTCGCGGGGTCGTCCTCCACGATGCCGATCCTGATCACGATGCCGTTCTCCAGGGACTGTGGCCCCCCCGGGGCACGACCGCGCCGACCGGACACTGCTTGTGCCGTCGCGGCCTCGCCCTGCTCCTCCGTTGCCGATTCGCCCGCCGGCACGCGGCGGGCCCCGATCATTATGGGCCACGCGGCGCGAAAACGGGCCAGTCGGTAGGGATTTGCGTCAGCGGAGGTCGCGCACGTACGCCGCGGCGCCGTCGTACGCGGCGATCCGGCGCTCGTAGTACGTCGCGATGATGAGCAGCAGGCCGCCGGCCGCGGCGAGCGTCAGCATCCAGGGTCCGGCGGAGATGCGCGTGCCGAGCTGGGACACGAACACGACGAGGATCTCGACCGGCAGCACCGCGACTCCCAGCAGGAACGGCGCCGCGAGGTGCTTGCGCGTCCCGACGAGCACCGCGGCCAGCGCGAGCACGACGACGAGCACGGCCCGCCAGGTGCGCGCGTCGGTGTACGTGGCGAGGACCGACGGCCCGAGGAGCGCGAGCAGGCCCGGGGCGAGGGTCCGCCACGACCCGGCGAACCCGACGGGCCACCCGGCGAGCGACGGCGTCGCGCTCGCCCGCGCCCCGGCCTGGCGGGCCGGGCCGCCCGGACGACCGGGGTCGTCGCCCGCCGTGCCGCCCGAGGTGCCGGGCACCGCCGTCGTGCCGGCCGCGAGCGCGAGGTACCCGGCGACGAGCAGGCCGGCGCCGAGCGGGAGCGAGAAGACCTCGACGCGCAGCTCGCGCGGCGACCACGCGCCGATCGCGGCGACGAGCGCGAGCGACCACGTGAACCAGGCGGGCGGGAGGTCGAGCCGACCGCGCACCGCGCGTCGCACCCCGACCACGAGGAGCGCGAGCAGGGCCACCTCGACGAGCCAGACCGTCGCGATGACGCCCCACACCGGCCGGACGTTCGCGACGGTCCCGACCACGGCGAGGGTGGCGGCGGGCGCCACGGCCCAGCGCCGCGCGACGTCGGCACCCCGGCCACCCGCCACCACCCGGGCGCCCACGAGGCCCGCGCCGAGCGCGACCCCGCCCGCGGCGAGCGCCCAGGCGAACCCGAGCAGGAACACCGCGCCGCCGCCCGGCGCGTGCGCGACGTGGAGCGACTCGACGGTCCCGCCGGTCGCCGCGAGCACTCCCGCGCCCGCGAGCCGCAGGGCCGCGGCGCGTCGCCAGCCGCCCTCGCCGGTCCCGCGGCCCAGCAGCACCGCGGCGAGGACGCACCCGGCCCCGGCCACGACGAGGAGCGGCGCCCGGACGTCACCCGCGCCCGGCGCCGCGCCCAGGGCGAGCACGGACGGCACGACGAGCAGCACCAGCCCCGCGCTCGCGAGCTCCCACCACCGGCGCCCGCGGCGTGCGAGCAGCGCCCCCACGACGAGGGCGGCGAGGGCGGGCGGCGCGGTGTACGCCTCGACGAGCCCGACCTCCGCCGCGGCGAGCGCCGTCCACAGCGCGGCGGTCCCGAGCGCGGCGGCGAGCCACCACTCGCCGCGCCGGTCCCGGTCGCGCGCGGCGAGGCCGGCGCCCACGGCGAGCAGGAGCAGCACCGCGACCGCGACCGTGGGCCCGGCGGCAGGGCGCCCGAACGCGAGCCCGACGGCGATCGCCCCCGTGAGCGCGGCGCTCGCCTCGACGGCGACGCGACCGGCGGCCAGGTGGATCCGGGCCGTGACCGGGCGGGCCGCGGCGACCGCCGTCGCCACGAGCAGCGCGACGACCGGCAGCACGACGGGCGACCCGCTGCCCGGCAGGAGCAGGGCGCCCGCGCTGACGACGGCGACGGCCGCCGTCGGCAGGACGAGCGCCGCGGCGAGGACGCGCAGCGCGGTGACCGACCCGGGCCGCCGCGAGCCGACGAGCACGACCTCGAGCGCGAGCATCGCGGCGCACGCGGCGACGGACCACCAGCTGCGCTCGTCGACGACCGTGAGGACGCCGAGGCCGAACGGCACCGCGGTCACGCCGAGCACGGCCCACCACGAGTCCCGGTCGGCGCGCGGGACGAGCGTCACCGCGAGCGCGGCGAGCGAGGCGACCCCGGAGACCGCGCACAGGACCGCGACGGTCCCGGCGCCGCTCCACGCGAGCGTCACGCCGAGCACGAGCAGCGCGTAGCCGTAGGCGGTGCCGACGAGCGGGGCGTGCAGAGCGCGCGGCGCGGCGGCCCGCGCCGCGAGCAGGAGCCCGCCGACGACGACCGCCCCGGCCGTCGCGGTCGGGCGTGCGACCCACGAGCCGGCGACGAGGAGCAGGACGGCGGCGATCGCGCCCGCGACGGCGGCCGCGTACCAGACGCGCGCCTCGGCCCGTCCGACCGGCACGGCACCGTGCCGCAGGACGGTTCGGCGGGCGGGGAGCGCCCCGGCGACCGGGCGCAGGGCACGACCGAGCCCTCGTCGGACGGCGCGGACGATCGCGCCCGGCGCGGCGCCACCGGCGCCGACCCCCGGGTCGCCGGCCCCGGCCGCCAGGCCCGCCCGGTGCCCGTCGGGCGGAGCGGTCGTGACGGGCCGGGCGGTCGCGACGACGAGCAGCGCGGCGAGCAGCGCCAGCAGGACCAGGGAGGTGACGCCTGCGAGCCGCGGGTCCAGCACGAGGGCGACGACGAGCGCGAGGAGCACCCACGGTCCGAGCGCGCGCCCGGTCCGCACGACCGGGGCGGCACCGAGCCGTCGCGCCCCGGCGAGGCGCGGGAACGGCACGGGGACGGGCGTGCGCAGCGGGAGCCGCGCGGCGACGAGGAGGACGACCAACGCGGACAGCAGGCCGAGAAGCGTCCCGTCGAGCAGCGCCGCGCCGACGGTGCCGCCGCGGACGCCCTCCCCCCACAGCCCGGCGGACAGGACCCCGACGCCGAGCGGCGCGTCGTCGAGCGTCGCGGCGGTCCCGGCGGTGCCGGTCACGAGGACCTCCGCCGCGCGCACCCCCGCGACGGCCAGCGCGGGCCCGGCCCCGACGAGCGCGACGACCGCGCCGCCGAGGAGGGCGTCCGACCGTCCGACCGCCGGGGCCGGGGAGCCGAGCACGCCGGACACCGCACGCGGCGAGGTGAGCGCGAGGACGAGGAGCCACGTGCCGGCCGCGAGGGCGGGGACGAGGCCGAGCCATGCGACGTCACCCCCGGTCCCGAGCAGCGCGCCCGCGAGGACGGCCGTCGCGCCGCCGACCGCGTACCAGCGCCGCTCGCGGGTCGTGACGCGCAGGAGCACGGCCGCGAGCGCGGCGCCGAGCGCGACGAAGGCAGCCCCGGAGCCGGTCGGGAGGCCCGGCGGGGCGGCGACGGCGAGCCCGACGACCACGGCGAGCGGCACGGCGACCGTGCGCACGACGCCGAGCAGCGCCTGCTCGCCCCGGAGGGCGCGGCCGACCCGCGCGCCGGAGCGCGCCGCGACGGGTGCCGCGAGCGCCGTGAGGCACGCCGTCGCGAGGAGGGCGGCCGCCCAGCCCCACGGCGCCTGCGCGGCCGGCGCCGCGACGAGCGGCACGAGCGGCCCGAGCACCACGGCGCTCGTCACCCACGCCCGGACGCGCGCCCGGTCCCCGACCACGCCGAGGCCGGCCACGACCGCGGCGAGCAGCGACGCGCGCGCCGCCGCGGTGCCGACGCGGTCGAGGCCCCACGCGCTCAGCGCGAGCTCGACGTCCACGACCGCGAGCACGACGGCGAGCGCCGCGACGGACTCGGCGGACGAGCGCAGGCCGCGCGACCGCAGGAGCACCGCGGCCCCGACCGTGAGCACCGTGACGACCCCGGTCACGAGGGCGCGCAGCGCGAGGTCGTCC
This sequence comes from Cellulosimicrobium sp. 22598, assembly GCF_052044445.1. Classification (NCBI taxonomy): domain Bacteria; kingdom Bacillati; phylum Actinomycetota; class Actinomycetes; order Micrococcales; family Promicromonosporaceae; genus Cellulosimicrobium; species Cellulosimicrobium sp. 22598. The sequence goes on from NZ_JBQEMZ010000002.1 coordinate 250,200, forward strand.
GCGAAGGTGAAGAACACGAAGACGACCGTCGCGACGGCGAGGAGTCCCGCCCCCGCCCCGGCGAGGACGGGCTGGAGACCCACCGAGCGCGACGGCGCCGCGCCCGGCACGACGACGGCGCGCGACCCCGCGGGTGCGGGCGGGACCGACCCGGCCGGCGACCCGGACGACCGGGGCAGCGAGGGATGGACCGGCGCCGGACGGCGTGGCCCGGGCGCGGGCACGGTGCCGGCCACGGTCCCGGCCACCGGCGCGACGGCGGGCGGGCGCGGGCCCGCCTGTCCGCGGCCGGTCGGGTCGAGCGGGCGCATCGCGCCGGGCGGGCCGGCGGGGACCGCGCGGGCTCCGGACGGCGCGGCGGCCGTGCGGGCCGCCCACGCGGCGGCCTCGGGCTGGGCCGCGCGCAGGGCGTCGAGGGCGACCTGGCGACGCGAGAGCGCGTCGGCCGCCTCGCTCGACGCCGCGGCGACCTCGAACGCGAGCGGGCCGGTGAGGTCGAGCAGGCACCGGTCGCAGCGGGACGACCGCAGCGTCGCGGCGCACGCGGGGCAGGAACGCGTCTCGGGCAGCCGCGCCAGCGCGACGTCGACCCACGGCTCTCTCATGACGGACATCCTGGCGAACCTGTGAGGCGCCTGGGGACGCGTCCACAGGGGGTCGCGTGGCGGTCCGGTGAAGGCTCCCGGCGGACGCCGCCGTCAGCCGCCGAGGCCGGCGACGAGCGCGCGCGTGAGCGGCGCGTCCACGCCCGCACGGTCGGCGGCCCGGACGATCGCGCCGCCGATGGCGTCCACCTCGAGCGGGAGACCGGCCTCGGCGTCCCGCAGCATCGAGGACTTGGCCTCCGGCGCGAAGCGCTCGTAGCGGGCGAGCGTCCGCTCGGGGTCCGACGGCGCCCCGCTCGCCGCGGCGACGGCCGCGACCTCGCGCACGAGCGCCTCGAGCTCGGCACCGTGCGCGGTCCGCACGTCCCCGATCGGGGCACGGTACGTCGTCGTGAGCAGGGCGAACGGGGCGAGGAACGAGAGCTTGGCCCACATCAGCGCGGTCTCGTCCGCGTGGACCCTCGTCTCGATCCCGGCCCGGTCGAGGAGCTCCCGCACGGCCTCGACGCGCTCCGGCTCGACGGCGCCGGGCGCGAGCCCCACGTCGACGAACGCGCTCGTGTGCTCGATCTCCCCCGGGGCGACGCGCGCCGACTCGACGCTGATCGTCGCGGGCAGCACGCGCTCGGTCCCGTAGCGTGCGCGCAGCACGTCGAGGTGGTCGAGCCCGTTGAGGAACGGGACGACGACGCCGTCGCCGAGCGCCTCGGGCGGCACCCGGTCGAGCGCGTCGTCGAGCGCGGTCTGCTTGACCGCGACAAGCACGACGTCGACCGGCCGGTCGAGCCGCGTGACCGCCCGCGCGGGGACGTGGAGCTCGCCGATCTGCCGGCTGCGCACGTGCACCCCGTGCTCGGTCAGCGCCGCCGCCGTGGCCTCCCCCGCGAGGAACGTCACGTCGGCCCCGGACCGCGCGAGCAGCGCGCCGACCAGCCCACCGACCCCTCCCGGCCCCAGCACCGCTGCGCTCCGGCCGTCCCGGCCGTCTCGGCCGCTCGTCGTCCCCGTCACCGTCGTCCTCCCGTCGTCCCGCCGGGCCGTCGTCAGGCCGCGGGGACCTCGACCCTACCCACGGGGACGGACCCCACGGACGCCGTGCCCGGCACGGTGAGCGCCGCGATGGCCGTGGTGATCGGGATGGCGAGGACGAGGCCGATCGAGCCGACGAGCGTGCGCACGACCTCCTCCGCGATCTCGCCCGAGGTGAGGCTCGTCGCGAGGCTCTGGTCGGAGAGGTAGACCGCCATGAGCAGCGGCAGGGCCGCGCCGACGTAGGCGAAGGCGATCGTGTAGACGGTCGAGGCGATGTGGTCGCGCCCGATGCGCATGGCGCGCGCGAACAGCTCGCGCCGGGTCGCGAGCGGCGCGACCGCCCGCAGCTCCCAGACCGCCGACGCCTGGGTGATGGTCACGTCGTTGAGCACGCCCATGCCCGCCAGGACGATGCCGCACAGCACCACGCCCTGGATGTCCAGGGCGGGCGCGTACTGGGGTATCCACAGGGACTCCTCCGAGGTGAGCCCCGTGATGTTGGCCGCGCCCGAGCCCCACCACCCCAGCACGGCCGTGAGCGCGAGCCCGGCGAGCGTGCCCAGCAGCGCCGTCGACGTGCGCGCGGTGAACCCGTGCGCGACGTAGAGGACGACGAACATGACGAGCGACGACGTCACGAGCGCGACGCCCAGCGCGTCCTGCCCCGTGAGCAGCGCGGGCAGGGTGAACCAGGTGATGACGACGAACGCGCCCGCGAGCCCGGCGAGCGCCGCGAGGCCCCGCCAGCGCGCGACCGCGAGCACCACGACGGCGTACGCGACCGCGAGGATCCCGATGGGGAGCCCGCGCTCGAAGTCCATGAAGACGTACGGGCTCGCGCCCGCCCCGACGGCCTCGGCGATGTAGAGGACGCGAAGCCGGTCACCCTCGTCGAACCCGTAGGCGACGTACTCGGGCGGCGCGCTGACGGTGATGGCGTCGCCACCGACGTCCTCGCCGCCCGCGCGGGAACCGGCGTCGAGGCTGGCGGGCACCTCGCCGGTCTCCGCGTCGATCGGCCCGGTGACCGTGGCGCGCAGGACCGAGCTGCCCTCGGCCGCGACGGGGATGCGGTCCGGGACGTCCGCCGACGCGGGCCACAGCGCGACCAGCCCGGCCAGCGTGGCGAGCAGGGCGGGGACGAGGAACGCCGCGAGCGTGAGACGCACGCGCCGCGTCGCCGGGGCCGCCGGCCCGTGCGCGTGGCCGTGCCCGTGCAGGTCGGCGCGCGACCACCCGGTCTGCTCGCGCCGTTCCCCGCGCCCGGGGACGGGGCCGGACGTCAGGTCGGGGCTCGGCTCGCTCACCCGAGGATGCTGCCACGGCGGGCCGACGGCGCGGAGCGGCACGCGCCGTCGGGCACCGGGATCACTCCGGGAGCGTCACGTAGCCTCGACGCACGCCCGCAACGAGGCGGCGCGGGAGGGTGACCTCGCGCCCGTCGACGACGACCGTGACGAGCTCCGGCACCTGCGCCTTCCACTGCGAGCGACGAGCCCGGGTGTTCGAGCGGGAGAGCTTGCGCTTGGGCACGGCCATGGGGAGTCCTTCCGGTGGGTGGTACGCCCAGCCTAGCGGTTCATGAGAACGATTCTCAAGATGTTCGCCGGGCGGACGCGGGCGGGCGGTAGCATCCCGAGGGCCGTCCGCCCGAGTGGCGGCGACACAGCGGTCACACCCCGTCACAGCCAGCCACGAACGCCACGAGGAGCCAGCATGGCCACGGTCGACTACTTCCTGTCCGGCGACCCCGAGGTCGCCAAGCAGCACCTGCACGCCGCGCTCCAGGAGCAGGGCTTCACCGTCACCACGCGCCCGACGGGCCAGTGGGCCGCCGAGCGCGGGAGCAAGCAGAAGACGTTCTGGCTCGGCGCGTTCGCCGGCAAGGCGCAGCACCTCGTCTTCACGGTCGACTTCATGCTCCACGGCGACCAGCTCGTCGCCCGCATCGACCGCCCGACGGGGCACGGCGCCATGGCCGGTGCCATCGGCGTGGCCCGCTCGAACAAGGCGTTCTCCGAGGTCGACCAGGCGATCGGCACGCGCCTGACCCAGCACGGCATCCTCGCGAACGTCGTCCACGCCTGACCCCCCCCCGGCCCCCACCCCCCGGGCCCTCGACCCCCACCCCTCGCGCCGAACACGCCTCCACCCCGCGTCGAGAACGACCTGAGGGTCGTTATCGGGCGCATGACGACCCTCATGTCGTGTTCGGCGCTGGGGCGGGGAACGGGGACGACGAAGGCCCGGAGCCCCTCACGGGGTTCCGGGCCTTCGTGCTGCTGACCGGACCGGCAGCGGCCGGTCAGCGAGACGTCACTTGGCGACGGCCTTCTTGAGCAGGCTGCCGGCGCTGATCTTCACGCCGAAGCCGGCCGGGATCGAGATCTCCTCGCCCGTACGGGGGTTGCGGCCCGTGCGGGCGGCACGCTCGACGCGCTCGACGGACAGGAGGCCCGTGACCTTGACGGCCTCGCCCTTGCCCAGCGACTCGATGAGCACCTCCTGGAAGGCGTTGAGGGCCTTCTCGGCGTCCGCCTTCGACAGGTCGGCCTTGCTGGCGATGGCCGAGACGAGCTCGGACTTGTTGAGCGACATGCGAATCCCTTCTTCGGTTCACGACGCGCGGTGGTCACCACCCGTCGTCACGGTCTCAGTGTGCCAGCCGCGAGGCCGTGCACCGGGGACAACACTAGGGAACACGCGGAGTTTCGCGCGACTTCTCGCGGCCTCCGGGCGTCGCGTGTCGGCGCTCAGCCCTCCTCGTGGTCGTGGTCGTGACCCTCGTGACCGTCCTCGGCGTGCTCGTCGTGGGCGTGCTCGCCCTCGTCGTGGGCGTGCTCGTGGTCGTCGTGCGCACCGGTCGCCGCCGGCTTCCCCGTGGCGCCGGCGAGCTCGTTCGGGACGACGTCGAGCGCGGTGCTCTTCCACACCTCGCCGCCGACGTAGTCGACCGCGTGGATCGCGCGTCCGGCCGGGTCGGTGACGTACGCGATGCCGTCCTGGACGAGCAGCGTGGGCCGCGGCTCCTGCCACTCCTCGGGCTCCTCCCACGCGTCGACGACCGGGATGGAGCGCACGACCGTGCCCGCCTCCGGGTCGATGACGTGCAGCGACCCGTCCGTGCCGAGCACGAGCGCCTCGCCCGCGTCGCCGCGCCCGAGCGAGCGGAAGGTGTAGCTCGCGGGCAGGTCGACGAGGCGCAGGCTCGCGTCGCGCGTGTCGATGAGCGAGACGCGGGTCGGCCGCTCCAGCTCGGCGTCGGGGTCGGACTTGTAGTCGCCGAGGACGACCGGCGACTCCTCGCTGCCCGCCTGGTTGCCGATGCGCCCGTAGGCGTCCGGGGCCGCGACCTTGCTGATCGCGCCGCCCGCGACGACGACCGCGCCGTCCTCGCAGCCGATGACGACGGCCTCGCCCGCGGCGACGGCCTCGCCGTGCACCCCGGGGCACTGGTCGCTCGCCGCGACCTCCTCGCCCGCGGCGTCGAGCAGGCGGACCCCCGTGCGCGCGTCCTCGGTGCCCTCGGAGACGACGAGCGAGCCGTCGGACAGCTCGACCGCCACGCCGTGGTGCGCTGCGGGGGTCGTCAGGGTGCGCGCGTCGTCGATGCCGTGCGGGTCGGCCACCGCGGCGGAGTCGAGCACGGTGATCTCGCCCGTGCCGTCGTCGAACAGCGCGGTCCGACCCTCGTGGACGACGACGTGGCCCGGCTTCTCGGCCGCGTACGTCACGTCCGTGAGGACGGGGTCCGCGGTGTAGAAGTGGTCGTGGTCGCCGTGCGGCTCGGCCCAGGTGCCGGCGTCGAGCACCTGGAACCCGCCGGACGTCGAGACGAGCAGGTGGCGCCCGTCGCCCGCGGGGTTGAGGCGGTTGAAGCCGGCGAGCTCGAGGTCGTCGACGACCTCGAGCGTCGTCGCGTCGAGGACCTGGACGCCGCCGTCGTACGTGATCGCGAGGCGCGGCGTGAGCGCGGCCGCCTCGCTCACGTCGGAGGTGGCCGACGGCGCGGGCTCGGCCGCGTCGCCCTGCTCGCCCTCGGAGCCCGCCCCCTGCGCGCACGCCGCGACGAGCGTGAGCGGGAGGGCGAGGCCGAGCGCGAGGGCGAGCGGGCGGCGTCGGGCACGGGCGCCGGGAGGGGCCGTCACCCGGGCGGGATCGGCAGCGGCGTCGGTCGGGTCGGGTGCGGTGTGGTGCATGCGTGGTCGGCCGCCCGGACACCCGGGCGGCCGCTCCTCTCCGGTGGTGGTGGTGCGCGGGTCAGCCCTGACGGGCCTTCCAGCGCGGGTTGGCCTTGTTGATGACGAAGGTCTTGCCGTGCCGGCGCACGACCTTCGCCCCGGGCTTGTCCTTGAGCGAGCGGAGCGAGGCGCGGACCTTCATCGCGCACCCCCGCCCTGCGCGCCGCCGCGGGCGCCGTAGCGCTGGCGGAACTTCTCGACGCGGCCGGCCGTGTCCACGACGCGCTGCGTGCCCGTGTAGAACGGGTGGCTCGCGCTCGAGATCTCGACGTCGACGACCGGGTAGGTGTTCCCGTCCGTCCACGTCACGGTCTCGCGCGGGACGCCGGGGCCCTGCGGGTGGTCGCCCGCGAGGGTCGAGCGCGTGAGGAACGCGAAGTCGGCGGACTTGTCGCGGTAGACGACGGGCCCGTAGACGGGGTGGATGTCCTTCTTCATGGTGGTTCTCCTTGCTGGGCCGGTGACGGGACGGGAGCCGCCGCGCAGGGCGGCCGCCGTCACCAGCTCGACTTCGTGACTCCGGGCAGCTCGCCACGGTGCGCCTGTTCGCGCAGGCGCACGCGGGAGAGCCCGAACTTCCTCAGGTAGCCGCGCGGGCGGCCGTCGACGACGTCGCGGTTGCGCACCCGCGTGGCGCTCGCGTCGCGGGGCTGGCGCTGGAGCTCGCGCACCGCGGCCGCCTTCTCCTCGGGCGAGGAGGTCGGCGACGCGACGACGCGCTTGAGCTCCGCGCGACGCTCGGCGAAGCGGGCGACGACCTCGACGCGCCGGTCGTTGCGCGCGACCTTGGACCGCTTCGCCATCAGCGCTCCTCGCGGAAGTCGACGTGGCGGCGGACGACGGGGTCGAACTTGCGCAGGACCATGCGGTCGGGGTCGTTGCGGCGGTTCTTGCGGGTCACGTACGTGAACCCGGTGCCCGCGGTGGACCGGAGCTTGATCACGGGACGGAGGTCGGTGCGGGTAGCCATCAGAGCTTCTCCCCTCGGGCGAGGATCCGCGCCACGACGGCGTCGATCCCCTGGCGGTCGATGGTCTTGATGCCCCGGGCGCTGACGCGCAGGGTCACGTGACGACCCAGCGTCGGCACCCAGTAGCGCTTCTTCTGGATGTTCGGGTCGAAGCGACGCTTGGTCCGCACGTGGGAGTGCGAGATCGCGTGGCCGAACCCGGGAGCGGTGCCGAGCACCTGGCAGACGGCGGACATGGCGGTTCCTCTCGGGGTCGGTCGGGGCGACGGGGACGACACTAGATAGTGAGAATCATTCCCGTCAAGACGCTATGCTGACCCGCTGTCGAGAACAGTTCTCAGGAGCGGGTTGTTCCCGGCGTCGACCACGAGGTCGCGCGGGGCGCCCCAGACCACGGATCGGAGCGCTTCATGCCCTTCTCGCCGCACCCCTCGCCGGACCCGTCGCCCGACGACACCCGCGTCGCCCTCAGCGTCCTCGCGACGATCGACCCCGTGCTGCGGGAGAGCGCCGTGTTCGGGCTCGTCGTCGGGGCGCCGCGCGTCGTCGCGCTCCGGCACGACATCCGGGCCGCCGAGGACGCGCTGCGGCGCGTCGTCGTGGACGCCACCGGCGTGATCGAGGACGAGGTCGTGCCGCTCGAGCACGCGTGCCTGTCGTGCGCCGTGCGGGAGGACGCCGTCCCGACGCTGCGCCGGCTCGCCGACGACGGCCGCTGGGACCACGTCGTCCTCGCGCTGCCCGTGGCTGCGGAGTCGCTGCCGGTCGTGCGGGCGCTCGCCGCGCAGACCACCCCCGGCGGCGAGCTCGAGCGCCTCCGTCTCGCTACCGTCCTCGCCGTCGCCGACGTCGACACGCTCGAGCACGACCTGCTCGACGACGACCTCGTCTCCGAGCGCGGCGTCGGGCTGACGGAGGACGACCAGCGGGCGGTCGGCGAGGTGCTGGCCGCCCAGCTCGAGCACGCCGACCTCGTGGTGACGACCGGTGACGTCGCGACCGCGGCCACCGGGTCCGGGCTCGTCGACCGCCTCCGCGGCGTCGGCACCCGGCGGGTCGACGGGCTGCACGCGCTCGTGGCCGACGACCTCGCCCGGTACACGCACGACCCCGCCGCCGGCGAGCGCCGCGCCCACCCCCTCGGCGCGCGGGGTCCGCTCCCCCGGCGCGACGAGCCGTCCAGCGACCGGAGCTGGACGATCGAGCTGTGGTCGGCCCGGCCGTTCGATCCCGAGCGCCTGCTGCGCCGGATCGAGGACCTCGGCACCGGCCGGGTCCGGTCGCGTGGGGTGTTCCACGTCGCGAACCGCCCCGACTCGCTGTGCGCGTGGGACGGCGCGGGCGGCCAGCTCTGCATCGGCACCCTCGGCACCTGGGACGACGCCACGACGGCCGAGGGGCGGCCTGTCGAGCCGCACACGCGCGTCGTGATCGTCGGGGCGACGGCCGCGGGCGACGCGGACGACGACGGCGGTCGCCGCCGGCTCCTCGACGCGTTCCGCGACGTGCTGGCGACGCCCGACGAGCTCGCCGACGGCGGCCTGCGCTGGCTCGGCCGCACCGACGTCCTCGCGCCCTGGCTCGGCGCCCGCAGCGACGCCGTGTGACCTTCAGGCACCCAGGGTGACCGCTCGGGGCGTCACGTCATGCGGTGATGTTGGCGCTGTCGCCGCCAGTGACGGCGAAGCTGGTACCGCTGACCATCCTCGCCTCGTCGGAGGCGAGGAACACGACCAGCGGTGCGACGTCCTCCGGCTCGACCCACGGCACCCCCAGGGGGAGCTTGGCACGCTGGGCCTCCGCGGCGGTCTGCTCGTCCTGGGCGACGTCTCCGGTGGGCTCGTGCCCGCCGGCGCGGATGATCTGCGCGTAGCGGTCCTCGTGACGGGTCAGCGCGGTGTCGACGAGTCCCGGGATCACCGCGTTGACGGTGATGCCGTGCTCACCGAGGTCGAGCGCCGCGGACTTCATGAGCCCGATCAGCCCCCACTTGGACGCCGAGTAGCCGGCGCCCCCGAGCGTGCCGTGCTGGCCCTGCGTGGACGAGGTGATGATGATGCGCCCGCCGCCGCGCTCGATGAGCAGCGGCGCAGAGGCCCGCACGACGTTCGCCGTCCCGGTGAGGTTGATGTCGATCTGGTCGTCCCAGAGCTCGTCGCTCATGTCCAGCAGCGACGCGAAGCCCTGCACGCCGGCGTTGGCGAAGACCACGTCGACGCCCCCGAACCGCTCGACGACCTGGGCGAACCCGGCGCGGACGGCCGCCCGGTCACGCTGGTCGAAGACCACCGGGAGCCACTCGACCCCGGCTTCCTCGACGAGGCGGCCGGTCTCGGCCAGGTCCTCGGGGTCAGCGGGGGCGTAGTCCATCGCCGGGCTCGCCAGCGCCGCGATGTCGGCTCCGGCGACACGGTATCCGGCGCCCGCGAACGCGACCGCCGCAGCGCGGCCGATCCCCCGTGCCGCCCCGGTGACGACCACCACTCGTCCGTCGCTCACGGGTGTCTCCTGCTCTCTACGTTTTGCGGCCACTGTCGCCGCTTCGGCACACCCGCGCCACCCGAGGAAGCGCGGCGGTCGGTCCCGGGTGCCGGGGGTGGAACGCGTCGGACGACGTTCCACCCCCGGCGTCGTCAGCAGGCGACGGCGGCGTAGTCGACGTCGACCTCGACGCTCCGACCGTCGCCGGAGGCCGTGAGCCGGCTCGTGCCGGCCTCGACGGAGCGCGACCGGGAGCTGAACGACTGGTACGCGGCGGCACCGGGCTGGACGTCGCTCACGGACCTCTCCCCGAACGGCGTCGAGAGAGTGACGTCGAGGGGCACGGTGTCGTCGTTGCGGACGAGCGCCGCGACGTACGCGGTCCCGGCGATGCAGCGGCCGGTCGCGCTGGCCCGTACCGCCACCGTCGACAGCTCGCTGATGACCGAGCCGATCTCGGGCGTCGCGGCGAGGTGGGTGCGGTCGGGCGTCAGCGGCGTGACGGTGATGTAGCCGGCCCGGTTCATGAGGTAGTCGGCGTCGGGACGGGTCTCCGCGACGCACGTGGTGTCGCCGGCCTGGCACCCGCTGAGGCCGACGGTGAAGGACCGCTCGCCGCTCGGGTTGTAGGAGTGGCGCGCAGTCGTGCCGGTGCCCACCGGGGCGACGACGACGCCGGCCGGGCTCTGGTCCGCCGTGAGACGCGGGAAGTTGATGTTCGTGACGTACTCGGTGGTCAGCGCGTCCTGCCGGACGACCTCCTCCACGTACCGGACGGCGAACCGCGCGGTCCGCTCGTAGACCGCCTGGTGGTCCGCGCCGGTCGCCGACGCGCTGATCGCGAAGCCGGGGGTGTTGACGGACAGGGCGGACAGGGCGGCCCCCGCCGTCCCGGAGTCGTTCACCGACGAGCCGAGGTTGGGCCCGGAGTTGATGCCGGACAGCACCAGGTCGGGGCGCTCCGTCCACCCGAGCACGTGCTGCAGGCCGCCGCGGACGGCGAGCTTGACCGTGTCGACGGGGGTGGCGCTGCGCGACTCCGGCGTGCACCGCCCGTCGATCGGCTGGCACACCCCGAACACGGCACCCTGGCTCGGCGCGTCGCCGCAGTCTGCGGCGTAGCGCTCGGGGAGCGTGTCCGCCTCCTGCATGTGGAACGTGCCGCTGTTCGTCACCGCGGTCCCGGCCCCGCTCTGGTAACCCCAGGGCGCGACCACGACGACGTCGGCACCGGCGTCGCAGAAGACCTTGCGCAGCTCGTACAGCCCCTCCCCGTCGGAGCCGTTCGGCCGGGAGTTCTGCATGGAGTCGTCGTTGGAGATGACGATCCGGAGACCCTCGAGGGGGTCGTCCGGGACGGTCGACGCAGAGGCAGGGCCGAGCGCGGCGACGAAGGCTGCCGCGAGGGCCGCCGATCCGGCCAGCAGGGCGCGTCGAAGAGTACGTGCGGTCATGGGTGTGCTCCTGGATGTGAGTGGTGGGGACCGACGTGACGTCGGTCAGGTCCGTCGGTCACGTCGTCGTGACCGACGCGCTCCGGAGCGGTCGGACTGCCAGGACCCCGTCATCCTGCCGTCTCGACCCTCGGTCGCGAGGAGGCGCGGCGACACTGCCGCGTCCGCGAGGGATCGTGAGGAGGTGGTGCGCCCGCTGCGGGGCGTGCCGGCGCCGCCGGGGGGCGCACCACCGTGGAGAGGGTGGGGCGGCATCGGCCGCCGCCCCACGTGGCGCCCCGGTGTCGCCGGGTGAGACGGTGTCGGACGCCCGCCTCACCCGGCGCTCGGGATCAGATCAGCTGCACGAACGCGCGTCGTACGCGGCCGTGACCGTGTCCGTCGCTCCGTCCGGGTCGGTGACCGTGACGGTCACCTCACCGGCCTCGATCTCCGTGGCACGAGCGTTGAACGACTGGTAGGCGTTCTTGCCCGGGGCCACGTCCTCGAAGGTCTTGCTGCCGAACGGCGTCTCGATCGCGACGTCCAGCGCGGAGTCGTCCGCGTTGAGCGCACGGACCGCGACGTAGACCTTGCCGGCCATGCAGCGCGGCTCGACCGTCACGTCGACCTCCGGGGTGTCCGCACCGGCGGGGATGCCGGTGAGGTACTCGAAGCCCTCGACGGAGAACACGTCGTTCGCCGGCGAGCCGTCGTACTCCATGACGAAGTACGCCACGTCCGCATCGAGACCGGCCCGCAGGATGTCCTGCAGCGGCATGTCGCCCTCACCGAGGTTGGTGAACGTCGGACGCCCACCCGCGTTGAGGTTGGTCGCGTCCTTGATGTGCAGGAGCTCGATGCGGTCCGCGTACTCGTCGATCAGCGCCGGCACGTCCACGCCGGCGTTCGCCGCCCAGGCCGTGTCCAGCTCGAAGGCGACGTACTCGGGGTTCGTCTCCGCCACGAGGATCTCCCACGCGGAGGTCAGCTCACCGTTGTACTCGTACTTGGTGTTGAACTCCTGGTCGTGGTTGTGACCGAACAGCTTGCCGGTGCCGTTCGCGACCGAACGCTCGCCGAGACGGTCCATGGCGTCGGCCGTGGCCAGCACGTTCTCCAGGCCCCCGCCGATGCCGGGGGACGGGAAGCCGCCCGAGCCCACGTACTCCTGGCCCAGCGTCTTGACGTACGCGAGGGTCGCGTCGAAGGTGCCCTCGTTCACGTTGTAGTGCGAGGACGGGACACGAAGACCGGCCGCGTCGAACTGGGCACGAGCCTGCTCGGCCGTGAGGCCGGAGAAGTTCGACCCGAAGGGCTCGACGTTCTGGAAGCCGATCTCGCCCAGGCGGTCGTAGACGCCCTCCCAGCCGATCTGGCGGCTCCACGAGCTGAGCGAGAACAGCTGCATCGAGACCTTCTCCACCGGGATGGTGACCGGCTCGGTGGTGCCGTCGCCCACGGCGAACGAGAGCTGGTCGACGTCGACGCCGCCGGTGGTCGTCACGACGATCGAGCCCGACCCCTCGGGCACGCTGCCCAGCGTCTTCGTGACGTCCTGCCAGCCCGCGCCCGTGAAGGCGAAGTCGGCCAGCGGCTCGGCGGACTCCGACCCCTCGGCCTGCCAGCTCAGCGTGACGGTGCCCTCGCCGCTGCCGCGGACGGTGATCTCGTCGATCGCCTCGCCCGTCGGCGCGTGGACGAGCGCCAGCGGCTGGTAGGTGAAGGAGTCGCCCGCGTCGAACGAGGTGACGTAGCGCCCGGCGTGCGCCGCCGGGTCCTCGACGACCTCGACGCCCTCGGCCGCGTCGTACCACTCGGCCTGCTGCGCCTGCGGCTTGAGGATGTGGGTGGCCTCGCCGCGGATCGACGGGACGGTGCCCTGCGCCTGGTCGTTGTAGGTCACGACGAGGGTGCCGAAGATCTTCTCGCCCTCACCGTGCTCGACGGCGTCCGGGCTGGTCTGGATCGTGAAGCCGCAGCCGGCCTCCGTGTCCGCGGCCCGACCGCTCACCTCGGGGTGCGCGTGCGTGTTGTGGCCCAGCCCGAAGGTGTACTGGATGTTGCGGCACACCGGGGTGTCGCCGTCCTCCGCGTCGTGCACGGAGACGGTGTACGGGACGGCGTCGCCCCAGTTGAAGATGGCGCCGTCGGGCTGGCTCAGCGTGATCTCCGGAGCGGTGTTCCCGACCGTGATCTGCTGGATCGCCAGACCGAACTTGCCGCCCTCGTCGGTGACGCGCAGCTGCACGTTGAACTGGCCGCGCTCGGTGAACGTGTGGGTCACCGTCTCGCCCTGGGCGTCGTACACGCCGTCGGAGTTGAAGTCCCAGTCGAAGGTCAGGCCCGCGTTCGGGGTCTCGGCGTCCGAGGTCCCGGACGCGTCGAAGGTCACCTCGAGCGGCGCGTCCCCGCCCGAGGTCGGGGACGCGGAGATCGCGGGGCGCGGGGTCTTGTTGTCGGAGCCGTAGGTGATCCGGTACAGGCCCGCGTCGGGGTTCTGGCGGAAGAAGCCGTCGCCGTACTCCAGCACGTACATCGTGCCGTCGGGGCCGAACTCCATGTCCATGACGTTGTCCCAGATCGGCTGGTTGACCGTCTCCAGGTGCGCGTTGGGCAGGAAGTCCTCGACCGCGGTGACCTGACCGGCCGACGACAGCTCGTCCAGCGTGAAGGCGACGACGTAGTCCTGCGAGAACTCCGCCATGAACGGCTTGCCGTCCCAGTACGCGGGGAACTTGCCCGGCGCGTCCGGGTAGTCGGCGGAGCGGAAGATCGGCCCGCCCATGGGCGCCTGACCGCCGCCGCCGAGCTCGACCAGCGGGTCGAGCAGCTCAGGCTGGTCGCCGGGGCGGTCGCCGTAGTAGACCTGCGGCGCCGTCGCCGGCGGCAGGACGTCGAGGCCCGTGTTCCACGTGGAGTTGTTCTTCGCCCCGGCCTCGCAGTCGAACCACTCGCCCGGCGTCTGCGTCGCGAAGTCCCACTCGTTGTAGTTCGCGTTCGGGCCGTGGCAGTACGGCCAGCCACCGTTCATCGGCTCGGTCGTCAGCTGCCACTCCACGTAGCCCATGGGGCCGCGGTTCGGGTTGGCGTTCGCCGCGTCGGGGCCGTAGTCGCCCCACACGAGCGCGCCGGACTCGATGTCGTAGTCGATCCGGAACGGGTTGCGCAGCCCCATGACGTAGGTCTCGTTGCGCACGAGGTCCTGGACGTCGTCGTACTGCGGGTCGTCGAAGAGGTTGCCCTCGGGGATCGTGTACGTGCTCCCCGGGCCCACCTCGGTGCCGGGGGCGAGGTCCTCGATCGGGTTGATCCGCAGGATCTTGCCGCGCAGGTCGTTGGTGTTGCCCGCGCCGCGACGGTCGTCGAAGCCCGGGTTCATGCCCGGGGCGTTGTTGTTCGGCGCGTACCCGTCGGCGCCGGGCGTGCCCGCCGGCGTGTTGTCACCGGTGGACAGGAACAGGTTCCCGTCGGCGTCCCACGCCATGTCCGCGCCCACGTGGCAGCACTGGCCGCGCTGCGCGTCGACCTTGAGGATCGCGCGCTCGGTGGAGAGGTCGATGGAGTCGGTCGCCGGGTCCCACGTGAACCGCGAGAGCTGGTTGTACCCGAGCCAGCGGTCCCAGTAGCTCTCGTCCTCGCCCGCCGGCAGCGAGTTCGGCGCGCTGCCCGACGGGGTCGTCTCCGGGTACTCCACGCCGGAGGGCGACGTGCCCTCCATGACGCGGGGCGCGTAGACCAGGTACAGGTAGTGGTTCTCCTCGAAGTTCGGGTCCAGGGAGATGCCCTGGAGCCCGTCCTCGGAGTTCGCGTAGACGTCGAGCTTCGCGATCTGGGTGGTCAGGCCCGTCGCGGAGTCGGTGAGGCGCACGACGCCGTCGCGCGAGGTGTGGAGGACCCGCGAGTCCGGCAGGACGGCGAGGTCGATCGGCTCACCGGTGTTCTTGCTCAGCAGCACCTTCTCGTAGCTGTCCCAGTCGAGAGCCGCTTCGGCGTCCGCGGCGGCGGTGACCGCGGTGCTGTCCTGCTCGTGCCCGGGGTGGGCCGAGGCGCCGCCGATGGTCAGCGGTACCAGCACGGCGGCCGACGCCGCCGCGGCGGCGTAACGAGACCACCATCGGTGGCCTAGTGGAGTTCTGTGCACAACGTCCTCCTTGAGGCGTTCGGGGGAACCAGACAGCCGCAGCGGTCGAGCGGGACGCGGGGTCTCCACCTCCACTCCGTTGTGGCTCACGCCGGTACAGGCATGGCGAGCCCTCGACACTGAGGCTGCGCTTGCGACGGACCGGGGATGCCCGGTACCCGACGAAAACCGACCGTACCTTCGAGATTTACTTTTGTCGACACCAAGACGAAAGTTGCATGCTCTTCAGCATTGTTGTGTTAGCCAACTATGCAAATGGCCCCGAGGCGCTGCTTCTCGTCGCCGCCTGCCGAGCCGGGGTCCATGGCCTACTTTCGAGCCATGGATGCCCGTGCGCTGGTGCGCGACTTCCTCGTCGCGCGACGCGAGAGGATCAGCCCGCAGGAGGTGGGGATCACCCCGCGCCCGGGGCGCAAGGTCCGCGGCCTGCGCCGCAGCGAGGTGGCGACGCTCGCCGGCGTGAGCGTCGAGTACTACACGCGGATCGAGCGCGGCGCGATCTCCCGCGTCTCTCCGCAGGTGCTCGACGCGATCGCCCGCGCGCTGCGGCTCGACGAGGCCGAGCGCGCACACCTGTCGAACCTCGCGGAGATCGTCGCCCGCGGCGGAGAGGCGGACCGGCGCACGAGCACCCGGTCGTGGCAGCCGCACCCCAGCCTCCAGTGGGTGCTCGACGCCTTCACCGCCGGACCTGCGTTCGTCCGCAACGGAGCGATGGACATCCTCGCCGAGAACGCCCTGGCGCACGCCTTCCACCAGGACCTGCACGACATGCCCGGGACGCCGAACATGGCCCGCTTCACGTTCCTCAGCGACCGTGCCCGGGCCTTCTGCCCCGACTGGGACGTGTTCGCGGACATCGCGGTCGCGATCTTGCGCACGGAGGCCGCGCGCGACCCGCGCAGCGCCGACCTGCACGAGACGGTCGAGGAGCTGCTCTGCCACAGCGCCGAGTTCGAGACCCGGTGGCGCGCGGGCGAGGTCCGCCGGCACGGCACCGGGCTCAAGACGTTCCGCCACCCAGTGGTAGGGGAGCTCACGATCGCCTACGAGGCCTGCGCCATGGAATCCGAGCCAGGACTCACCCTCACCCTCTACTCCCCCGAGCCTGGGTCGACCTCGGCGCGGCGGATGGCCCGGCTCGCGGACCTCACGGGGGCCGGCCGACCGCCCACCTCGACGACCACCTGAGGACGGCGTCGACCGCGATGCGGTCCGCCGCCGTCTCACCGGGCGGTCAGGGGTCCTGACAGGGACTCCCAGCACTCCCCTCCACCTGTCTACCGTCCGGTACGCGCGACGGCCAGGGCCCCGCGCACGGTGACGACGGCGAGGGAGACAGGATGACGACCGTGGCGATCGTCGGGACGAGCGCGTCACGCGGTGCGGCGATCGCGCGGCGCTTCGGGGCCGCGGGTCACGACGTCGCGTTCGTCTCCCGGTCCCTGGACCGCCTCGGGCCGGTCGTCTGCGCGCTGCGCGGTGAGGGAGTGCGGGCGCGGGTCTACGCCGCGGACGCGCACGACGCCGACGCGCTGGTCCTCGCGCTCGACCGCACCGCGCAGGACCTGTCGGCGATCGAGGTCCTCGTCTACGACCCACCGTCGGCGCCCGGTGCGCGCCAGCACGTCCTCGAGACGTCACCCGAGGAGATCCAGGACGCGGTCGACCGGGCCGTGGTCGGCCTCGTCACCGCGGTCGAGTACGTGGTCGGAGGGCAGCGCGTTCTCGGCCGGGGATCCGTCCTCGGCATCACCGACGACGACGCGCTCACCGGCAGCCCGCTCGCGGCCGGGGCGGCCGTCGCGGCCGCCGCCGTGTCCGCGTATCTCGGCATGCTCCGGGACGCGCTCGCACCGGACGGGATCCAGGTCGCCCGGCTCGTCACCGCGGGCGCCGACGAGCACGGCGACCCGAGCCTCGACCCGGCGGAGTGCGCGGAGCTCCTCTGGCACCTGCACACCCACCCGGCGCAGCGGACCGCGTCCGTGGCGGCCGCGACCGACGCCCCCCGTCGGGTGCCGGACGGACGGACGTCGTGACGCGGGGTCAGCCGACGATCCGGCGGACCAGCTCGTCGACGCGCCGGTCGTCGTTCCCGACGGAGAACCTGCCCGCGCGCTCCAACGTCGCGACGCCGTGCATCGCCCCCCACACGACCTCGGCAGCCGTGCCCGGGTCCGCCGGCGGGCGGTCCAGCGCGAGGAGCGTGTCGACGATCGCGTCGAACCCCTCGCGCATCGCGCGCGGCGTCTCCTCGGACGCGAAGGCGGCCCGGATCGGCAGGTGGAACATCGCCTCGTACGTCGCCGGGTGGCGCTCGGCGAAGTCGAGGTAGGCGAGCACGAGCGCGCGGACCCGGTCCTCGCCGCTCCTGTCCGCGCCGGGCGCCGGACGGGCCGCGGACAGCGCGACGGCGAGCTCCTGGAAGCCGACGAGCGCCACCGCGGTGACGATCTGGGACCGGCCCTCCGGGAAGTGCCCGTAGAGGACGGGCTGGCTGTAGCCGATCGCGTCGGCGAGCCGACGGGTGGTGACGGCTTCCCATCCCTGCTCCTCGGCGAGCACGCGCGCGGCCGCGACGATCTGCGCTTCCCGCTCCTCGCGGAGCCGTGCCTTGCGGGCTGCTGCCGGTGTGCTCACAGGACGAGTCTAGCGTCGCTAGATTGTCCGTGCTAGTTTTTCTAGCGTTGCTAGATTCTCCGCCCGTTCCCTGGATCGAAGGAGCCTGACATGCAGTGGTTGCCGATCGTCGCGGTGGTGGTCGTGGGGCTGATGGTGGGGGTCGAGGTGTCGGTCGCGTTCGTCGTCAACCCGATCGTCGACCGGCTGCCGGGGAACGCGGGCCTGCTCGCTCGGGCCGACGGCGGCCGGATGCTCGGGCGGGCCATGCCGTTCTGGTACTTCGGCTCGCTCCTGCTCACCGCGGCCACCGCCCTCGTGCTCCCCGACGGGGCGTGGGCGGCCTGGACCGCCGCCGCAATCCTGGCCCTGAGCATCGTCCTGTCGGTCGCCGTGCTCGTCCCCATCAACAACCGCGGCAAGACGTGGACCCCCGAGACCGCGCCCGCCGACTGGCGCGAGCAGGCCCACCGCTGGGACCGGTACCACCTCGTCCGCATCGCCCTGCTCGTCGCCGCGTTCGCGCTGCTGGCCCTCGCGGTCGCGGCCTGACGCCGCCGCGCAGGGGCCCGCAGACAGAGGAACCGGTGGCGATCCGCCGCGAGAGCTCCCCCCAGCGAAGCTCTCGTCGCGGACCGCCACCGGTCCAGGTGTCGCCGCGTGACCCGTCGCGGCGACGTCCCCCACCAGTGCAAGAGGCGCTGGGCGCATGTTCGGGACGTTCACGAACAGTGATCTGGATCACAGTACGACGGGTGCGGTCCCGACGCCCGCGCAGCGACCTCTCAGGTGGCCCGCAGCCGACGCCGGGCCGACCAGCCGCCCGCGACCCCGATCCCGAGGGCTCCCGCCACGACGGCGGCGACGAGGGGCGCCGTCGGCGTCGCGGACGCCCCGGCGACGACGGGCGCCGGGGCGAGCGACGCCGCGGTCGCGACGAACGTCGGCGCGGGCCGGGCGCCGGACGGGTCGGTGTCCGTCCACGCGTACGACTCCCCCGACGGGCACTCCTGCACGGCGGGGAAGACGAACGCCTGCCCGACGTCCCCCGTGACCCGGACGTCGAGCGTGTAGGCCGCGCGCTCGCCGTCGGGCACGGGCTCCCCGGACCAGGCCACCGCGTCGTCGGTCATCTCCGAGGTCCATCCGTCCGGCTGGCCGGCGGCGAGCGCCTCGACGCCCTCGGGGAGCGTGACGCGCAGCGCGTCGGTGGGCTCGCCGTCGCACCCGTGGTCGAACGTGAAGGTGAGCGTCGACGTGCCGTCGCCGTGGGGTTCCACGGTCTCGATGAGCACGTGCGCAGCCGCCGGGCCGGCGGTCAGCACGGCGAGCGTGCCCGCGGCGACGGCGGCGAGGACGACGCGCAGCCCGCGCCGCCCGGGGAGCGACCGCTGGGGACCGGTCATGAGGACACCTCCACGGGGATCTCGACGATCGGGTTCTCGTACTTGGACGTCCGGACGCTCACGTGCACGGTCCAGTCGCCCGCCATCGGCAGGTCGAGCGTCGCCTCGTACGCGCCCGTCCCGGTCTGCGTGAGGGGCCGGGTGAACGGGCCGAGCGCGGGGTCGGCGAGCGTCGTCGACAGCTCGGGCACGGCGACGGGCTCCAGGGGCTGCCCGTCGGCGTCGAGCAGCTCGATCTCGAGCGCGTTGACGCCGACCCGGCCGGGAGTGATCCGCGCGCGCAGCGTCCCGTCGCCGAGCTCCTCGACCACCTCGACGGCCGGGGACGCGGCCTCCTCGGCGGACGGGTCGGCGGTGACGACCGGGCTGCGCGAGACGAGCACGCCCGTCACGACGAGCACGAGCACGAGCAGCAGGGCCTCGGCCGCGACCGTCCGGCCGAGCCGACGGCGCGCGGCCGCCCCGGCCGTCCCACCGACCTGCCGGGCACCTCGCCCGCCCGGACCGTCGTCGCCCGCGACCGCCGGGACGAGCCGGTACCGGTTCCAGGCCGCGATGCCGACGAGGCACAGCGCCACGCCGACCTTGACGAGCAGGGTCTGGCCGTACGTCGTCGACACGAGCGCGTCGAGGGTGCCGAGGATGCGCCACCCGAGGACGGTGCCGGTGACGGCGAGCGCGAGGACGACCCACGCACCGAGCGTCGAGAACCGCGCGACCGTCACGCCCGCACGACGCGTGTCGACGTGCGCGGACGGCGCGAGGACGAGCGCGAGGCCGACGACCCCGCCGAGCCACACGGCCCCGGCCACGACGTGGAGCGCGTCCGCCGTGACGACCAGCCAGGGCGGACCGAACGTGCGGGTGTGCCCCACGAGCACGAGCGACCCCAGAGCGAGAGCCGCCCCGCCGAGCACGACCCCGGCGGGCCACGCCGCCCGGGTCTCCCTGGCCGCGCGGGGTGCGAGCAGGGTCGTGACGACGAGCCCCGCGAGACCGAGCGCGCCCGCGAGCGTGGAGTCGGTCGTGACGCCCGCCGCCCAGGTCGCCGGGTCGACGAGCGCCCCCAGCCCGCCGCCGGCCTGCCAGGCCGGGGTGAGCGGGACCGCGAGCACGATCCCGACGACCGCGACGGCCAGGGCTCCACGCCGCACGCGCTGCAGGCGCCGACGCAGGACCGGCGCGGCCCCGGGCGACACGTGCAGCACGAGGAGCTCGAACCCCACGAGTCCCGCGACGAGGAACGTCCCCGCGTAGACCGCGGCCTGGTCGAGCGCGCGGACGGCGACGAGCGCCGCCGTCGGCTCGGCGACCCGGGCCTCGACGGACGTCGCGCTCGGCGCCCCCACGGAGAACGTGAAGGCCCCGGCGACGGGGTGCGTGTCGAGGGACACGACGCGCCAGCTCACGACGTACGTGCCGTCGTCGAGCGTCGTGGCCGGGGTGACGACGAGCGCGTCGTCGACCGCGGCGACGTCCACGTCGACGGGCGAGCCGTCCGCGGCGAGGACCGTCGTCCCGCCGGTCACGACCTGGACGGGCTCGTTGAAGGTGATGGTCAGCGCGTCGGGCGGTGCGTCGAGGACGGTGCCGTCCCGCGGGTCGGTGCCCACGAGGACGGCGTGGGCCGCGGCCGGGCCGCTCGCGAGGATCGCGAGCAGGACCGCGGCCGCGGCACCGACGACGACGGCCACCACCCGGCGCAGCACCGAGGGGCGGCCCACGGGTCAGGCCCTCGGGCGCGAGCGCACGAACCCGAGCGCCCCGAGCACCAGGCCCGCCGCGGCGAGCACGAGCGCCGTCCACGTGAGCGCCGGGGCCGGCCCGTCGGACGCGCCCGCCGACGCGGCGTCGCCCGACGCGTCCGCGTCGGCGGTGTCACCCGCCGACCCGTCGGCGACGGTCTCGGCCGGGGCGTCGTGGCCCTCGTCCTCGGCCGCCGTCAGCTCGACCAGCGGCGCGGGCGCCTCGAGGTCGTGCCCGTCCTCGCCCTCGGCCGCGACCTGCACCCAGGCGGTCTCGCCCTCGGCGCACTCCTGGACGGTCGGGAAGACGAGCGTGTCCCCCGCGGCGTCGGGGAGCTGGAGCGAGAGCACGAGGGCGTCGCGGTAGCCGTCGGGCAGCGGGGCCTTGGCCGTGTACACGACCTCGGCGACGCGCTCGGTGTACTGGCCGCCGTGCCCGTCGTCGACCGGCTCGTCGAGGGCCGCCATGACCTTCTCGACGTCCCAGCCGGGGTTGACGGTGGGCGTCACGGTGACGATCTGCTCGGGGACCTGGATGGAGACCTTCGTGGTCGGCGAGTCGCCGCAGCCGTGCGGGACGCCGAACGTGAGCAGCGCGTACGCGCCCGCGTCGGTCGTGTCCGGCGTGACGGTGACGTGGGCCGCCGCGGCGCCCGCACCGACGACGACGATCCCGGTGGTCAGGGCGGCGGCGCCGACGGCGCGCAGGGTCTTTCGCATGATGGTGCCTTTCGGGGAGAGGAAGACGGGGGGCTCCGGCGCGCGACGGCACGTCACGGGCACGCCCCGGCGCGGCCGGGCGGAGCCGGCCGGGCGGGCGCGCGGGAGCGGGACGCCGCGGAGGGTCCGCGGAGGCGTCCGGGAGAGGTCAGGCGACGGCGGGCGGACCGCGCCCGGGCGCGGCACCGCGCGCGAGGAGGTCGCGGACCGTCGGCAGCGCGCCGACGGCGGGAGGTGCCGCGCGGACGACGACGGCCCGCGGGCGGCCGGGGACCCGGCGCCCGGCGAGCCACGTCCACAGGCGCCACAGCACGGCGTCGCCGTAGCGCAGGACGAGCGCGACGGCGAGCGTCGCGACGGCGTGCGCGCCGAGCATCGTCAGGGGTGACGCGGCGTGCGCGTGCGCGGACGCCTCGGCCGGGGACAGCGCGGCGCAGCGGTCGAAGACGACGTGCAGCACGAGCTGGCCCGCGCCGAGCAGGCCGAGCAGCCGTGGCAGCCCGACCTGACGACGCGTGAGGGGTCGCACGGCGACGGCGGTCAGGACGGCGAGCACGCCGAGCGGGACGGCTCCGGGGTCGGTCCCCCCGGCGAGGCCGTGCGCGACGACGGACAGCCCGACGACCGCGGCGGCGAGCAGCAGCACCCGCACGCCGCGGAGCACCCCTGCTCCGGGCGACGTCACGGACGCACCCTAGCGGCAGGAGGGGTGCGCGCGGCAGGGGCGTCCGCCGTCCTCCCCGGGCCGGGGAGGACGGCGTGCGCCGGCACGGTCAGTCCTCGGGGTCGTGCGGCGCGTCGTCGCCCGTCGCGGCACCGCGGCGGCGCAGGACGATCACGACGACGACCGCGGCGGCGACCACGAGCGCGCCGAGCCCCACGAGCACGGGGACGATCGACGAGCCGCCGTCCTCCGCGTCCGTCGCTGCGTCCGTCGCCTGGGTCGTCGCGGGCTCCGGCGTCGTCTCGTCGGCCGCGTCCGTGGTGGCCTCCCCGGAGGCGGGCTCCTCCGGCGTGGCCTCGTCCGCCGTGGGCTCCTCGGCGACCGGCGCCTCGGGCTGGGCCGCGACGGCGAACGCGAACGTTCCCTCGATGGGGTGGCCGTCGGACGAGACGACGCGCCACGCGACGGTGTACGTGTCGCCGCCGAGCGCGACCGCCGGGTCGAGCGCGAGCGTGGCGGTGCTGCCCTCGATCGTCGGCGCGCCCTGCGTCACGACCGTCCCGGCGGAGTCCGAGATCACGACCTGCGGCTCGACGGGGAGCGGCTCGGTGTTGAAGGTCAGCGTGATCGCGGTCGGGGGCGTCGCGAGCTGGGCGCCGTCGGCCGGGTCCGAGCTGAGGATGCGGTCGTGCGCGGACGCCGGGGCGGCGGTGAGGGTCGCGAGCCCGGCGGTGAGGCCCAGGGCCAGCGCGGCGGCGGCGAGGAGGGCGAGGAGGGCCGACACGGGTCGGCGCAGGGAGAGAGTCATGAGGGTTCTTCCGTCCGAGGCGCGGCGGTGGCCGCACGGTGGTGCCCCGTGGCCCGGTCGTCACCGGGTCGGCCTCGTCGGGTGCCGCGTCAGGACGCGGCGAGGGGGCGCAGCAGTGCTCCCGACGGGCCGTCCGCCGTCGGGGGCCCGCGCGTCGGGGCACGGCGCGCACGCCACAGGGACGCGACGCGCACGGTGCGCGCCCCCGGCACGCCGGGACGCGCGCGCGGCACGACGAGGACGCGCGCGGGGAGGGCGCCGCGCGGCGTCACCCACGCGAGGAACCGCTCGAGGGCGCGCTCGCCGCGCGCGAGGACGAGCGCCAGCACGACGGTCGCCACGGCGTGCGCGACGACCATCCACAGGCCTGCCGCGCCCGACGTCGTGAGGTGCTCCGGGTGCACGAGGCCCACCCCGCCGGCGGCCGGGACCGGCGCGCCGACGGGTGCCGCGCAGACGACGTCGCGCACCGGCGCGACGTGGCCGCCGTGTCCGGACGTGACCCCGACCGGGACGCACGACCCGACGGGCGCGAGCACGACGAGCGCCTGGTGCAGCGCGACCTGGGCGCCGCCCAGGAGCACCACGAGCCGGGTGGGCGTGAAGCGCAGCCGGGCGGCCGCCGTCGTGCCGGCGAGCGTGAACGCGGCGAGCGCCGCGAGGACCAGCGGGTCCGGGAGGGTGCCCCCGGCGACGCGGTGGGCGAGCGCCGTCAGTGCGAGCACGAGGGTCGCCACGAGCGCGGCGCGCGCGACGCGCAGCGGACCGACGACCGGGGAGGACACGACGGCCACCCTAGCGCGACGCGGGCGCGTCGTCCGGGCTGCCCTCGGCCCCCGCCGTCTCCGGGGACGCCGGGGCGGGCGAGCGGTCCGCGTACCGGCCGATCGCCGGACCGGTGGGCAGGAGCCGGTCGATCCCGACGATGACGAGGCCGAGCACGAGGAAGCCCGCCCCGTAGAGCACGACGTTGACGAGCAGCCCGGTCCACCCGAGCGCGTCGAGGTCGACGAAGCCGTACGGGTACTCGCTGCCGGGGCTCACGAACCCGCGGATCGTCGTGAACGCGAAGTACGCGAGCGGGTACAGGAGCCAGCGCGCGGCGTCGAGGCCGCGCAGGCGCCGGTGGGCGTCGAGCAGGAGGAAGTCGACGAACACGGCGAGCGGCAGGAGCTCGTGCTCGATCTGGCCGTCGGTCAGCCCGAGGAACACGGCCGGGGCCTCGGGGTCCTCGGGCGCGAGCACGAGGTTCGCGACCAGCCCGGTGATCGCGGCGAAGAGCGTCACGCCCCCCTTGAGCCACCCCGGCGGCTGCCGGCGGCGCAGGAGCGACGCGACGCCCGCCCACGTGAACACGACGGCGATGAGGAAGCCGGTCTGGTTCGTGAAGTAGACGAGGCCCTCGATGTCGCCGTCGCGCCAGATGGCGCGCGTGCCGACGAGGGCGAGGACGACGAGGAACAGCCGGAACAGCCCGACGACGACGTGCATGCGAGCTCCTTCGCGCGCGGTGCGGTGGTGCGTTCAGGAGCCTAGTGCGCCCCGCCCACCCCCGCGCACACCCCCGACGCTTGCCCGGGGCGATGATGGGACCATGACGACCTCATCCACCCCCGCCCCCGGCTCCTCCCGCCCCGTCCCGCGCACCGCGCGCCGCACCGTCGCCGTCGTGCACGGCTACGTCGTGCCCGTCGCCTCGGACCCGATCGAGGACGGGACCGTGCTCATCGAGGACGGCGTCATCACCGCGGTCGGCGCGGACGTCGTCGTGCCCGACGGCGTCCCGACCCTCGACGCGCGGGGCCGCTGGGTGCTGCCCGGCTTCGTCGAGGCCCACGCCCACATGGGCGTCATGGAGGAGGCCGAGGGCTGGGCCGGCAACGACACCAACGAGATGACCGACCCGAACGGCGCCGCCCTGCGCGCGATCGACGCGATCAACGTCGAGGACGAGGGGTTCCGCGACGCGCTGGTCGGCGGCGTGACGAGCGCCGTCGTGAAGCCGGGCTCGGGCAACCCCATCGGCGGGCAGACCGTCGCGATCAAGACGTGGGGCGGCCGCACCGTCGACGAGCAGGTGATCCGCGAGGCGGTCTCCGTGAAGTCGGCGCTCGGCGAGAACCCCAAGCGCGTGTACGGGGACCAGAAGAAGACGCCGTCGACGCGGCTCGGCGTCGCGAAGGTCATCCGCGCGGCGTTCGTCGACGCGCAGAACTACGCCGCGAAGCGCGACGCGGCCGCGGCGAAGGGCGAACCGTTCGACCGCGACCTCGCGAAGGAGACCCTCGCGCGCGTCCTCGCGGGCGAGCTGTACTGGGACCAGCACACGCACCGCGCCGACGACATCGCGACGGCCCTGCGCCTCGCGGACGAGTTCGGCTACAAGCTCGTGGTGAACCACGGGACCGACGGCGCCGCCGTCGCCGACGTGCTCGCCGAGCGCGACGTGCCGGTGATCTTCGGCCCGCTGTTCACCTCGCGCTCCAAGATCGAGCTGCGCAACCGCGACATCGCGAACCTCGGCGCGCTGGCCCGCGCGGGCGTGCGCGTCGCGATCACGACCGACCATCCCGTCGTGCCGATCAACTTCCTCGTGCACCAGGCGTCGCTCGCGGTCAAGGAGGGCCTCGACCGCGACACCGCGCTGCGCGCGCTCACCGTCAACCCGGCGGCGTTCCTGGGCCTCGACGACCGGGTCGGCGCCCTCGCTCCGGGCCTCGACGGCGACGTCGTCGTGTGGTCGGGCGACCCGCTGGACGTGACGTCGCGCGCCGAGCACGTGCTCATCACGGGCACCGAGGCGTACACGTGGGACCCGACGGCGGCCGACGGCCGCGGCGCAGGCCGCGTCGTCGAGCGCGACGAGCGCTTCCGCCCCTGACCCGAGATCGACCCGCGCGGCCCGAGATCGACCTCCCGAAGGCCGATCTCGGCCGTACGGGTCGATCTCGCGCCGGACGGTCCGGCACGGGCTTCCCGTGGCGCGACCGGGCACGACGGCGGACCATCGAGACATGCGCACCCGACCCGGTCCCCCGTCCCGTCGGCCCGCCCGGGCACCCCTCGCCGGCCTCGTCGTGCTCGCCGGGCTCCTCGCCGCGTGCTCCGGCCCCGGCCCCGGCGAGAAGGACGTGGAGTACGACTCGCTCGACGCGCTCCACGAGGCCGCGACGACCGCGGGGCTGACGTGCCTGTCGTTCACGCCCGAGGACTCCGGTTCGCCCGACGTCGAGCTCGGCGAGTGCGACGACACCACGCTCCTGGCCGTCTTCGCGGACGACGTCGACGAGGGCGAGTTCCTCGGCCTCCTGCCGGTCGAGCCGCCCGTGGAGGGTCAGGCGGCGCTCGCCGGGCCGAACTGGGTGGTCCTCGGCGACACCGGCGACCTCCTGGAGACCCAGGCGGGGATCGGCGGCGACTTCCTCTCCGACCTCTGACCGGCGGCTCGCCGACCGTCAGGGACGGCGGCGCGGGACGGACCCGCCCCCGACCGGGGCGTACCCCCCCCCGCCCGGTCGGCGGGCAGGGGTCTCCGTCACGTGGGCTCCGCCGGCCCTCGGGTGGGCGCGCCGGCAGTGGAAGGGCTCTCCGGCGGGTTGACCAGGACGTCGTCGGCGGTCTCTCGCTCGGCGGCGGTCCGGCGGTCCCACGAGTCGCGCCGCAGGGCGTAGAAGAGGAGCGGCGGTCCGCCGAGCACCACGACCACCCCGGCGACGACGAGCGGGTACGCGGTCGCGGAGAGGCCGCTGAAGCCCGAGGGCCGCACGAACGCGAGGACGAACGCCGCGGCGCACGCGACGAGGCCGACGCCCGCCACGAGCCGCATCGCGGGGGTCCGGTACGTCCGGACCACGTCCGGCTTCGTGCGCCGCAGACGGATCGCCGCCGCGAACATGAGCATGTACATGACCAGGTAGAGCGCCGCCGACATGTCGACGAGCGCGATGAACGCCGTGTTGCCGTTGGGGACGAGCACGAAGAGCAGCGCGAGCAGCGTCACGATGCCGCCCTGCACGGCGAGGATCCCGACCTGGACGCCCGCCTTGTTGCGTCGCTGCAGCGCGGGCGGGAGGAGCCCGGTCCGTGCGGCCGCGAGGAGGCCGCGCGACGGCCCGGCGATCCAGGTGACGACGGACGCGAACGCGCCGAGCGCGATGAGGAGCGAGATCACCGGGGTGCCCCAGCTCATGCCCCAGTGGTCGAAGAACGCCTTGAAGGCGAGGTTGATGCCGTCGGTCACGCCGAGCGCGGACTTCGGGACGGCTACGGAGATCGCGAGGGTCGGGAGGATGAAGACGCCGAGGATGAGCACGGTCGCGATGGCGATCGACCGCGGGAAGCCGCGCCCGGGTTTGCGCAGGTCGTTCGCGTGCACGGCGTTGACCTCCATCCCGGCGTACGCGAGGACGTTCGAGACGATGAGCACGATCGACGCGATGCCGGTCCACGGCGGCACCACCGCCGACGGCTCGAGCGTCGTCTCGGACCGTTCACCGGTCCCGAGCCAGACCGCGCCGAGGACGATGAGCAGGACGGCGGGCAGGATGGTGCCGAAGATGCCGCTCCAGGAGCCGACCTGCGCGAAGAGGTTGCCGCCGGCGAGGGTGATGAGCGTCGATCCCCAGTACAGGACGAGGATCACGACGGCCGTGTAGAGGCCGTTCCGGGTGAGGTCGGGGTCGCCGACGACGAACGACAGGCTCGCCGCGATGAACGCGATCTGCGTGGGGTACCAGACGACGTTCTGGATCCACTGCAGCCAGATCGCGACGAACCCCGCGCGCTCGCCGAAGGCCTCGCGCACCCAGGTGAAGACGCCGCCCTTCCAGCCGGTCGCGAGCTCGGCCGCGACGAGCGCCGTCGGCACGAGGAAGAGGATGGCGGGGACGACGAAGAGCGTCACCGAGCCGAGCCCGTACGACGCCATCGCGGGGAGCGACCGCAGCGACGCGACCACCACCACCGTGAGCATCGCGAGCTGCACGACCGACATGAACGCGGTCGCCGTGGCGGCGGGCGCCCCGATCGCGGGCCCCGCGTGACCCGGCGGCTTCCGCGCGCCGGGCGTCCCGTACGGGTGCGGGCGGACGTGCGCGGCCGACGGCGCGTGCGTGCCGTCGGCCCGGACGTGCGGTCCCGAGCCCCCGGGCGGATCCTGTGCTGCCCCCTGTGCCATGGTCCGTTCCCTCCTGCTCGCCGGCCCCTCAGTGGTGGAAGCCCGAGCGCTGGCCCTCGGTCGGCATGGGGCTCGTGAGGGCGTCGAGAGTGGCGACCTCCTCGCGCAGGTCCGCGAGGAACGCCGAGGCGAGGTCGTGGCTGAAGCCGTTGCGCACGACGACGCGCTGGACGGTGACGTCGGTGAGGTCGTCCGGCATGGGGTAGGCGGGGACGAGCCAGCCCTTGGTCCGCAGCCGCTCCGAGAGGTGGTACAGGTTCCAGTTCTCGGTGTGACCCGCTCTGAGGCGCCAGGCGAACACGGGGATGTCCGAGCCGTCGTTCCACAGCTCGAACGCGGGCATCTTCGCGATCTCCCCGGAGAGGTAGAGGGCGACGTCGCGCGACGTCCGCTGCACCGCCTCGTACCCGGTGCGTCCCAGGCGCAGGAACAGGTAGTACTGCAGCAGCACCTGCGCACCGGGTCGCGAGAAGTTGAGGGCGAAGGTCGGCATGTCCCCACCGAGGTAGCTCACCCGGAACACGAGGTCCTCGGGCAGGGACTCGGTGTCGCGCCAGACGACCCACCCGAGCCCGGGATACACGAGGCCGTACTTGTGCCCCGACGTGTTGATCGACGCGACCCGGGCGACGCGGAAGTCCCACACGAGCTCGGGCTGGACGAACGGGGCGACCATCGCGCCCGAGGCACCGTCGACGTGGATCGGCACGTCGAGGCCGCTGGACTCCTGGATCCGGTCGAGAGCCGCCGCGATCTCCGTGACCGGCTCGTACATGCCCGTGTAGGTCACGCCCATGATCGCGACGACCCCGATGGTGTTCTCGTCCACGTACTTCTCGAGGTCGTGGCCGTCGAGGACCTTGTGCTCCTCGGAGATCGGGACGTAGCGCGCCTCGACCTCGAAGTAGTTGCAGAACTTCTCCCAGCAGACCTGGACCGCGCTGGACAGCACGAGGTTGGGCCGGTCCACCGGCTTGCCCGCGGCACGGCGCGCGTGCTGCCAGCGGCGCTTGAGGGCGAGGCCGCCGAGCATGCACGCCTCGGACGAGCCGATCGTCGAGGTGCCGATGGTGTGCTCCGGGTCCGGCGCGTGCCACAGGTCGGCGAGCATGGTCCAGCAGCGCGTCTCCACCGCGGCGGTCTGCGGGTACTCGTCCTTGTCGATCATGTTCTTGTCCGCGGCCTCGAGGTAGAGCCGCGCGGCGCGCTCGTCCATCCACGTCCCGACGAACGTCGCGAGGTTGAGCCGCGCGTTGCCGTCGAGCATGGCCTCGTCGTGCACGATCTGGTACGCGGTCTCCTGGAGCGACTCGTCGTCCGGGAAGCGGAACTTGGGCAGCGTCGTCGCCTCCCCGGGCCTGGCGAAGACCGGGTTGAGCTCGACGACGTCGGGCTCTCCGTGGTGCCTCTCGGCACGGCGCGTGTTGGTGACCATGTCCGTCCGCCCCCTCGGGTGTGGCGGCCGCGGACCTGCGGCCGCTCTCCCGACGGTACGACCGTCGCCTGCGGGTCGCCTCCCGACCGGACGGGCCTAAGCGACACCTGTTGCCTAAGTCGTTGCCTCGGCGTATCGTCGATGACGACGGACGACGCGATCGGAGGTGGTGGACCGTGGACAAGCGCAGCGCGCGGACCGCCGCCCTCCTGCGGGACGCGATCCTCGACCTCGCCGCGGAGCGGGACGTCGCCGACCTCACCGTCTCGGCCGTCGCCGCCCGCGCGGGCATCAACCGCGTGACGTTCTACGACCACGCCCCGAGCCCCGCGGACCTCCTCGTCCGCGTGCTGGCCGCCGAGCTCGACACGATCCGCGACCGGTTCTTCGAGGACGTCCGGGTGGCCGAGACGGCGGACGACGTCCCCGCCCGGTCGCGCGACGTCGTCGACCACTGGAGCCACGCGCTCGTCGAGCACGTCGAGGCGCACCGGCCCGTCTACGAGCGAGCGCTCGAGGGCGGGCTCAGCGCCCCGCTGTTCCGGCTGCTCGCGGGCCACGTCACCGAGACGCTCGTGGAGCACCTCGGCGCCCATCCCGGGCTCCTGCCCACGGGCGCCGGCACCGACGCGGAGGTCGCGACGACGGCTCGTGCCTTCGCCACGTACGTCGGCTTCGGCACGGTCGGCGCCCTCGAGGTCTGGCTCGCCACTCCTCCACCCCGCGACCCGGGGTTCTTCCCCCGGGTCGCCCGAGACGCCCTGCCCGCCTGGTGGACCACGCCGTCGACCTGACGAGCCGTCCCCTCCGCCGGTCGACCGTGCCGCCGGCGGGCAGGTGCACACCACACCGCGCGACGACGCCGGACCCGCTCACGAGGCGGGCCGACACCGTCGCGCCCTCAGAAAGGAGCCCCACCATGGGCAGCACTCCCGGAAGGGTCCAGGACAAGGTCGCGATCATCACCGGCGGCACCGGCGGCATGGGCGTCACGCACGCCCGCGCCCTCGTCGCCGAGGGCGCGAAGGTCGTGATCGCCGACCTCGACGACGAGAAGGGCGAGACGCTCGCCGCCGAGCTCGGCCCGGACGCGCGCTACGTCCACCTCGACGTCACGAGCGAGGACGACTGGGCCGCGGCCGTCACCGCGACGATCTCGGCGTTCGGTCGCGTGGACGTGCTCGTCAACAACGCGGGCATCGCGAACGGCGGCCCGATCACCGAGTTCGACACCGCGGCGTGGCGCACGATCATCGACGTCAACCTCACGGGCACGT
Source organism: Cellulosimicrobium sp. 22598 (assembly GCF_052044445.1). Classification (NCBI taxonomy): domain Bacteria; kingdom Bacillati; phylum Actinomycetota; class Actinomycetes; order Micrococcales; family Promicromonosporaceae; genus Cellulosimicrobium; species Cellulosimicrobium sp. 22598. Next base: position 280,959 of record NZ_JBQEMZ010000002.1, read on the forward strand.
TCCTCGGGATCCGTGCGGTCTCGCCCGTCATGGCGAAGGCCGGCGCAGGGTCGATCATCAACGTCTCGTCCGTCGAGGGCATGCGCGGCAGCGCCGGGCTGCACGGCTACGTCGCGTCGAAGTTCGGCGTCCGCGGGCTCACCAAGTCGGTCGCGCTCGACCTCGGCCCGTACGGCGTCCGCGTCAACTCGGTGCACCCCGGGTTCATCTCGACGCCCATGACGGCCTCGCTCAACCCCGACGACCTGCTCATCCCCCTCGGCAGGCCGGCCGCGCCCGAGGAGGTCTCCCGGCTGATCCTCTTCCTCGCGAGCGACGAGTCGTCCTACTCCACGGGGTCGGAGTTCGTCGTGGACGGCGGCCTCATCGCGGGCGTGCCCTCGAAGAAGGGCCACGGCCAGCTCTGACCGGTCACGCGGGCCGGTTCAGGCGGTCAGGGTTCAGCGGGCCGCGCACGCGACGCAGGTCCTCGCCGTCGGGCGCGCCTCCAGGCGCCCGGCGGCGATCTGCTGCCCGCACGCCTCGCACACGCCGTAGGAGCCCGCGTCGAGCCGGGCCAGGGCGGCGTCGGCCTCCTCCACCCGCGCCGCCGCGTCGCGCGCGAGCGCGTCCACCTGGGCGCGCTCGAACGCGATGGTCGCGCCGTCCGGGTCGTGCTCGTCGTCCGCGTTCGAGTCGCGCGACGCCTCGACGATCCCCGCGACCTCGGCGCGCAGCGCGCGGAGCCGTGCCGCGGCGTCGGCCCGCACGGCGAGCAGGCGCACGCGCGCGGCGTCGTCCCGGGCGGGCGCTCGGCGGTCTCGTGGTGTCGTCATCTCGTCCCCTCAACGTCGCGGAGGGGGTGAAACCGTCCCGGACGGGGAGTCCTGCCCGTGGTGGGCGCATGACAGCGGCGGTCGACGGGTGGAAGAGTGGAACCGCCGGGCTCCCCCCGGGCCCGCCGCGCGGTCTCGCCCCCGCGGCGCGCGACCGACGTCCGACGGCGAGACCACAGGGGGTCTGCATGAGCACGGTCGTCGTCTTCGAGTCCTTCGGCGGGCCGGAGACGTTGCGGGTCGACGACGAGCACGTCGGCGAGCCCGGGCCCGGCCAGGTACGCGTCGCGAACCGCGTCGTCGGGGTCAACCCCGCGGACCTCAAGCGGCTCGCCGGCGCGTTCGGGGGCCGCGTGCCCGGCGTGCTCGGGTTCGAGGCCGCCGGCGTGGTCGACGCCGTGGGGCCCGACGTGCCCGACCTCGCTCCCGGCGACGAGGTCGTCTGGCACGGGACCGGCGCGCAGCGCGAGCTCTCGCTCGTCCGCGCCGACCACGTGCGCCGCAAGCCCGCGTCCGTCCCCGTCGAGCAGGCGGCCGTGCTGCCCGTCGCGGCCGCGACCGCGTTCTCCGCGCTCGTCCAGGCCGACGTCGGCGAGGGCGACGTGGTCCTGGTGCACGGCGCGAGCGGGGGCGTCGGATCGGCGGCGGTGCAGATCGCGACCGCGCTCGGCGCGCGCGTCGTCGGGACGGCGTCGCCCGCGAACCACGACTACCTGCGCGGTCTCGGCGCGACCCCGGTCGCGTACGGGCCCGGTCTCGTCGACGCGGTGCGGGCGCTGCCGGACGGCTTGGACGCCGTGAGCGTCGTCGTCGACCTCGTCGGCACCGCGGACGCGCTCGCCGCGACCGTCGCGCTGCTGGGCGAGGACCTGGCGCCCGCCACCCCGGACGACCCGCCGAGCGCGGTGACGATCGTCGGGTCCGACGCGTCGCGCGCCGCGGGCGTCGTGGACAAGGTCGACGCGAAGGGCGCGCTCGACGAGGTCCTCGCGCTCGCGGAGGACGGGCGGCTCCGGGCGGAGGTCTCGGCACGGTTCCCCCTCGCGGAGGCGGCGGCGGCGCTGCGGCTCGTCGCCGACGGGCACGTCCGCGGCAAGGTCGTCCTCGACGTCCCGTGACCGGGACCTCGGTCCCGGACGGTTGTGACGCTGGGCACAAGGTTGCCCCGGGAACCGCAGGATTCCGCCGTTCCTGAGCGTGCGGCCCGCGAATCTTCTTGCGCCCCGCGTGCGCGAGAGTGTGAAATCGTTAGCATGCGTAAGTTTCTTGCCGCTACCGCGGCGCTCTCCTGTGCCCTCCTGCTGGCGTCCTGCGCCTCGCCGACCGACCCGGCGAGCGACGACACCGCGACCCCCGAGACCACGACCACGACCGAGGCGGCCCCCGAGGTCACGCCGGCCGTCGTGTCCGTGACCACGACGTGCAACATGTTCTACGGCGGCGAGTACTCCGCCGAGCGCCTCGTCACCGAGACGACGCCGCTGCTCGAGACGCCCGAGGACGAGGCCGCCGCCGCCGCGATCTACACCACGCGCGAGCGCCTCATCGCGGTCCAGAACTTCGCGGACCCCGACCTCCAGGAGAACCTCAACGGGATCAAGGCCCCGTTCGAGGCCGCCGTGCAGGAGGCCACGATCGACACGTCGTCGCTCCAGGAGTCTCTCGACGCCTTCCGCGCGCAGTGCACGGAGGCCGGGTACGCGTTCGCGTCCTGACCCTCGCACACCCCCGCGCCGCGGTCCGGGCGGCCCGTCCCTCACCGGGGCGGGCCGTCCGCGCGTCCGGACCCGGACGCGGCGCGGCCCCCGAGCGCGGGGCGTGACGGCGGCGCCCGTGGGAGCATCCGACCATGCCCGTGGTCGAGTCCTCCCTCGTGGTCCCCGTCGACCCCGCGACGGCGTTCGCCGTCTCCCAGACGACCGGTGACGTCCGCCTCCGCTGGGACCCGTTCGTCCGGCGACAGCACTTCCTCGACGGCGCCACGGCGCCCGCGAAGGGCGGGCGCACCTTCACCCGGCACCGCAGCGGGCTGTCCATGGTGAGCGAGTACGTCTCCTACAACCCGCCGACGAACGTCGGGATGCGCATGGTCCGCGGGTCCTGGTTCTTCGAGAACCTCGCGGGCGGGTGGCGGTTCGCGCCCGACCCGTCCGGCGGCACGCGCGCCACCTGGCGCTACTCCTTCCGGTGCCGCCCCCGCTGGCTCGCCCCGCTCGCCGAACGCGTCGGCTCGTGGGTGCTCGGGCGCGACATCGACCGGCGCATCGCCGGGTTCGCGCGCGGCTGCGCCGACCCCGTCGTGCTCGCCGCGGTGCGCGAGCCGACCGGCTAGACGGACGGCGGCGCTACAGCCGGAACCGGACGCCCGTCACCCCGAGCCAGGTGAAGAACCCCGCCGCCAGCGCGACCAGAACGACGACGAGGGCGACGAGGACGCGGCGCCGGGCGTGGTCGCCGAGCACGCGCAGGCCGAGCCAGGCGAGGCCCATGCCCACGAGCCCGCCGGCCGTGTTGGTGAGGACGTCGGTGACGTCGCTGGCCCCGATGCCGGCGACGTACTGGACGACCTCGAAGACGACGGACACCCCGACGACGAGGAGGAGCATCCTGGCGAAGCGCCGCTGCCGGGCCGCCAGGAGGACGAGCACGCCGAGCGGGACGAACACGAGGACGTTGACGGCCAGCTCTCGGGAGCCGAGGCCGCCGCTGGCCGTGCCGCCCATCGGGACCAGGTTGACCGACCGGCGACCGACGAGGTCGCCGAGGTCGCCGGTGTGGATCTTGAGCAGCACGACCCACACGAGCACCAGGACGTAGAGCCCGAGGACGACGCGCTCCGCGGTCCGGGCCGGGCGCGCCGGTGCTGGCCCGCCGCTGTCGGCCGCGCGGTCCTCGTCCTCGACGAGCCCGGGGTCCGCGTGCGGATCGTGCGCTGCCATGGGTCGCAGGCTACCGGCGCTCAGAGCGCGAAGCAGGATCGCCCTCACCGGCGGGGCTTCGGGTGTGACACCTCGGACAGGATCGCCGGGGGTGCAGGTTCGCCCGCACGGCACCCCGGGACGACGGCGCCCGGCACCCCGGTCGGACGCGGTCCGGCCGAGCGCGGCGTAGCGTGCGACGCATGGGCCCGCTCGACCGTCGCCGCCCCCGGGCGTTCCTCGCCGTGGTGCTCGCGGTGCTCTCGGTCGCCGGGTCGGTGGGTGCGACGCACGGGCAGCCGGGCGCGCGCCCGCTCGACCTCGCCGCCGTCGCCCTCCTCCTCGTCTCCCCGCTCGCTCTCGTGCTCCTCGTGCCGCGTCCGGTCGCCGCGGTCGCGGTGTCGGTCGCGGCCGCCGGGGTCTTCCTCGTCGCCGGGTACGCGTGGGGTCCGGTTCTCGCGGGGCCCGTCGGCGTGCTGGTCGGGGTGCTCCTCAGCGGCCCCGCGGAGCGCGCGCGGCGCGTGGCGTGGGGCGGGGCCGTGCTGCTCGCAGGGGCCGTCGTCGCGGCGGCGGCCCTCCGCCCCGACGCCCCGCCGCGGGCGACGCTCCTCGGCGGGGCGGCGTGGACCGTCGTCGTGCTGCTCGTCGCGGGCTCGATCCGCGACCGGTCGGCCCGGATCGCCGCCGCACGGCAGGCCGAGCAGGTCGCGCGGGTCGAGCGGGAGCGCACGGCCGTCGCGGACGAGCGGCTGCGCATCGCGCGCGAGGTCCACGACGTGCTCGCGCACTCGCTCTCCGCGATCACCGTGCAGGCGGGCGTCGGGCTGCACCTGCTGGACCGCGACCCCGACCGGGCCCGCAGCGCGCTGACGGCGATCCGCACCACCAGCACGGAGGCCCTCGACGAGGTCCGTGCGGTGCTCGGCGTCGTCCGGGGGGAGCCGCGCGCGGAGGCGGCCGCGGCGCACGACCTGGTCGCAGCCGACGCCCCGCTCGCCCCGACGTGGGACCTCGCCGCGCTCCCCCGGCTCGTGCAGCGGGCGGAGGGAGGCGGGCTCGCGGTCGCCCTCGCCGTGGATCCCACCACCGCCGGGCTGCCCGACCGGCTCGCCGGGGTCGTCTACCGCGTGGTGCAGGAGGCCCTGACCAACGTGCGGCGGCACGCGCACGGCGCGACGCACGTCGACGTCCGCGTCGTCGTCGATGCGAGTGACGGGTCCGGGTCCGACCGGAGCGACACCCGGGCGGACGGGGACGGCACCTCGCGCCGCGTGACGGTGACCGTCACCGACGACGGCGCGGGCGCACCCTCCGACGCCGAGCCGGGCTACGGCCTGCGGGGCATGCGCGAGCGCGTGGAGAGCGTCGGCGGGTCGCTCGCGGCGGGGTCGGTGCCCGGTCCGACACCGGGGCTGGGGTCGGAGCGGGAGGAAGGTACCGCTGGACGCGGCTTCCGGGTGCGGGCAGTCTTTCCCTGGCCGGGCACCACGCCCCGGTCGGGCAGCACCGGGCGGTCCGACGAGGGACCCCCGCGGCACGAGGAGGCACCATGATCGACGTCGTGCTGGCCGACGACCAGGCGCTCGTGCGCGGTGGCTTCCGTGCGCTCATCGACTCCGAGGACGACATGCGTGTCGTCGCCGAGGCCGCGACCGGGGACGACGCCGTCCGGCTCGCGCTGGAGCACCTGCCCGACGTCGTGCTCATGGACATCCGGATGCCCGGCCTCGACGGGCTCGAGGCGACCCGGCGGATCGTCGCCGACCGTGCGGCGTCGCACGTGCACGTCGTGGTGGTCACCACGTTCGAGCTCGACGAGTACGTGACGGACGCGATCCGCGGCGGCGCGAGCGGGTTCCTCGTCAAGGACACCGAGCCCGTCGACCTCGTCCGGGCGGTGCGGGTCGCGGCGCGCGGCGACGCCCTGCTCTCGCCCACGGTGACCCGACGCCTGCTCTCCCGCGTCGCGGACGCGACGCGGACCGTCGGGCCGGTCCCCGGTGTCGAGGAGCTCACGCCGCGCGAGCGCGAGGTGCTCGTCGAGGTCGCGGGCGGGCTCTCGAACGACGAGATCGCGGGCACGCTCTACCTGTCGGAGTCGACCGTGAAGACGCACGTGTCGCGCGTCATGGCCAAGGTAGGGGCGCGCGACCGCGCGCAGCTCGTCGTCGCGGCCTACGAGTCCGGGCTCGTCCGGCCCGGCTGGGTGGGCTGACCGCCGGGGGCGAGGAGCCGCCCGGACCGGCACCACGGGACGAGCGAGGTCGGCACGCACGGGGGACGACGCGGCGTCGGGCACCGGGAAGCCTGGAGGTGCGGCCGGATCACGGCCGCCCCCGCCGCCCGGCGGGGCGCACCGACACCGGAGGTCGTCATGCTCACCGCACTCATTGGGGCCGTGGTCCCCACGGAGGCCGTCGCGTCCGTGGCGCACGCCGGCTGGGGACCCGGACCGTGGTGGTTCGTCTTCCCGCTGCTGTGGTTCCTGCTGTTCGCGTCCGTGATCTTCCTGGTCGCCCGCCGCGCACGCCGCGGCTGGGGCCCGGGCGGCCCGAACGGCTGGCGCGCCACCGGCCCGGACCCCGTCGCGATCCTCGGCGAGCGCTACGCGCGCGGCGAGATCGACGAGCAGGAGTACCGCTCTCGCCTCGCGGTCCTGCGCGAGGGTCGCCCCCAGCCCTGACGCCGAGAACGACATGGGTGCCGTTATCCCGTGGATAACGGCACCCATGTCGTGTTCGACGGCGCGTGGGCGCGTCAGGCGGAGGCGCCTGCCGGCTCCTTGGTGGCCGACGGCGTGGCCTCCTCGGTCTCGGTCGTCGCCGAGGTCTCGGTGGCGGTCGTCTCGGTGGCGGTCGTCTCGGACGCGTCGTCCTCGTCCACGAAGAGGTCCTCCGCGCTGGCGGACTCGTACTTCTCGAGGTCGAGGATGCCCTCGCGCTTGGCGACGATCGTCGGGACGAGCGCCTGGCCCGCGACGTTGACCGCGGTGCGGCCCATGTCGAGGATCGGGTCGATCGCCAGCAGCAGGCCGACGCCCGCGAGCGGCAGACCGACGGTCGAGAGCGTGAGGGTCAGCATGACGATCGCGCCGGTGAGGCCCGCGGTCGCGGCGGAGCCGACGACGGAGACGAACGCGATGAGCAGGTAGTCGGTGATCGACAGGTCGATGCCGAAGATCTGCGCGACGAAGATCGCCGAGATGGCCGGGTAGATCGAGGCGCAACCGTCCATCTTGGTGGTCGCGGCCAGCGGCACCGCGAACGACGCGTACTCGCTCGGCACGCCGAGGTTGCGCTCGGTGACGCGCTGCGTCACGGGCAGCGTGCCGATCGAGGAGCGCGAGACGAACGCGAGCTGGATCGCGGGCCATGCGCCCCGGAAGTAGCTCGAGATCTTCAGGCCGTTGGTGCGCAGCAGGATCGGGTAGACGACGAACAGCACGACCGCGAGGCCGACGTAGATCGCGACGGCGAACCACGCGAGCGACGCGAGCGACGTCCAGCCGTAGGCCGCGATGGCGTAGCCGATGAGGCCGGCGGTGCCGATCGGCGCGAGGCGGATGATCCACCACAGCACCTTCTGCACGATCGCGAGCGCGGAGCGGTTGAACGCGAGGAACGGGTCCGCCTTCTTGCCCGACTTGAGCGCGGCGATGCCGATCACCAGCGCGACGACGAGGATCTGCAGGACGTTGAAGTTCACCGAGGTCTCGGCGGCACCCGTGAGCGCGCCGTCGTCCCCCGTCGTCAGGCGGGTCGACGCCCCGAGGCCCAGGACGTTGCCCGGGATGAGGCCGGTGAGGAAGTCGAGCCACGTGCCGGTGCGCCCGGCCTCGTAGGCGTCGTCGACGGACACCGAGGCGTTCTGGCCCGGGTTGAACAGCAGGCCCAGGCCGATGCCGACGGCCACGGAGATCGCCGCGGTGATGGCGAACCACAGGAGCGTCTGGCCGGCGAGGCGCGCCGCGTTGGTGACGGTGCGCAGGTTCGCGATCGACGCGACGATCGCGGTGAAGATGAGCGGCGGGACGATGGCCTTGAGCAGCGTGACGAACGAGGAGCCGACGGTGTCGAGCGTCGTGGTCAGGCCGTTGGGAACCTCGCCGGCCGCGTCCTGCGGGCCCATGGCGAGGGCGAGGGCACCGAGGCCGACGCCGACCGCGAGGCCCAGCAGGATCTGGACGCTGAACGAGGGGAACCGGCGCTTCTTCGTCGCGGGTGCGGCGGCCGGGGCCTGGCTCACCTGCTGCGAGCCGGCCTTCGAGGAGGCCGGTGAGGGGGTCGAGGACACAGGGGACCTTTCGGGTGTCGCGGGCGCACGAGCGCCCGCTCTCGGGAGAGGGGCTCGGGACGTCGTCGCGGGGCGCCGGCAGCAGCACGGCCCGGGCAGGGCATCAGGCCGGACGGCGTGAGGTCCTGACGGTGCGGGGCGCGCCACGCACGTCAGCGGCTCGGGTCGCGAGGCGACCCGGGGTCCTGACGGGTGTGCGGAGGCGGAGAGGCGTCAGCGGCGACGGGGGGGTCAGCGACACAGCGCGCTGGCGACTCGACGGAGGTCGACGTCGCGGCGCTGGGTGAGCTGCCAGGCAGGCACGCTGACGAACACGAAGGTTCTCCCGGAACGGTGGGTTCTCGCTGGAAAGCGGGCAGACGGACGCCCGCGGCAACCGATCATACCCGCTGGTGCACAACGACCCGACCGGGGACCCTATTCCCCACCTCCGCGAGATAGCGATCCCCCGCCGAGAGAGCGACGCCCGGCACCGTTCTTCCAGGGTCCGGGCCGGGCGTCGCTACTCGCGAGGTCAGGCGTTGGGCGCGTCGAGGAACGCGTGCATCAGCGGGCCCGCGGTGACGGCGCCGCCGTCGCCCGTCTCGACGAACACGGCCACCGCGAGGTCCCCCTGGGTCGCGATCATCCAGGCGTGGGACTGGCTGCCGTCGCCGTACTGCGCGGTGCCGGTCTTGGCGCCGGGCTCCCCCGGCAGGTCCTGGAGGATCGACGCCGACCCCTCGGTGACGACGGCGCGCATGAGGTCCCGCAGCGTCGCCGCCTCCTCCTCGGTGAGGGTGCTCGCGGGCTGCTCGTCGGCGACGGTCTGCACGTCCGGGTGGACCAGCACGGGCGCCACCGTGTGCCCGGCGGCGACGCTCGCCGCGACGGTCGCCATCGCCAGCGGGGAGGCCTGGACCTTGCCCTGCCCGATCATCGACGCGGCGTGCTCGGTGCCCTGCGAGTCGGTCGGGACGTCGCCGAAGAACGCGGGGGCGCCCAGGTCGGACTCGACGCCCAGCCCGAGCGACGCGGCGGCGTCGTGCAGCGCCTGCTGCGTCACCGTGTCCCGCTGCCCGATCATCGCGGTGTTGCACGAGTTGGCGAAGGCGGTGCGCAGCGGCACGTCGCCGAGCGCCGCCGTCGGGTAGCCCGGGACGTTCTGGAACTCGCGGCCGTCCACGGAGATCGTGGGCGGGCACGCGACGGTCGTGTCGGGCGTGAGCCCCGCGCGCAGCATCGCGAGCGTCGTCGCGACCTTGAAGGTCGAGCCGGGCGCGTACTGGCCGGTCGTCGCGGTCGAGAGGCCCTCGCCCGCCGTCGAGCTCGCCGCGGCCAGCACGGCTCCGGTGGAGGGCTGGATCGCGACGATCGCGCTCGGCCCCTGCCCCGCCAGCACCGCCTCGGCGGCGACCTGCATGTCCGGCCGGAGGGTCGTGCTGAGGGGGACGCCGTCCACCGGGTCCACCGAGAAGACCTCGGTCACCTCGCCGTCGGCGTCGCCCTCGCCCGGCACGACCTCGATCGACAGGCCCGGGACGCCCCGGAGCTGCTCGTCGTACTGGCGCTGGAGGCCGGAGAGACCGACCTGGTCGCCGGCGGCGATCGCCCCCTCGGACTCCTCGACGATCTCCGCCGTCGCGTCCCCCACGCGCCCGAGGATGGGGCGCGCGAACTCGCGCGTCGGCGCGAGCGGGAGCTCGTCGTCGAGCACGCGGACGCCGTCGACCCCGCGCGCCGCGTCGACGTCGACCCCCGCCGTGTCCTCGGTGCGGACCGTGATCGCCTCGACGAACGCCTTCTCCCCCGCCCCGGCGACGCGCTGCGCGTACTCCTCGGGGTCGAGCCCGACGATCGCGGCGAGCTCGCGCGCGGCGCGGTCCCACGCTCCCGAGGCGACGAGGGTCTTGTCGACGCCGATCCGGTAGACCGGCCGGTCCTGGACGATCGGGACGTCGTCCGCGCCGAGGATGCCCGCACGCACGGCGGGCACGCGCTTCACCGCGAGCCGGTCGCCCTGGCCGAGCTCGGGGACGAGCACGTCCGGCTCCCACACGACGTCCCACGCCCCGGGTCCGTCCTCGCCGTCGGCCGCCTCCGCGAACGTCAGCTCCGCCGTCGTCGTGTACTCCCAGGCCTGCTCCCCGGCGACCTCCCAGCGGTAGGCGAGCGTCGCCGTCGCACGGTCGCCCGCGTCGTCGCCCTCCTCCACGACGTCCACCGTCGAGACCTCGACCGTGCGCTCGTACGGCGCGAGCGGCTCGAGCACCGCCTCGAGGTGGGCCTGGACGTCCTTCGCGGCGCCGTTGCGGAACTCCAGACCGCTCACGTCGCCCGCCTGGATCGCCTGCGCGAGCGCGTCCGCCGCGTCCTGCGCCTCCGGCCGGTCGGGCGTGCACGCGGCGAGCGGGAGGGCCAGGACGGGCGCGAGCACCGCGGCGCTCGCCCAGCGCACGGCCCGGTGCCGGACGCGCGGCCGGCCCTGCGTGATCGTCCGGCCGTGGTCGTGCGCGACGCTGCTCACTCGCTGCTCCCCTGCTCCGTGCCGTTCGGGACGGGAGGGACGCTACCTCACGCCCCGGACGTCCCGGGCGCTCGGGACGAACCGGCCCGGTTCGTCCCCCGGTTCTTCACGCCGGGCACGCGGAGGAGGCCGGCCGAGCCGTCAGTCCGGGGTGACCGGGCTGATCGCGTACCAGAGCCGGATGCTCTCGTCGCCGCCCGGCCCGGGCTCGTGGCTGATCTGCACGGACGTGACGACGTCGCCGTTCGAGCCGTTGATGCCCGTGCGCTCGCGCGTCCCGCCCGTGCGCGACGCGTCGAGCGACGCCGGGAGCTCGTCGAGCCAGCGGTCCACCTGCGACCGGGGGAAGCCGAGGACCTCGGCGTCGGCGACGAGCTGGTCGTGGACCGCCTGGCCGCCGGACAGGGTGCGGAACACGTTGATCGCGCTCACGTACCCCCGTCGGGGCTGGATCGTCAGCTCCTCGGCCGTCGTGGACCACGTCCCGTCCGGGAGGGTCAGCTCGACCTGCGCCGCGCCGTCGGGCACCCGCACGACGGCCTGCGACTCGCCCAGCCCCACGGACTCCGCGGTGATCGGCCTGCTCACGTCCCAGCGCATGGGCTCGCCCCTCTCGATGTCCTCGATCGTCGTCCCGGCCTCGTCGCCCGACGCCGTCCCTCCGGTCGCCGCGCTCGTCCCGCCCGGGCTCGCGGTCGCGTCGTCCGGACCGCCGAACGTCACGGTGCACGCCGTCAGGACGAGCGAGCCGGCGAGCACGACGACCGCGGCCCGAGCCGCCGTCCGCCGCCGCCCGGCCAGGCCGAGCCGGCTCACTGGTCCACGTCCACGTCCCACTCGGTCAGTCTGTCAAGGATGCGGCCGATGCGTGCGGGGTTCGTGAGCCGGTAGTCGTCGATCCGGTCGGAGACGTCGGTGCCGATGATCTGCGCCGCCTGGTCCGGGTGCTGGGTGACGAGCTGCTGGTAGGCGGGCAGCGTGTCGTTCGCGATGTACTCCCAGCGCGTCGCCTGGTCGGCGATGTTGCCGCCCGGGAGCGGGGTCTCCACCGTCACGGTCCCCTGCACGGGGTTGTCGAACGAGATGCCCGTGAACGGGATGCCGATGTTCTCCGGGCCGGGCGTCTCGACGCTCACCGTGAAGGGGTCGTACTGCGCGTACGTGCCCGCGCCCGGGATCGACGGCTCGCCGACGAGCGTCATGAGGTACGTGAACGCCTCGCCCGTGACGGGGTGGCCGCGCATGGTCTGCCAGTCGTCGGCGATGATCTGGTTCTGCTCGCGCCACAGCAGCGCGGTGTTGCCGTCCGCGAGCGCCTGCGCGTCACCCGCCCGTCCGGCCTCGATGTCCGCCCACGCCTGGTACGCGGCGTCGTCGATGACGCCGGCCTCGAGCAGCCGCTCCATCTCCTCCATGCCGCCGTTCAGGTACGCCTCGTGCATGACGGCCTGGTCGACGAAGATCTCGCGTTGCATCGACAGGAACTGGTTCTCGTAGAACCCGAGCTCGGCGTCGGTCATGGTCGCGATCGCCTCGAGGGCCGCGCGGTCCACGCCGGGCGGGAGGGCCCGCGCACCGGTCGCGACGTCCTGCGCGAGCTGCCGCATCATGTCGAGGTCGAAGAACCCGGCGGCGAACGACGGCCCGATCATCGCCGCCATGCCGGCCCACTGCATCCACGGCTGGTCGAGGTAGAGCTCGCCGTAGTACGTGTAGACGCCCTCGATGATCTCGCGGTTCGCGGACGCCCCGGCCGACGGGTCCCAGTCGGCGAAGTCGAAGCCCGCCTCGGCCGCGGCGACGCGCGTCCAGTGCGCGACGACGAGGTCCGAGAAGCCGGGCGAGTCCGGGTCGACGCCGAGCCGCACGAGCTGCGCGTAGAGCGCGGCGACCTGGGCGTCGGTCGCGTTCGCGAGCCAGTCCGCGCGCTCGCTCGCGTCCATCGCGGCGTACTCGGCGGGGGTGGGCGTGGGGACGCTCTGCCGGGGGCCGCCGGGTCCCGACGTGGGGCCGCCGCCGGGGCCGCCCAGGGTGCCGCCGCCGTCGCTGCTCGCGGACTCCTGCTGGTCGGCGTCGGCGGCGAGCTGGTCGGCCGCGGTGTCGAGGAGGGTCGCGGCGGCGGCGAGCGAGGGTCCGAGGCTCGCGGCCCAGTCGCCGCGGAACTCCGCGGCGTCGGGGCCCTCCCAGCGGGTCGCGGCGTCGACGACGGACGTCACCTGCGCCCGGTGGGCGCGCAGCGCGTCCGCACCCCCGCGCAGGGTCGACGCGAGCGCGCGCAGCGCCCGGACGTCGGCGCCCCACAAGCCGCTCATGCCGTCTCCTCCCCGCACCTGCGCGTGTCCCCTCACGCGCACGTGTCGACAGCCTCGTCTCGACAGTCGCACGCCGACGCTACGCGGCGCGCACGTCCGCCGCGATGGGGAGCGCTGCCCATCCCGCCCGACGCGACAGGCGTCGTCGCGCGGGACGGGTCGCGGGCCCGCGGACCTCAGCTCAGACGTCGCTCGAGGCGCACGGTGACGGTGTCGCCCACGTCCTTGCCGAGGCGCTTGCGCACGGCCGCGTTGAGCGACAGCATCAGACCGCCCGCGCCGGTCGGCATCAGCCCGACGTTCCGCAGGGGGACGTCGTCGACGGTCGCGTCGACCCGCACCGACCGCAGGGACCCGAAGATCTCGCGCGCCTCCGGCACCTCGACGCAGGGCCAGGTGTCGCCCTTGACGTCGACGCCGACGGGCGCGGTGAACGTGCGGTCGAGGGGGACGGGATCGAACGGCATGATGCCTCCGGGGGTCGGGGTGCTGGTCGGGCTGTCGGTCGAGGTGATGACCGTGCGCGCGGCGCGAAGTCGTCGGTCGCCGGGGCGCCGGGGCGGCCGGGGCGGCCGGGGCGGCCGGGGGTCAGGATCGCCTGAGGGAGGCGCCCATGCGCTCCACGGCCTCGGAGAGCACGTCGACGCCGGTCGCGAGGTTGAGGCGCACGTGGCCCTCGCCCCCGGGGCCGAACCGGCGCCCGTCCTCCAGCGCGACGCGCGCCCGGGCGAGGAACCAGGCGCGCGGGTCCCGCGCCGGTGCCGGGACGCCGTCGGAGGAGGGGACGCCGTCGACCCCCCGACAGTCGAGCCACGCGAGGTAGGTCGCCTCGCCCGGCCGATACCGGACCCCGGGCAGGTGCTCCGCGAGAAGGTCGGCGAGGAGCCACGCGTTGCGCTCGACGCCCGCGAGCACGTCGTCGAGCCACGCCTCCCCGTGGTCGAGCGCGGCCACGTGCGCGAGCACCGACACGTGCTGCACGCCGTGGCTCGCCTCCTCGGGGATCCGGCGCAGGTCGTCGGCGGCGTCCGGTCCGGCGACGGCCGCCGCCGCCTTGATCCCCGGCAGGTTCCAGGCCTTGGACGCGGAGACGATCGCGACGGCCCGCTCGGAGCCCGGGACGGCGAGGAGCGGGGTGTGGGTCGTCGCCGGGCGGCCGTCGAGGCCCGGGCGGGTGAGCGGCGCGTGGATCTCGTCCGCGACGACGCGCACCCCGTACCGGGCGGCGAGCGCGAGCCCCGCCTCCAGCTCCGCGGGGGTGTGGATCGTCCCGGTGGGATTCTGCGGGTTGCACACGAGCCAGACGGCGCGACGCCCGCTCCCGGGGCCGCGCCCGTTCGCGGCGACGCCCGTCGCGTCGGCGAACGCGCGCTCGAGCGCGCCGAGGTCGAGCCGCCCGTCGGTGCCCAGCGGCGCATCGACCACCCGCCGCCCCTCGTTCGCGGTGAACCCGTAGAACGGCGGGTAGACGGGTGGGTTCACGACGACCGCGTCGCCCGGTGCCGTGAGCACGCGCAGCACCTCGACGATCGCGAGCATGACGTCGGGCAGGGTGCGCGACGTCGACGCGTCGAACGACCAGCCCCACCGGCGCTCCGCGAACCGCGCGTACGCCTCGCCGTAGGCGGTGCCGACGTCGTACCCGGTGTCGCCCGCGCGCAGGGCCGCGGTGACGGCGTCGACCACGGCCTCGCACGGCGCGACGTCCATCTCCGCGACGAACAGCGGCAGCACGTCGGGGTCGAACGCGCGCCACTTCACCGACGTCCGACGGCGCAGCTCGTCGAGCGTGAGGACGTCCAGGGGTGTGCGCATCGTTCTCCTCCCTCGGTGCCGAACCCGGGACGTCTCCTCAGGAAGCCGTGCGCGTGGGGAGCGACCCCGGGCTCGGCGGGTCGATTCGGCCCACCCTAGGTCGTGTCCGGGGCCGCGGGCGTCGGGACCGGTTCCTCCGCCGCGGCGTTCGCCGGGCTCATCGCGAGGACGACGCAGCCGCCCACCGCGGCGAGCGTCGCGAGCCCTGCGGGCACGGCCCAGCCCGACCGCACGACGTCGCCCAGCACCGCGAGCCCCACGATCCCGGGCACGAGCACCTCGAGGACGGACACCGTCGCGGCGACGGTGCCGACGGCGCCGCGCTCGAGCGCGCGCAGGTACGCGAGCGCGCCCGCGACGCCGCCGAGGACGATCGCGATCGCCAGCGGCTGGAACACCGTGTCGAGCAGGTCGCCGGACGCGTGGGCCCCGCGCGCGGCCACCGCCGCCACCGAGTACCCGAGGCCGCCGAGCACGGCGAGGAGCACGGGGTGCCCGCGCCGGTACGCGGCGGCCGTGCCCACCGCGACGGCGGCCCCGGCGACGTTCACCCACGTCACGAAGCCCGCCGGCGGGTGCGTCGCGGGCTGCTCCCCCGCCGCGAGCGCGAGCACGACGAGGCCCAGCACGACGACGCCCATCGCCACGAGGTCCGTGCGGCGCAGCGTCGCGCCGAGCACGAGCCGCGCGAGCAGCACGACGACGACCAGCGACGCCGCGACGACGGCCTGCACGACGAACAGCGGCAGGTGGTCGAGGGCGAGGAGCGAGAGGAGCCACGCGACGCCGTCGACCACGAGCCCGCCGATGACGAGCGGCTGCGCCACGACCGCGAGGCCGTGCGCCCGGCGCGTCGCGACCGCCTGCATGATGGTGCTCACCGCGTACAGGACGCTGGCGGCGACGGCGGCGAGGAGCGACAGGATCACGAGGTCTCGTCCTCGGCCGCGGTGTCGGGTCGGGACGGCGCGACGCCCGGAGCGGGCTCCGCCGGCGCGGTGCCCACCCCACGCAGGAACCGGCCGATCACGGGGATCTCCGTGACCCCCTCCGCGCCGGCCATGACGAGCGCCTGCGCGGCGGCCTGCTCCGCCGAGTCGAGGACGACGTAGCGGCGCGTCCAGCCGGGGTCGAACTTGTCGTTGAACGTCGCGAGCGTCTCCACCTGCGTGCCCTCGGAGAACCGCTTGACGACGGGCCGCACGAGCTGGTCGAGCCGCGAGTCGCGCTCGCCCTCCATGAGCTCGCGCAGGACGGCGAAGTTGAGGCCCAGACCGCGCTGACCCCGCGCGACGAGCTCCGCGATCGTCGCGACGATCGTCGCGTCGACGAGGCCGTTCGGCAGGTCGGGGACGTCGAGGCGGCGCCGCATGACGTCGAGCGACCAGCCGTCGATGTCGCTCGCGGGCACCCACTGGCAGAACGCGTCCACGCGCCCCTCGGCGGACCGGGTGACGGAGAGCATGAGCCCGGTGTCGTGCGGGTCGAACAGGCGCGAGAGCGTCATGGAGAACCCCCGCTCGTCCTCGCCGCGCCGCGACTCGTCGCTCATCGCGGCGATCTCGTCGCGCAGCGCGGGGTCGAGGGTCGTGGGGTCGTGGAAGGTCGTCGTGTAGCCGGCGCGTGCGACGCGGTTCACGGCCTGGCGCAGCGACTTGTGGGCCTTGCCCTCGAGCGTGAACGACGGGCAGTCGACGGTCGCCTCGTCGCCGAGGTAGGCCGGGAGCAGGCCCGACGCCTCGTAGACGGGCAGCCACGGCTCCCCCGCCGCGACGACCGCGACCTTCCAGCCGTTGCGCGCGACGTGGTCGAGGAACTCGGCCCAGACGAGCTCGCGCTCGGCCGGCGGGCAGACCGGGTCGGGCGAGACGAGGCACACGCCGTTGCGCACCGAGTGGGCCACGACCCCGTGGCCGACGAAGAACCAGTCCTTGTCGTCGCGCAGGGCGAAGTAGTCGAGCGTGCCGCCCCCGTGCGCCGCCACGACGGCGCGCGCCTTCTCCCGCTCGGCGAGGTGCTCCGCGGGCGTCGCGGGCCTGGGCGACCGCGGCGAGAGCAGCCACCAGAGCACGAGCACCACGAGCACGAGGTTCAGCACCGTCGCGACGGCGGCGATCCCGCGGGCCGCGCTCTCGAGCTCGGCGTCGCCCGCGTCGCGCGCCGCGAGCACCACGGCGACCGCGACCACGACGAGGACGAGCGCGACGCCGATCGCGACGAGGAGCAGCACCGCCCGGCGCACCGCGCGCCGCGTGGGCAGGACGGGGAACGCGCGCCACTGCGTGAGCAGCCACCCGACGGCGAGCAGCACGACGACCGCGGGCAGCGCGTGCCGGTGGTGCACCAGGTGCGCGACCGCCGTCAGGCCCAGCACCGCGCACGTGACGACCCACGAGAGCCGGTGGCCGTTGCGCAGGCCTCGCGCCGTGAGGAGCAGCACGACGGCGGCGAGCAGGATGCTCGACGCGCGGCTGCTCGCCTCGACGCCCGGCAGGAAGTCCTGGAAGACGGTCAGCCGCTCCCAGAGCCGCCGCGCGACGAGGCCCGCGAGCGAGAGCACCGCGAGCACCACGACGACGGTCGCGGCGACCCGGCGCACGCGGACCCGGTGCCGCTGGGCCGCGAGCGGGGAGTGCCGCCCCGTCGCGACGAGCGCCCCGTCGGCGCCGACGGCCTGCGCGGCTCGCGACGCGCCGGACGACGCGCTCGGTGACGGGCTCGCTGACGGGCTCGGCGACGCGCTCGGTCGGTGGGTCTCGTCGGGCACGCTCCGATCATCCGCCAGGCCCGTCCCGACCGCGCGGGCGGGCGGCCACGGGGCGCGGCCGCGATACGAGCGCGGGGACACCCGGCGTCGGAACGCTCCGAGTCCGGACCGTCAGGCGTCGGGAGCGGTCAGGCCTCGTCCCGGGCGGGCGACGACGACCGCGCGCCGCGCGCGTGGGCGGGGCGCTCGTCGTCGTTCACCCAGCGCCAGACGCGCGTCACGACGAACCACACGACCGCGGCCGCGACGACCACGATCACGATCTTCTGGAGCACGCCGGCGTACTCCTCCACGACGTGCCACTGCTCGCCGAGCGCGTACCCGGCGTAGACGAAGATCGTGTTCCACACGAGGCTGCCCGCCGCGGACAGGCCGAGGAACTTCCACAGCGGCATGCGCTCGACCCCGGCCGGGATCGAGATGAGGCTGCGGAAGATCGGGATGAAGCGACCGAAGAAGACGGTCGCGCCGCCGTGCTTGAGGAAGAACTGCTCGGTGCGGTCGACGTCCGTGACCTTGACGAGCGGCAGGCGCTCCGCGACCCAGCGCGTGCGCTCGCGCCCGACGAGCGCCCCGACGAGGTAGAGCGCCAGCGCACCGACGACCGACCCGGCCGTCGTCCACACGATCGCCTCCACGAGCCCGAAGCTGCCCTGGCTCGCGGTGAAGCCGGCGAGCGGCAGGATGATCTCGCTCGGCAGGGGCGGGAACAGGTTCTCGAGCGCGATCGCGATCGCCGCGCCGACGGGCCCCAGCGTCTCCATGAGGTTCACGGCCCAGCCGGCGACGCCGTCGAGCGCGGGCTCCGCCGTCGACGCGGCGGGCAGGGCGGCCGAGAGGGCGGTCGAGAGTCCGGAGGGCATGGTCCCCGAGCCTAGGCGAGCGTCGGGACCCCGCTGGGCCGATGCGGGCGAGACCGTGTGGAGGTCTCGTGCGAAGCCGCCCGGACGGACCCTGCCCGGCCCGCGTCAGCCGCGCACCAGCGCGTCGATCCTCCGGACCGGGTCCCCGGCGCCCGCCTCGCCGTTGGAGACGACGACGACCGTCACGCCCGGCGCTCCGGCCGGCGGGAGACCGTCCGGGACGGATCCGCCCGCGTCCGGGTAGTGACGCAGCATCGCGCTCGACCCGGTGTTGATCCCCTCCTTGTACGCGGAGCGCACGGACCCGTCGGCGAGCAGCTCGAACTCGAGCCCGAACCCGTAGTGCACGCTCGCCGCGCGCTCGACGCCCTCGGCGTCCTTGTCGTCCGTCTCGTCCGTGTCGCCGTCGTCGTGCTTGACCTGCGGCGTGAGGAACGCGCGCGTGAGGTCGGGCGGCAGGAGCTCGCCGCCGCGGACCGCCGCCCAGAACCGGGCGAGGTCGCGCGCGGTGACGTGCGCGCCGCCGTCGGGCGAGCCGACGGGCGGGTAGGAGTAGATGTTCTGCCGCCAGCCGGTGACGGGCCCCTCGTCGTCCGGACCCTCGCGGACGGGCTCCCAGCCCTCCGCGACGTCGGGTTCGGCCTCGTCCATGCGGAAGAACCCGGAGCGGTCCATGCCGGCGCGCGCGAGGACGTGCTCGCGGACGTACTCGCGGTAGGTCGTCCCGGTGACCTTCTCCAGCGCGAGCCCCGCGAGGACGAACCCGACGTTGCAGTACCGGCACCCCTCCCCCGGCGGGAAGTTCGGCTCCTTGTGGACGAAGCCGGGCAGGAAGTCGGCCGTGCGCGTCACGGAGTAGTTCGGCCGGTCGACCCACAGCGCCTCGTACGACTCGCCCGCCTCCTCGTCGGCGTCGTCGGCGATGCCCGAGGTGTGCGTGAGCAGGTGCCGGAGCGTCACCTCGCGCGGGATCGTCGTGCCCGCGAGGTCGACGTGGTCGTGGATGCGGTCGTCGAGCCCGAGCCGCCCTTCCCCGACCTGCTGGAGCACCGCGACGGCGGTGAACAGCTTGGTCACGGACGCGACGTCGAACCGCGTGCTCGTGCGGACCGGGACGCCCCAGCGGCGGGAGGCGACGCCGTACGCGCGCTCGAAGAGCACGTCGCCGTCGCGCTCGATCCGCACGACGCCGGAGAACGCGTCGGC
Source organism: Cellulosimicrobium sp. 22598 (assembly GCF_052044445.1). NCBI lineage: Bacteria > Bacillati > Actinomycetota > Actinomycetes > Micrococcales > Promicromonosporaceae > Cellulosimicrobium > Cellulosimicrobium sp. 22598. The sequence goes on from NZ_JBQEMZ010000002.1 coordinate 300,454, forward strand.
GTCGGCCGCCGCCCGCAGGTGGGTGTCGAGGGCGGCCAGGGCGTCGTCGTCGAGCACGGTCATGCCTCGACCGTAGGCGGGCTGCACCCGGGGCGGCCAGGTCTTTGCGGTCGCCGGTGGCGGGCGCAGCCCCTGGGAGCGCTGTCAGGGTACGGTCGCGGCATGGCGACCTCGACGACGACTCCTGCGCTCGGCGTGATCCTGCCGCGCGAGCTGCCCGCCGACCAGATCGTGCCGTTCGCGCGCCGCGCCGAGGAGGTGGGTCTCGACGAGGTGTGGGTCGTCGAGGACCTCACGTTCCACGGCGGGATCGCGCAGGCGGCGACCGTCCTGGCGACGACGCAGCGCCTCACCGTGGGCATCGGGATCCTCCCCGCCGCGACGCGCGCGCCGTCGACCGCCGCGATGGAGGCCGCGACGCTCGCCGCCCTGCACCCGGGCCGCCTGCACCTGGGGATCGGGCACGGCATGCCCGCGTGGATGCAGCAGATCGGCGTCTGGCCCGCGAGCCCGCTCGCGATGCTCGAGGAGACGACGTCGGCCGTGCGCGCGCTCCTGCACGGCGAGCGCGTCACGGTCTCGGGCCGGTACGTGACGGTCGACGACGTCGCGCTGCACGCCCCGCCCGCCTCGCCGCCGCCCGTGCTCGCCGGGGTGCGCGGCCCGCGCTCCCTCGAGGTCTCCGGCCGCGTCGCCGACGGGACGATCCTCGACATGCCCGTGACGCCCGAGTACCTGGCCGTCGCGCGCGCCGCGATCGACGCCGGGCGGGCGAGCGCGGGCGACGCGGCCCCGCCCGAGCACCGCGTCGTCGCGTTCTCGCTCGGCGCGGTGCACGACGACGTCGCGACCGCCCGCGCGATCGTCCGGCCGAGCCTCGCCGTCCTGGGCGAGGCGGACTGGTCGGCGCAGATCGACCCGCTGCCGTTCGCCGACGACTTCCGCGCCCTGCGCGCCGCGAGCGACACCCCCGAGGCCTTCGCCGCCGCGATGCCGGACGCGTGGGTCGACGCGCTCGCCGTCGTCGGTCCGCCCGACGCCTTCCGCGCCCGGCTCGCCGAGCTCGGCGCGGGCGGGGTGTCGAGCGTCGTGCTCGTCGCGACGAGCCCGGACCCGGCCCGCCCGGACGACCCCTTCGCGGCGCTCGACGCGCTGGAGGCAGTGGCGCACGCGGCTCAGTAGCGCCAGGCGCGCATGTCCTCCTGGTACGTGCGCTGCACGGTCGGGGACAGCAGGGTCGACGACGGCAGGTCGCGCGGCGGGTTGTCGGCGGGCAGGCGCGTGGTCGCGGCGAGCGACGCCGCGTCGTGGAACCGCAGGCCCTCGGGGAGCGGCGTGCGCGCGAAGAGGCCGGGGACGTCGTCGGGCTCCCCGCCTGCTACCCGGCCCCCGGGGAGGGAGAGCGCGAAGCCCCACTCGCCGAACGACGGGACGTTGATCGTGAGCGGCACGACCGCCCGGTCGGGCGCCGCGGCGCGGACGGTGGACACGACCTGCCAGAACGCGTCCGGCGTGAAGTAGGTGGACGTCGCCTGGGTCGCGAACGCGCCGCCGTGGCGCAGGTGCGCGGCGACCATGCCGTAGAACTCCTGCGAGTACAGCTTGGCGACGCGTTCGGTGGACGGGTCCACGAGGTCGACGAGCACGACGTCGAACGCCTGCGGGGAGTCCTCGACCCAGCGGAAGGCGTCGGCGTTGACGACCGTGACGCGCGGGTCGTCGAGCGCGTGCTCGTTGAGGTCGGTGAGGAGCCGGTTCTCGCGCGCGAGGTCGGTGACCGCGGGGTCGAGGTCGACGAGGGTGACCTCCTGCACCGAGTCGTACCGCAGCACCTCACGTGCGAGGAGTCCGTCGCCGCCGCCGAGGATCGCGACGGACGCGGGCGCGGCCACGGACGTCATCGCCGCGTGCGCGAGGGTCTCGTGGTACCGGGCCTCGTCGACGGAGGAGAACTGGAGCTGGTTGTCCAGGTAGAGGCGCGTGTCGCCGCGGTACTCGGTGACGACGACCTGCTGGTACGCGCTGCGCTCCTGCGCCACGACGGGGTCCTGGTACATGCCCGCGCTGATGCGCGTCTCGAGCCACGTGGACGCGGCGAACCCGGCGAGGAGGACGGCGAGCGTCACGCCGGCGAGGACGGTCCAGCGCGGCGGGTGGCCCATGCGCGCGAGCATGAAGGCCGCGACCGCGACGTTGAGCACGGCGACGGCGAACGCGGTGCGGACGAGCCCGAGGTACGGCAGCAGGAGGAACGGGAACAGCAGCGACGCCGCGAGCGCCCCGAAGTAGTCGAGCGCGAGCACCTTCGACAGGAGCGAGACGGACCCCTCGCTCCCCCGCTCCTTGAGCACCGCGACGAGCAGCGGGATCTCGACGCCGATCGCCGTGCCGATCGCGAGCGACAGGATCACGAACACGACCCACGCGAGCTCGGTCGACGCGTACGCCCAGAACAGCGCGAGCACCGACGTGCCGCCGAGGAGCGAGAGCACGAGCTCGTTGCGGACGAAGCTCAGGCCCGCGGCGCGCTGCAGCCGGGGCGCGAGGAGCGAGCCGAGGCCCATGCCGAACAGCGTGAGCCCGGTCGCGACGGAGAACGCGACGACGGAGTCGCCGAACAGGTACGACGCCGCCGTCCCGAGGATGAGCTCGTAGACGAGGCCGCCGACGGCGACGAGCAGCGCGGCGGCGAACACCGTCGGTCGGTCCATGCGGCGCGCGCGCCCGGCGCGGCCTGCCGCGGGGGCGACGCCGTCCTCGGGGGCCGCGGGCGCGCCGGGCGGGAGCTGTTCCTGGTCGAGCACGGTCAGGAGCTGATCGTCCCCGCGATGATGAGGCCGATCGCGACGGCGAGGCCCGCGATCATCACGCCGAACGCGACGTTGTGCTCGTCGACGAGCTCGCGGTGCAGGTTGAGCCGGAACACCTTGTTGGCGACCACGAGCGTGACGAGCAGCAGGACGATGCCGAGCGCCGAGTACAGGATGGTCGAGAAGAAGGACCAGAGGAACGCCAGCGGGGCGGCGGCGGTTGCGATCACGGTGTCTCCCGGAGTCAGGTCGTGGGGCGGTCGGGTGCGTCGGGCTGGAACGGCGGTCGGCGGCCGGGCACGGCGTCCCGCCCGCAGGGGCGTCCGACGGTCGGGCGGGTCACTTGCCGAGACCCCCGCCACCGCCGCCGTACACGGTGCGGCGCACGCACGTGCCGCCCTGCTCGGTGGTGGTCACCTGGCCGGAGGGCGCGACGGTCTCGACGGTGCGGGGCGTGCACGCCCCGTCGCCGGACGCGGCCCGCGCCGTGCACGACGCGAAGAGCCCGACGAGCACGACGCCGGCGACCGCGAGGGCCACGAACCGTCCCCCGGGGAGCGTGCGCGGCGCGACGCGACGGCCGAAGAGCCGGCGCTGCTCGGCGGCGTCGAGGCGCCGGCCGCGGTAGACGGCGGTCACGGGACCGAGCGGGCCGGTCGTGCGCTCGATCGAGACGATCGTCCCGTGGGCCGAGAGGTCGACGTACTCGACCTGCTGCCCCACGACGAACGGCTCGGCGAACTGCCCCTCGACGTGCTCGACACGACCCGTGCCGCGCTCGCGCACGACGAGCGAGTGCTGCCGGCCGTCGAGGCGCAGGGCGAGCGTGCGCCCGGTGTGCAGCGCGGAGAGGTCGACCACGGGCGGCCACGCCTCGGTCGGGTGCAGCAGCGTGACGTCGCGGGTGTCGTGGTCGTACTCGACCCAGACGTCCGAGCCGTCGTGGCCGAGGAGCTGCCACTCCTCCCACGTGAAGGTGGTGCCGCCGTGCACGGTCGACAGGACGGCGACGGCGCGCGGCGTGGCGCGCTGGGGCGGCGTGCCGACGAGGTCCTCGCCGACCCGCATCGCGAGCCGCGGTCGGGTCCGGCTCACACGAGGCTCCGCACGGCGACGTCGGCCGCGCCCAGCGCGTCGGCGAGCAGGGCGCGCACGTCGTCGGTGAACGTGGCGGACGCCGGGGCGCGGCAGGTCGTGAGCGTCACGTAGGCGGTGCCGTGCTCGGGCCACGTGTGCACGGCGAGGTGGGACTCGGCGAGGAGGATCACGACGCTCGAGCCCTGCGGCTCGAAGCGGTGGGACGCCTCCCCGAGCGGCGTCATCCCCGCGTGGCGGACGATCGCGTCGAGGCACCGGCGGACGGTCGGGTCGTCGTCGAGCAGCGCCGGGTCCGCGCCCGTCACGTCGAAGACGTGGACGAGGTTGCGCTGCACGCCCGCTCCCCCTGTCGCGCTCCTCGGTCCGTGGGCCGCACGCGGGTGAGCGGCCCGCGGTCCGGTGGCCGCGCCGTCGGGCCGCGCACACCCTAGCCGACCGGCGGAGCTGCGGTCCGCTCAGTCCGGGCGTCGCCACCGGTCCCTACAGGAGTCAGGTCCGCACCCACGACGTGGAGGTCATCATGGCCGCTCAGCTCAGCCCCTACCTGAACTTCGACGGCGACGCCCGCGAGGCCGTCGAGTTCTACGGCACCGTCTTCGGCGTCACGCCGGACATCAGCACCTACGACTCGATCGGGCCCGTCGACGACCCCGCGCAGGCCACGAAGGTCATGCACTCCCAGCTCCCCATCGAGGGCGTCGGGACGCTCATGGCGTCCGACGTGCCGCCGGGGACGACGCTCACGGACCACGCGTCGGTCGCGCTGTTCGGCGGCCCCGACGACCGCGAGCGCCTCCGTGCGTGGTTCGCCGCGCTCTCCGACGGCGCGCGGGAGGTCATGGCGATGGAGACCGCGCCGTGGGGAGACGAGTTCGGCATGCTCACCGACCGGTTCGGCGTCGGGTGGCTGGTGAACGTCTCCGGGCCCACCACGGCCTGACGCGGCGGGCCGGACGGCGTCGGCCCCTCCGTCCGCGTGCGAGTCCACACGGTCGCTGCGATGCTGGCGCGGCTGGGGGCAAAACCTCGCACAGCAGACGAAAAGGAGAAATCCATGGGTTGGCTCGCGTACATCGTCCTCGGCCTCGTCGCCGGTCTCGTCGCGCGTGCGGTGCTGCCGGGAAAGCAGACGGGCTCGCTGATCGTCACGATCCTGCTGGGCATCCTCGGGGCGCTGCTCGGTGGGTGGCTCGGCTCCGTCCTGTTCGGTACGTCGCTCGGTGACCTGGGCGACTTCCGGACCTGGCTCCTGGCGATCCTCGGCTCGCTGATCACGCTCGGGATCTACGGCGCGGTGACCCGGGGGAACCGTCGCAACGCCTGACGGACCCCGACCTACGACGTCCCGCACCGGGACGGTCACCACCTGACCGGCGGCTCCCCGCACGACACGACGCCAGGCCCGCCCCGCCCGGAGAACCGGACGGGACGGGCCTGGCGTCTGTCGGCGCCTGCCGGTCAGCCGCAGGTGGTCGCGTCGTACGGCGCGACGACCTCCGCGGTGACCTGCTCGCCGTCGACCGTGGCCGAGGCCGTGACGGTCGCCTCGCCCGCCTCGACGGACGTGCCGCGCACCGCGAACGACTGGTACGCGTTCGCACCCGGGGCCACGGCGCTGAACGCCTTGGTCCCGAACGGCGTGTCGAGCGTGACGTCCACGGGGACGTCCTCGCCGTTCGTCGCGCGCACGGCCACGTAGGCCTTGCCCGCCAGGCAGCGCGTCTGCGCGGTGACCGTCACGTCGAGCTCCGGCTCCTCGTCGTCGTCACCGGCGTAGACCTGGGCGACCTCGGCGTCGGACAGCGCCCGGTCGAAGACGCGCACGTCGTCGATCGTGCCCGGCCAGTAGTCGACGGGGTTGCCGCTCCACTGCCCGCGACCGATCGTGAGCGGCCCGGACGGCGTGGTGCCGCCGCACACGTCGGACTGGCCGACGAGCTCGCCGTTGACGTAGAGCTTGAGCTTCTGGTCGGCCGCGTCGCGGACGCCCACGACGTGGTACCAGTCGCCGATCACCGGCTCGACGACGTACTCGGCCCGCGGCTCGCCCTCGTAGGAGAAGGCCCACCGGCCGCCCCCGCCGTACTGGAGGTAGAACGCGCTCGCGCCCACGGTGGAGTCCTGGCCCACGATGGTCGACCAGTTGCTCGGCTTCTTGTCGAGCTGGACCCATGCCGAGACCGTGTAGGAGCCGGTCGTGTCGACGACGGGCCCTTCGGTCGTGAAGTGGTCGTCGACGCCGTCGAGGTGGATGGCGGACCCGGTTCCGTCGCGCCCGGCCACCCACTCGCCCGTGCCCGACGCCGCGTGGTCGCCCACGCCGTCGGCCGCCGTCGTGCCCTGGCCCTCGTCGAACGACCAGCGGCCCGTGCCGGTCAGGCCCGGGGTGCCCGGGTCGACGGGCGCGGAGCCCTGCTTCGCCGCCGCGACGACCCGCTCGTTGACGTCCTTGACGCGCGCCGCGTCCATCTTGAGCACGCGACGGTCGTACGTGTAGAAGCCGTTGAGCTCGTTCTCGACGTCGGAGATCTCCGTGTACACCGAGCCGGACAGGTAGCACTGCGCCGGCCGCACGAGCTTCTCCGTGTTCTGCACGTACGCGTCCGTCAGCGCCTCGCTGTTCGCGACGCCGCCGTACGGGTTGGCGGACACGCCCGGCCACATGTGGCCCGGGACGCTCATCGAGAAGCCGCCGTGCTCGCCGTCGATCGCGGCGCGCGTGGCGTCCGGCTTCGGCAGCGCCGGGCCGGTGTACATGTGCCAGTCGATGATGTCGCCCGTCTTGGAGTCGCCCTTGGACGCGCAGCAGTTGTAGCCCGAGTGCGTGTTGAGGATGCGGCTCGGGTCGTACTCGTCGATCGTGTTGCCGATCCGCGCCGTGTCGGCGAGGTTCCACTCGCCCCAGCCCTCGTTGAACGTCACCCAGCCCACGATCGACGGCACCGAGCGGTGCTGGTCGATGATGTCCTTCATCTCCTGCTCCCAGAAGACGCGGGACGCCGGGTTGGTGTCGCCGTTGTTGAACCAGCCGCTCGGGATGTCCTGCCAGATCATCAGGCCGAGCGTGTCGGCGTGGTAGTAGAACCGCGCGGGCTCGACCTTGATGTGCTTGCGCAGCGTGTTGAAGCCCAGGTCCTTGTGGGCCTGGATGTCGAACACGTACGCCTCGTCGGACGCGGGCGTGTAGATGCCGTCCGGCCAGTAGCCCTGGTCGAGCGTCGACATGAGGAACGTCTTCTCGCCGTTGAGCAGGATGCGCTGGACGCCGTCCACCTCGGAGACCTCGATCGAGCGCATGCCCGCGTAGGAGGCCACCGTGTCGGTGGAGCCTCCGTCGGTGAGCGTGACGTCGACGTCGTAGAGGTACGGGTCCTCGGGCGACCACAGGTGCGCGTCCGGGATCTCGACCGTGAGCAGCTCGTTCGCGGCGCCGGTGACGGTGCCGACCTCGGTGCCCTCGGCGTCCCGCACGACGGCGGTCACCTCGGCGTCGTCCGACGCGGAGGACGACTGCGCGGTCACCGCGAGCACGCCCGCCTCGACGTCGGGGGTCGTGACGACGGCGTCGATCGCCGCCGCGGGGACCGGCTCCATCCACACCGTCTGCCAGATGCCCGACGTCGGGGTGTAGAAGATGCCGCCCGGGTTGAGCGTCTGCTTGCCGACGGCCTGGTTGCTGCCGTCCGTCGTGTCGACGGCGCGCACCACGAGCTCCTGCTCGGCGCCCTCGACGAGCGCGTCGGTGACGTCCACGGAGAACGCCTCGTAGCCGCCGCGGTGGGTGCCGACCTGCTGGCCGTTGACGTACACGGTGGCGACGTAGTCGACGGCGCCGAAGTTGATGCGCAGCCGGTTGTCGCTCCCCACGGCCCAGTCCTGCGGCACCTCGAAGGTGCGGCGGTAGAACATGTCGTCCTCGCGGCGCTCGATGCCCGACAGCGCGGACTCGACCGCGTACGGGACGACGATCTCCTCGTCGAGGTCGCGACCGCTCGGCACGGCGTCGTCGGACTCCGCCGCCTCGAACTGCCAGACGCCGTTGAGGTTCTGCCACGCGTCGCGCGTGAGCTGCGGGCGCGGGTACTCCGGCAGGGGGTTGGTGGGGTCGAAGTCGTCGGCCCACGGGGTCTGGATCCGGAACTCGGACCCGTTGGTGACCGGCAGGTTGAGCGAGCCGACCTTCTCGCCGCCGACGGTGAGGTCGCCCTCGCCGTCGTAGACCAGGCGGGCGGTCGACGCGCGGTCGACGGGCTCGGCGAGCGTGATGCCGAGGACGTCGCCCTGCGCCGCGACCTGCGCGACGGGCCACGCGAGCTGGTCCACCTGGACCTTGAGGTGGTCGACGAGGCTCTCGTCGACGCCGCCCGCGGCGCCCTGGAACGTCACGTTGAGGCTCGTGCCGTCGCTCTCGAGCGCGGCCTGCGCGGGGAAGACGACGAAGTCGTCGGGGTACGTGAACGCGTCGGTCGGCACGATCTCACGTTCCTGCGAGGGGCTCTGCCACCGCAACCGGAGGTGCGCACCGCCGGTGTTCTGGAACATCTCCATGCGGAACGAGTACTCCTGGCCCGCCTGGAGCTGGACCGGGGCGGAGGTCTGCTCGACGTCCCAGTCGTCGACCCAGTGGTCGATGACGAGCCGGTCGTCGATCCACAGCCGGAAGCCGTTGTCGCCGATCGCGGAGAACGTGTACGCCTCGCTGTAGTCGGGCGTGATCTTGCCCGTCCAGCGCGCGGACGTGCGCTCGCCGCGGCCCGTGAGCTCGGCGAACGTCGGGACCAGGTTGGGGAACTCGATCCGCTGGTCGGGGATCGTGGCCTTGAGGTCGGTGAGCGGCCAGCCGGGGCCGCCGGACAGGAAGTACTCGCCCTTGAGGCCGTTGTCGAGGGCGAGGTCCTGGGCCGCGACGTCCTGCGCGCCCGCCTCGTCCGTGGTCGTGGCCGCCGGCGTCGCGGTCGCACCGACCGCCGTCGCCACGGCCAGGGGGACCGTCAGCGCCGCGGCCAACGCCGCCGCGACGATCCTCGCGGGTCTGCCCCGTGGGGGCGCTACCGCTGTCATGGACTGCATCCGTGCTTCCTCCTCGTCGAGTGAATCCAGGGACTGCTTCGACGCGGCGGCGTACCGGGCTCCCGTGTCCGGCGGTCGCCCTCCTTGGCGCACCGCACGACGTCTCCCCAGAATCAAACAACTTCCACCAGAAAAAGACAACACCTCACAGCACAGGACATGACGCGGCAGCCCCAGGGACCCTCGGAAGACGCCGAACCCGGGGTCGCTCCTCACCTGACGGCTCAGGTGAGGAGCGACCCCGGGTTCGGCGACGGGTGCGGTGGTCAGCGGTGGATGAGGGACGTCCAGTCGGAGGGCACGCGGTCGGCCGGGGCGGGCGAGCCCTGCTCCGGCGGGCGCGAGAGCGGCGCGGCGAGGTGCGGGCCCTCGAGGACCTGCTCGGTCTCGTAGTCCCAGTACCAGTCCTCCCCCGGCTCGAAGGAGCGCATGAGGCGGTGACCGGTCTGCTGGAAGTGCGCCGTCGCGTGCTGGGCCGGCGACGTGTCGCAGCACCCCACGTGCCCGCACGTCGCGCAGCGGCGCAGGTGGACCCACCACCCGCCGGCCGCGTCGCACTCGGCGCAGCCGGTGCCGCTGGGCGGGACGGCCGGGTCGACGGCGGCCCAGAGCTGCGCGCCCAGGCTCTCGTCGAGCCCGTCCCCCGTGACGCTCACCGGCGGCTCACCGGGTCCCGACGGCGGAGGGCCGCACGACGGGTGCCCACGACTCGGGGTCGAGCGCCGGTGCGGGCTCGGCGTCGTCCCAGGCCCGGCAGTCGTCGATCGTCGCGGCGAGCAGCGCGCGCAGGCGCTCGTCCGGGTCCGGCACGCACGCCTCGGCGATGCCCTGCACCGCCGCGGAGATGATGCTCGGCGCGGCGTCGCGCACGAACCGGTTCGGCCGCAGCCGCGCGCCCTCGCAGAACCGCTGCGCCCAGCGCGCCGTGCGCGGGCAGCTCGCGAGCGCGTCCGCGGACTCGGCGCTGAGCGTGCCCGCGGGGCGGTCGTCGAGGACGTCGAGCATCTTCTCCGCCCCGATGATCGCGACGGCGAGCGTCTGCTGCCGGTCCGCCGGGGCGATCGGCAGCGCCGTCACCGCTGCCCGCAGCGCGATGCGCACGTCCCAGTGCGGGTCGTCGCTCGTCAGCCCGATGACGGACGGGATGAGCGGCGCGAGCTTGGGGCGCTCCGGGTCGACCGTGAGGTCGTTCACGGCGCGCGCGAGCATCGCGAGCAGCGGGTGCGTGCACCGTGGATGGTCGCTCCACCGCTCCCCCGCGAGATAGGACGCGAGCTCCATGAAGCACGCGCCCTTCTTCGGGTTGCGGTGCTTGCCACGGCCCAGCATCGGCAGCATGTCGTAGGTGTCGGTCACGAGGTCACCCCCACAGCGGGTCCGGTCCTTCGTCCAGTCTGCGCCGGGGCCGGGTCGTTGGCAACGGGAGGAGTGACCCCGGTCACGCCGGGTCGACGGCGAGGGCTCAGAAGATCTCCGCGGCGTGCGCCGTGGGCGACCAGGACCAGGCCGCCGACGCGGCGGCGACCGCGCCGGGCGTGTGCTCGACGACGCGTCCCGCCAGCGCGAGGACGTGCAGCGGGGTGGCGCCCAGGTGGGCCGCGCCGAGGTCGCCGACGTCCAGCGACAGGTCGGCGCGCGCGTCGGTCCGGCGCACCGTGGCCGTGCCGCCCGCCGCGCCGACGACGACGTGCCACCGCCCGGCGTTGGCGGGGACCACGTCGTCGGTCACGTCGAGGACGAGGTCGACGGGGGCGGAGAAGGCCCGCGCGGCGAGCGCCCGCTCGACGTCGACGACGCGGACCCACAGCGCCTCGTCGAGGCGCGCGTGCATCCGTCGGTGGTCGGCGAGCAGGTGGGCCAGCGGGTCCGGCACGGGCCGCGACTCGCACGTCAGCGTGCTCATGAGGTCGAGGTCGAGCAGGTAGCGCCAGAGCCGGGCGTGCGTGGCCGGGTCCGTGGCGCTCACCTCCTGGACGGCGACCACGCCCGCCGGCACCAGCCCGGGCTTCCCCTCGCGGACCCGGTACGCCGCGTACCCGCTCGGGCCCTCGGGACCGAGGGCGACGACGATCTCGGCCGGCGGACGGCCGTCGCCGCCGCCGAGGAGGAACTGCCAGCGGTCCGCGTCGCGCGCGAGGGTCCCGGGCCGCGAGCCCAGGAGGTCGTCGTGGATCGCGGTCAGGTGCGGCAGGGCGTCGTCCAGGGACATCAGGTGCAGACGGGCCGACGACCGTGCTGCGAGGTCCCGCGCGCGCGGCGTGAACGCGGCACGTGCGAGGTCGACCTCGATCGGCTGGCGCCACGACGCGATCCCGTAGCCGTACCGCCCGTAGACGCCGGCCTCCGTCGCCCAGAGCGCGGCCACGGCCTCGCCCCCGGCCGCGAGGTCGGCGAGCTGACGGCGCATCATCGCCGTCATGACGCCGCGTCGGCGGTGGGTGGGCGCGACGGTCACCATCCACACCCCGGCGACGGGCAGCAGGTCCCCGCCGGGCATCGTCATCCGCAGCGAGTACGCGCTCGCGGTCCCGACGACGTCGCCGCCCGCGCCGTCGACGGCGACGAGCGTGCGGTCGGCCTCGATGGAGCGGCCCGCGAAGACGTCGTCGGCGGAGTCCTGCCGGTACCCCCACCCGAACGCCCGCCACACCACGTCCAGGGCCGGCTCGCGGTCCTCGTGCTCCAGCGGTCGGACGTCGAACGGGGAGGTCGCGAGGATCGTCATGCCCTGGTGATAGCCCCCGTCGGCCGGCGCCGTCCACCCGTTTTCGGGCCCGGTGCCACGGTCACCGACTGCGAGCCCCGCGGAGCCGCCCTAGCGTCGAGGACGAGACCGACGACCCAGGGACGGGCAGACATGAGCGAGAACGACGAGGGCACCGCACGTCACGGCGCGGAGGAGCGCTCGACCGAGGCACCTCCTGAGGACGGGCACGCCCCCGGCCGGGCGCGCACCGACCGCGCCGGTGCGGCCGCCACGGAGGCGATCCCGGGCGAGGTGCCCGCCGACGACCCGGAGCGCGACGCCGACGACCGCTTCGACGCCGGCTGAGCGCGCGCCGTCGACGGTCAGCTCACGAGGACCTGCGTGGAGGACTCCTTGAGCTTGGCCTCGGCCCAGCGCGCCTGGCGCCGGGTCTCGGGGAAGCACCGCTGCACGACGTCGAGCAGGTCGGTGTGCCGGACGGCTTGCGCCGCCTGGCCGAGCATGTCCCAGTCGACGGTGACGCCGGAGGCCTTCGTGTAGATGGTCCGCAGGTCGCGCAGCAGGAGCAGGCCCGGCGCCGAGGACCGGCCCAGGAGCTCGCTCGCGCGGTCGCGGACCGCGCGGGCGAGCCCCGTGTCGCGCCCGGCCTCCGGGTCGAGCTCCTCGCCGTACGGGCCGGCCACCTCCGCGATCTCGCGCACGTGGCGCGACGACCACTCCGCGAGGTCCTGCGCCACGTGGTGCAGCTCGTGGTCCGCGCGGTGCCGTTCCCTGGCCTGGAGCAGCTCGTGGGCGAGGTCGGCCTCGGAGCGGTGGAGCTCGCGCAGGACGAGGCCGATCTTCATGGTGCGCCCCTGTCTCCGGTCGCGGGGACCGTCTCGTCCGCGGTCGCGCCGCGCGCCCCGCGCGTCGGCGGCACGCCGGGGGCGAGGGGCGCCGAGGCGGTCGTCGTGGGGGCGGGCGAGGCCGTGCCGCCGCCGTCGGCGACCTTGCGCAGCGCGGCCGTCGCCGTCTTGAAGATCGGCTGCTTGGACACCGGGTCCCAGTCCGTGGGGGTCAGCTCGTTCGCGGCGCGCCCGTGCTCCTCCGGCTCGTGGCCGCCGGGGGTGTCCCAGTAGCCGTAGTGGAACGGGACGAAGACGACGCCCGGCCGGATGCCGCTGACGCGCACCCGCGCCCGGACGCTCCCGCTCCGGGTGCGCACCTCCGCGACGTCGCCCTCGACCAGCCCGTGCACGACGGCGTCGTGCTCGGAGACCTCGACCCACACCTCCGGCGCGGCCTCCTGGAGCTGCGGCGCGCGCCCCGTCTTGGTGCGCGTGTGGAAGTGGTAGAGCGTGCGGCCCGTGACGAGCTGGAGCGGGTGCTCCTCGGTCGGCAGGTCGTGCGGCGGGACGTACTCGGCCGCCCGCAGGAGCGCGCGCCCCTCGGGGTTGGCCGCCGCGTAGTCGGTGCGGTCGAACGGCGCCCCGGTGACGAGGTCGCGCCCGTAGCTCTCGCACACGTCGGGGTGGGCGAAGAACCGCCCGTCCGCGTACAGGCGCTCGGTCCCGTCCGGGTGCTCGGCGTCGCACGGCCACTGGATGCCGCCCGCACCCCGCAGCAGGTCGTACGTGAGCCCGGAGTAGTCGCACGGGCGGCCCCGGCTGCACTCCTTCCACGCCTCGAACGCGGACTCGGCGTCGTGCCACGTGACGAGCGGGCCGCCGTCCTCGTCCCGGAGGTCCATGCGCTCCGCGAAGTCGAGGAACACGTCGAGGTCCGCCCGCGCCTCGCCGGGCGGCTCGACCGCCTTCTCGGACAGGTGCACCGTGCGGTCCGCGTTGGTGAACGTGCCCGTCTTCTCGGCCCACGTCGCCGCGGGCAGCACGACGTCGGCGAGCTGCGCCGTCTCGGTGAGGAAGAGGTCCTGCACCACGAGGAAGAGCCGGTCCTGGGTGAGGACCGACCGGATCCGGGCGAGCTCCGGCAACGACACCGCGGGGTTGGTCGCCTGCACCCACAGCAGTCGGAGCGAGCCCTCCTCGGCGTACCGGAACATCTGCATCGCGTGGGTCGGCGGCGAGTAGTGCGGGATCCGCATCGGGTCGACGTTCCAGACGCGCGCGAGCTCCTCCACGTGAGCCGGGTTCGACCAGTTGCGGAACCCCGCGAGGTCCCCGTCGGCGCCGCACTCGCGCGTGTTCTCCGCCGTCGGCTGGCCGTTCATCTGCAGGACGCCGCAGCCCGGCCGGCCGAGCATGCCCCGCAGCAGGTGCAGGTTGTTGACCTGCACGGCCGCCGCCGTCGCCTGGTGGGACTGGTAGAAGCCCTGGAGCACCGTCGACAGCAGCCGCTCCGCCGTGCCGAGGACCCGCGCGGCCTCGCGCAGGTCGTCCGCACGGACGTCGCAGATCCGGGCCACCGCGTCGACGGGGTAGTCGGCGAGCCCGCGGGTCAGCTCCTCGAGCCCGACGGTGTGCCGGTCGACGTAGTCGTGGTCGACCCAGCCGCGCTCGAGGATCTCGTGCAGGATCCCGTTCATGAGCGCCACGTTCGTCCCCGGCCGGGGCGCGAGGTGCACGGTCGCGGCACGCGCCACCGGCGTGGGGCGCGGGTCGACGCACACGACGGCGGGCGGGTTCGGCCCCGCGAGCCGGTCCAGCACCCGGGTCCACAGCACGGACTGCGTCTCGGCCATGTTGTGGCCGAAGAGCGCGACGACGTCCGCGTGGTCGACGTCGGTGTACGAGCCGGGCTGCCCGTCGCACCCGAACGACTCCTTGAGCGCCGCGGCGGCCGTCGCCGTGCACAGCCGGGTGTTCCCGTCGACGTGGTTGGTCCCGATCCCGGCGTGGGCGACCACGCCGAGCGTGTAGTACTCCTCGAGGAAGAGCTGGCCGCTGGTGCAGAAGCCCAGGGCGCTCGCGCCCTGCTCGTCGAGCAGGTCCCGGGCCCTGTCGACCACCCGGCGCATCGCGTCGTCCCACGAGGTCGGGACGAGCCGCCCGTCCTCACGGACGAGCGGTCGGGTGAGCCGGTCCGGCGAGGCGTTCGCCTGCCAGCCGTACAGGTCCTTGGGACCGAGCCGCCCGTGGTTCACGCGGTCCTCGGCCCGGCCCCGCACCCCGACGATCCGGCCGTCCGCGACCGCGACGTCGAGCCCGTCCCCGTTCGAGTGCAGGATCGACGCCGACGGGACCCACCGCTCGACGCCGTCCTCGGTGACGCCCTCGGCGAGGTGCGAGTCGACCCGGACGGGCCACTCGTCGCCCGGCCCGTACGGCGTCCGCGTCCCCCACGGCTCCGCGATCCGGTCGATCCGTGCCACCGCGCCACCTCCTTCTCCGCCGGCCGCTCGTCCCATGCTCGCGCGCCGCCGTGGGCACGCATCTCCTGGTGGCGCCCGCGCGGGGCGGCCCGTGCGGGCCGGGCGCCTTAGGCGCGACGGCCCACCTCAGGCGCCTCAGGGTCGGGGGCGGGGACCGCCTAAGGCACCCTCCCCCGAACGCTGCGCGGTCGTCCGATGCGACGGCCCGGTGCTCAGGACGAACGTGAGCGTCGGACAGGCAGGGTGCCTGCAGAGACGGGGACGACCATGAGCGCACAGTTCGATCCGACCTTCGAGGCGGATCTCGCGTACCGCACGCAGCGGCTCCGCGAGGAGTTCCGGCACGACGAGCCCTCGCTGCTGCACTGGTGGCGCGGGCGCCGTCAGCGCCACGACCACGCGGCGCGGTGACCGCGCCGCCCGACGCCGTCGACGAGGACTCTCTCGTCGGCGGCGTCGTCGTGTCCGGCGCGGGCTCCGGCGAGGTAAGCGCTGGTCACGTGTCGGTGCACGCTGCGAGGATGGGAGCCGTGCCACGCCCCTCCTCGCGCGCGCCCTTCGTGGCCCGCGCCGCCGAGCTCGACGCGCTCTCCGCGGCGGTCGAGCGCGCGCGCCGGGGCGAACCCGGCGTGGTGCTCGTGGGCGCCGACGCCGGGGTCGGCAAGACGCGCCTCCTCACGCGTGCGGCGGAGCTCGCCGCCGGGAGCGGCGCGACCGTCGTCTGGAGCCACTGCGTGGACCTCGGCGAGGTCGGTCTTCCGTACCTGCCCTTCTCCGAAGCCCTGACGACGCTGCGCGCGCAGCACCCCGCGGTCGACGAGACCGTCGCGGCGCGGCCCGCGCTCGCGCGCCTGCTCGACGCCGGGACGCCCGCGGACGACGAGCAGAGCCAGGGCGAGCGCCTCCAGCTCTTCGAGAGCGTCGCGGCCGCGCTCGCCGCGTCGGGGACCGCCGAGGCGCCGCTCGTGCTCGTCGTCGAGGACCTGCACTGGGCGGACCCGTCGAGCCGCGACGTCCTGCGCTTCGTCGTCGCGCGCCTGCGCGCGGAGCACGTCCTCGTCGTCGCGAGCTACCGCGCGGACGACCTGCACCGTCGCCACCCCCTGCGCCCCGTCCTCGCGGAGCTCCTGCGCCACCCGCGCGTCGAGCACGTGCAGCTCTCCCCGTTCACCGAGGGCGAGCTGCGCGAGTTCACCACCGCGCTCGCGGGCGCTCCCCTGCTGCCCGACGCGTTCGAGTCCGTCCGGACGCGCTCCGAGGGCAACGCCTACTTCGCCGAGGAGCTCGTCGAGTCGGGCCTCGACGACGAGCTGCCCTGGTCCCTCGCGGACGTCCTGCGCGCCCGCCTCGAGGTGCTCGACCCCGCCGTGCAGCACCTCGTGCGCGTCGCGTCGGTGTCCGGGCGCCAGGTGAGCGAGCCGCTCCTGCGCGCCGCCCTCGCGCGCGACGCCGCGGACGGCGAGGCGGCCACCGGGCGCTCGTTCGACGCCGCGCTGCGCGAGGCGATCGCCCACCACGTGCTCGCGGTCGAGGGGGACGGCGCACGCGACACGGTCGTGTTCCGTCACGCGCTGCTCGCCGAGGCCGTCGCGTCCGACCTGCTGCCGGGCGAGCGCGTCGGCGTGCACCGCGCCTACCTCGCCGCGCTCGACGACGACCCGGGGCTCGGGTCGCCCGCGCTGCGCGCGCACCACGCGCTCGCCGCGCACGACCTCCCGGCCGCGCTCACGGCGTCGCGCGCCGCCGCGCGCAAGGCCGCGCGCGTGCTCGCGCCCGCGGAGGAGCTGCGGCACCTCGAGCAGGTGCTCGCGCTCTGGCAGGCGGTGCCCGACGCCGCGGACCTCCTCGGCGAGGACCGCGTCACCGTCGCGCTCGCCGCGGCCGGGGCGGCGAGCCGTGCCGGCGAGCCGGACCGCGCGGTCGCGCTCGCGCGCAAGGTCGTCGAGGGCACCGCGGGCGACCCGATGCGCCAGGCGTCGCTGCGGCACGTCCTGTCGCGGTACCTGCTCGGGACGGAGGAGGTCGAGGAGACCCTCGCCCACACCGAGGCCGCGCTCGCCGTGCTCCCGGAAGAGCCGCCGTCGCTCGACCGCGCGTGGACGCTCGCGATGCGGGCGCGCGCCGCGATGAACGCCGACCTCGACGAGCTCGCCGCGGAGGTCGCGGCGCAGGCCCTGGACGTCGCGCACCGGCTCGACGCGCCCGACGTCGAGGCCGACGTGCTCACGACGATGGCGATCCTCGAGGTCGCGGACGACGACCGGGCCGCGGTGCTGCTCGCCCAGGCCCGAGAGCGCGCCGTCGAGGCGGGCGACATCCTCACCGAGCTGCGCTGCTGGTACAACATCGCGGCCAACCGCTACTACGCGGGCCGCATCGACGAGGCGCTCCAGGTGACGGCCGACGGCCTCGACCGCGCACGCGCGACCGGGCTCGGCTGGAGCGCGTACGGCGTCGAGCTGCGCCTGTTCCGCGACCTCGTGCGCTACGTGCTCGGCGACCTCACGCCCACCGAGACCACGGGCGAGACGATGCCCGAGGGGTCCGCCCCGCAGCTCTCGTGCGTCCAGCTCTACGCGGCGGTGGCGCGCGGCGACGACGACGCGCTCGCCCGCGGCGCGGCCCTGCGGCGGGACTGGTTCCGGGACGGGCAGATCGCGCTCATCTCCGGCGGCTGCTCGATCGACGCGCTCACGTGGGCGGGGCGGGACGAGGAGGCGGTCGCGCTGGCCGTCGAGCTCGTGGACCACCTGGGCCGCACGTGGAGCGACTACTTCCTGGGCCGCATCTGGATCTCGGCGCTCGCGCTCGCCGCGCTCGCCGACGCCGCGGACGCGGCGCGTCTCCAGGGCGCGGCCGGGGCCGGGCAGGTCGCGGCGCTCGTCGCGCGCGGCGACGAGCTGCTGGAGGCGGCGCGCACGACGGCGGAGCGCGGCCGACCGCGCGGCGGTCGCCTCGGGCCCGAGGGACGCGCCTGGCTCGCGCGCGCCGCGGCGGAGCACTCGCGCCTCACGGGCGAGGACGACCCGGCGCTGTGGGAGGAGACGACGCGCCTCTTCGACTACGGCTACCGGTACGAGGTCGCACGCTCGCGCTTCCGGTGGGCCCAGGCGCTGCTCGGCGCGGGCGACCGCAACGCGGCCGAGATCGAGGCGGCGCAGGCTCTCGAGGAGGCCGAGTCGATGGGCGCGGCCCCCCTCGCCGAGGCGGTGCGCGCGCTCGGGCGCCGCGGCCGGCTCGACCTGCCCGGCGTCCGGCGGTCCACCACGGCGGTCCTCACCGAGCGCGAGGAGGAGGTCCTCCTGCTCGTCGCGCAGGGCCTGACCAACCGGCAGATCGGCGAGCGCCTGTTCATCTCGGCGAAGACGGTGAGCGTCCACGTGTCCAACGTCCTGGCCAAGCTCGGCGCGTCCGGTCGCGCCGAGGCCGTCTCGCTCGCGCACCAGCGCGGGCTGCTCGAGGTCTGACGCGATGGGCTCGTCGTCCGACCCGGCGCCGGGGGCGTCACCCGGACCGCCGGACGGTGGGTCGGTCGGCACCCTCGTCCTCGTGCGCCACGGGCAGAGCACGTTCAACGCGGGCGACCGTTTCACCGGCCTCCTCGACGTGCCGCTCTCGGACGTCGGGGTCGCCGAGGCCGGGCGCGCGGCCCGCCTGCTCGCCGACGCCGTCGGGCGCGAGCCCGCCCTGGCGCCGCGCCGCGTCGTCACGTCTCCGCTCGTGCGCGCCGCGACGACGGCCGCGATCGTCGCCGACGCGCTGCCCGGCCCGCCGCCGCTCGCGGTCGAGTGGCGCCTCGTCGAGCGCCACTACGGCGCGTTCACGGACAAGCCGCGCGACGTCGTCCGGCGCGACTACGGCGAGGCCGCGTACTGGCGCTACCGCCGCTCCTACCTGCACCGACCACCGCCGCTCGCGGCGGACGACCCCGCGCGCCCGCTCGTCGACGACACCCTGCTGCGCCTGCCCGACGCCGCGCGCGCCGCCCTGCGCCCCGACGCCGAGTCGCTCGCGGACGTCGTCGAACGGCTGCGTCCCTTCTGGGCGGAGACGCGCGCGGCGCTCGCCCGGGGCGAGGCGGTCCTCGTCGTCGGGCACGGCAACTCGCTGCGCGCGCTGTCCGTGCTCGTGGACGACCTCACGCCCGAGGAGGTCCAGGACCTCGACGTGCCCACCGGCCACCCGCTCGTCCACCGCTTCACGGCGGGGCCCGACGCCGCGCTCGTCCCCGAGGTCCGCGGCGGCACCTACCTCGACGCGCACGGCGCCGAGCACGCGCTCACCGATCTCAGGTCCCGCGGCGGCACCTGAGGGATCCTCACTCCGGGCGGTGAGCTGCGCGATAGTCCCGCCAGTACTCGTCGTCGACGAGCGCGGTGTCCATGAGGCACTGCCGCCACGTGTCACCGTCCACACCCGGCGGGACGTCGAAGGACGCCAAGGGGCCAGGCCCGGGCACAGGTTCGCCTCGCACGTCGAGGCACGCTTCCAGGAGCACGTAGACGTCGGCGGCGTTCTCCGAGCGCTCGTCCCGGACCGAGCGCAGGACGCTCAGCACGGCCGGGTCCGCGGGCGGCGACGTCCGCAGGAGCGCCCCGGCCCTCCCGGTCACGGGATCGTAGTCGGATCGACAGGTCGAGAACCCGCCTTCGTGAGCGTCCATCGGACCGTCGCACGTCTCGTTGCTCCAGGTCCGGGCGTCGTACGACGTCATGCCGCGGACGTCCGGGGCCTCCGCCGACGGAGTGCCCAGGAGCATCGCGTAGAGGGTCCCTCCGTCGAGGGCCGTGGTCGGCACCGCAAGGGTCGACACCGTCGCCCCCGACGCCCCCGACACCTCGCCCGCGAGCACGGCCCACAGGTCGCCCTCGCGGACATGGGCGAGCGAGAGCCCGACGACGAGCCGCTCATGACCGCCGACATGCTCCACGACGGACATCCCGAGCGACCCGGAGCGCAGGACGGTTCCGGCTGCCTCACCGCGCAGGAGGCCCCGGAGATCGGCGTCGTCGCCGGCCACCACGCGGACGGTCGGCGCGACCCCCTCTGCCTCGGAGCCCGGTGCGTACTCGACGAGGAACCGCTCGCCGTCGCGCCACGCCCCGAGGCCGAGGTCGAGGACGTACGTGCCGTCCTCGCGCAGGTACGTCGCGGGCTCCTCGACCGCGACGACGCCGTGCGCGAGGTCGACAGCCGTGGCCTCGGCCGTGACGACCTCGTACCCGGGCGACCCGGTGACGACCTCGCGCGCGAGGTCGCGGAGCCCGTCCGGGCCGCCCGCCGTCACGACGCCCGTCCCGACGAGCCCCAGCGCGACGACGCCCGCGACGCCGGCGAGCGACCGGCGCCGCTGCACGCCGCGACGGCTCGACCGGAGAACCAGGTCGAGGTCGAGCTCGGAGGGCGGGACGGCGTCGTCGGCCGTGCGGCGCAGCCGGGCGAGGAAGTCGTCCTCGGGCGGGGTGGGCACCGGGCGTCCGGTCACGGGGCTCATCGGGGTGTCCTTCCGGAGGTCGGGGTGGTCGGGGAGGTCAGGGTGGTGGTCGTCGGGGCGGGAGCGGTGCCGTCGGGTGCGCCGAGGAGCGCCCGCAGGCGGGCGAGGCCCCGGGAGGCCGTGGACTTCACGGTGCCGATGGGCATGCCGAGCTCGGCGGCGACCTCGCTCTCGCTGAGGTCGAGCAGGTGCCGCATGACGACGACGCGGCGCTGCTTGACCGGGAGCGTCAGGAGCGCGCGCACGACGGCGTCGCGATCGTCGACGGAGCCCGTCGGCTCCCCGGCACCGGGGCGGCCGGGCCGGCCGACGCCCTCCGCCCGCGTGAGCTCGTCCGGCCCGGCGAGCACCTCGCGCCGCGTGCGGCGCCACGTGTCGACGCGCAGGTTGGCCAGCACGCGGCGGGCGTAGGCGAGCGGGTCGCGCTCACGGGCCCGCGACCACGCGCGGTACGTGCGCTCCAGCGCGTGCTGCGTGAGCTCCTCCGCCCGGTGCCGGTCCCCGCAGAGCAGGTACGCCATGCGGTGCAGGGGGTCGCGGGCGTCCCGCATGAACGCCGAGAACTCCTCGTCGCGCGTGCGCCGGGCGACGAGGTCGACCTCGACCGCCGGCGCGCCGTCCAGCTCGCCGTCCCGATGATCGTCCCGATCGTCGTCCCGATCGTCGTCACCTGCGACGTCGAGCAGCAGCTGGAGCCTGCCGGTCCCCCCGACCGGTCCGGCCGCACCCGTCGCGGTCACGTCCTCACCCCTCGCGGGCCGCGCCCGCCGTCGTGTCGTGGTCTCACGAGCGGTACACGCAGCGTCCCCGCCCGAGGTTCCCTTCTTCCCGATTTCACCCCGTCCGCGTGCCCGGCTGGCACCGCTTGCACTGTTTGACCGGCCTCGTCCTGGTGATACTGGCACCATGACCGACGCCCAGGCGATCCACGAGCTCGCGCAGGCGGGGCTCGCCGAGCCGGTGGCGGACGAGTCGTTCGACCGGTTCGCGCGTCTCGTGCGGCGGCAGCTCGGGGTGCCGTCGGCGCTGGTCACGCTCGTCCTCGACGACGAGGCGGTGCTGCCCGGCGCGCTCGGCCTGCCCGAGCCGTACCAGTCGGAGCGCCGCACACCCCTGAGCCACACGTTCTGCCAGTTCGTCACGAGCGACGCACGACCGCTCGTGGTCGAGGACGCCCGGGTCGTCCCGCACCTCGCCTCGCTCCGCGCGGTCGACGACATCGGCGTCGTGTCCTACGCCGGCTTCCCGATCTTCGACCCGCACGGGCGCGCCGTCGGGTCGCTGTGCGCGTTCGACGGACGCCCGAGGCCGTGGTCCGACGAGGACCTCGCGACCCTCGCCGACCTCGCGTCCGCGTGCACGTCCGAGCTGCGGCTGCGGCTCGCCCGGGCGCGGGCGAAGCGCATGCAGCGGGTCGCGCTCGCGGCCAACCGGCGGTCCCGCCTCCTGCTGGAGCTCTCCGAGTCGTTCGCCGCCGCGACGTCCGTGCGCGACGTCGCCGAGCGGCTCTCCGCGGTCGGCGCCGCGATCGGCGCCCGCTACGCGGGCCTCGCGATGCTCGACGCGAGCGGAACGCGCCTCGAGTACACGACGCTCGACCACCTGGAGCCGGGCGTCCCCGTGTCGTTCCGCCGGATGCGGATCGACGACGAGCGCGGCGCCGCGATCGCCGCCCGCACGCGCGAGCCGCTGTTCTTCCGCGACCACGCCCACTACACGGCGCGGCTGCCCGAGGCGGCGGCCCTCATCACGTCCGACGACGTCGAGGCGCGCTCCTTCCTCCCGGTCCTCGCCGGGGAGCGGCTGCTCGGCGTCGTCGCGCTGGCGTGGGACGCGGTCCGGGACTTCGACGAGGACGCGGTGAAGACGGAGACGACGGTCGCGTCGTACGTCGCGCACGCGCTCGACCGCGTCCGGCTCCTGGAGGAGCGGCACCGCGTCGCGACGACGCTCCAGGCGGCGATGCTCACCGAGCTCCCGTCGGTCCGCAGCGCGGAGCTCGCCGCCACCTACGCGTCCGCGACCCGCACCGACCAGGTCGGCGGCGACTGGTACGACGCGGTGGTGCTCGACGACGACGCGTGCGTCCTCATGATCGGCGACGTCACCGGCCACGACATGCGCGCGGCCGCGCAGATGGGCCAGCTGCGCTCCATGCTGCGCACGTTCGCGTGGTGCCAGGACGAGCCCCCCGCGGTCCTGCTGCGGCTCCTGGACCGGGCCAACCGCGGCCTCGCGCTGCACTCGAGCGGCACGGCCGCCGTCGTCCGGCTCGACCGCACCCCGCACGGGTTCGACCTCACGTGGTCGAACGCCGGGCACCCGTCCCCGCTCGTGCTGCGCGCCGACGGCACCGTCGAGACGCTCGACGCGCCCCCGGACCTCATGCTGGGCGTCGTCCCCGGCACCACGCGGCACGACCACCGCGCGCACCTCGCGCACGGCGACACGCTCCTCCTGTACACCGACGGTCTCGTCGAGCGGCGCGGCGCGTCCTACGCCGAGCGCCTCGGCGCCGTGCGGGCCGTCCTCGCCGAGCTCACGGCCACCGCGACGTCCGCCCTGCCCGACGCGCTCGTGCGCCGGCTCGTGTCCGACCAGCGCGACGACGTCGCCGTCCTCGCGCTGCGGGTGCGGCACGCCGTCGCCCGACCGCCCGGACCGGGACGGCCGTCCGTCCTGACGCGGCAGGTCGAGCACGCGTCGTCGGCGATCGGACCGGCCCGGCGCTGGGTGGACGACGTCCTCGAGAGCTGTGACGTCTCCCCGTCGGTCCGCCGCATCGCGATGCTCCTCACGAGCGAGATCCTGACGAACGCGGTCCAGCACGGCGCGGCCCCGGTCGAGGCGGAGCTCGAGGTCGGGCACCGTGTCCTGCGCGTCGCGGTCCGGGACGGCTCGCCGGCG
Source organism: Cellulosimicrobium sp. 22598 (assembly GCF_052044445.1). Lineage (NCBI taxonomy): Bacteria > Bacillati > Actinomycetota > Actinomycetes > Micrococcales > Promicromonosporaceae > Cellulosimicrobium > Cellulosimicrobium sp. 22598. The sequence goes on from NZ_JBQEMZ010000002.1 coordinate 323,850, forward strand.
CTCCCTCGGCTCCGGTCCCCGCGCCCGGACGAGACGGGCGGACGGGGCGTGCAGTTCCTCGAGCGCTGCGCATCGCGCTGGGGGGTCGACGCCATCGACGGCGTCCCGGGCAAGGCCGTGTGGTTCGAGCTCGACCTGGACGACTGAGCCCGGTCGTCGAGCCCGGGGTTCCGCCCCACCCCGACGCGACCCCGGGGAGCGACCCCGGGGTCGGCGCGGGCTGTGCCGTGTCGGAGGGCAGAGGTAGCGTGTGTGAGGTGGGCCACTCCCCTGGTCCCGCGCGGGCGGTCGCGGCAGCGCGCACCCACCGTAGGCACCCCCCGCGAACGTCGAGACCTCGAGTCCTGAGAGGCAGCACCATGACCGACCTCGCCACCCCCACGAGCGTCCGCCCGGAAGCCACCGCGACCGGCCCCGCTCCCCTGCCCGAGCGCGACGACCTCGACGCGGTCCTCGCGGGCCACCGCCGGGAGATCACGGGCTACTGCTACCGCATGCTCGGCTCCTCGTTCGAGGCGGAGGACGCCGTGCAGGAGACGTTCCTGCGCGCGTGGCGCTCCTACGACCGGTTCGAGGGCCGCTCGTCGCTGCGCTCCTGGCTCTACCGCATCGCGACGAACGTGTGCTTCGACGCGCTGGGCGCGCGCAAGCGGCGTGAGCGCCCCATGGGCCTCGGCGGTCCGCAGGCGCCGGAGGCCGAGAACCTGGGCCAGGTGCTCCCCGAGGAGACGTGGGTCGAGCCGGTGCCCGACGATCGCGTGCTGCCGCACGACGGCGACCCGGCGCAGGTCGCGGTGGGCCGTGAGACCATCCGGCTCGCGTTCGTGGCCGCGCTGCAGTTCCTGCCGCCCAAGCAGCGCGCCGTGCTCCTGCTGCGCGAGGTGCTGCGGTGGCAGGCGAGCGAGGTCGCGGAGCTGCTCGACACGTCGGTCGCGTCGGTGAACAGCGCGCTGCAGCGGGCGCGGGCGACGCTGGCGGCACGGGCCCACTGGGACAGCTCGGGCCTCGGCGAGGACGCCGAGCCCGCGCCCGCGCCGGTCGCGTCGAACGCCGGGCTCGGCGACGAGGAGCGGCTGCTGCTGGAGCGCTACCTCGACGCGTTCGAGCGCTACGACATGGACGCGCTCGTCGCGATCCTCCACGAGGACGCGACGCTGTCCATGCCGCCGTACCCGCTGTGGATGAAGGGCACGGCGGACATCGTGACCTGGATGACCGGGCCCGGCCACGAGTGCGAGGGGTCCCGCATGGTGCCGGTCGCGGTGAACGGCACGTTCGGGTTCGGCCAGTACCGTCGGGCCGCGGACGGCGGGCACGAGCCGTGGGCGCTGCAGGTGATCGAGACCGAGGACGGGCGGGTGACGGCCATCAACGCGTTCCTCGACACGGCCTCGTGGTTTCCGCTGTTCGGCCTCCCCGCGCGCCTCGACGACTGAGCACGCGCGGGGCCGGTCCGTCAGTCGAACGTCTCGAGGAGGGTGCTCCGCTCGGCGTCCGTGAGGTTCGTGGCGACGAGCTTGCCGTGGACCCCGTGGAACCGCTCGCCCACGCGGTCGAGGTCGCCGTCCTCGGTGACGACGAACAGCGCGGACGACCCAGGCGTGACGCCCTCCCGGATGCGGTCGAGCTGGTCCTTGTCGATCCCCACGGCGGCCATCGCCTTGGTCGACGCGCCGATCGCGGCGCCGGCCGCCGCGCCCAGCACGGGCGCGAAGAAGAGCGAGCCGAGCAGCAGGCCCCAGAACGCGCCCCAGCCGGTGCCGCGCCACTCGTCCTGGTGACCGTGACGCGTCGTCGGCTTGGCTGCGCCCTCCGGCCACGCGACGACCGCGGTGTCGATGATGCGGATCGCGTGCTCGGAGGCCGAGTCGTGCAGGATCCGGGACGCGGTGTCCGCGCCCTCGGGAGAGTCGAACTTCCAGACGGTGAACGTGGCCATGGCGATTCTCCTCGTCAGCCGAGCAGCTTGGCCTTGGCCGCGGCGAACTCGGCGTCGCTCAGCACGCCGGAGGCGTGGAGCTGACCGAGCCGCTCGAGCTGGCCGAGCAGGTCGTCCTGCGCCGGGGCCGCGGCGGGCGCGGCCGGCGCGGGCTGGGCGTACTGGGCCGCAGCCTGCTGGGCCGCGGCCTCGATGCGTGCCTGCTCCTGCGCGGCCTCGGCCTGCTGGGCCTCCCACGACTGCTGGGCACGGTTCGCCTGGTGGCGCTGGACGGCGCCCGCGGTCGCGGAGGCAGTCCCGGCGATGACGGCGGTGCGAGCGGCGGTCCCGATGAGCCCGGGGCGGCCGAAGCGACGGATGGGCATGTGGTTCTCCTGGTTCTGTGGGCGGAGGCGCCACGGAGCGGGCGCCGGGCGGGCGGCTCAGTCCTCGACGAGCGCGAGGTCGGCGACCTCGTTGACGACCTCGGCCGGGATGCGCTCGCTGAGCAGCACGACGCCGTCGGCCGCGCCGGTCGCGGCGATCACGCCGCGGGCCCACGTGTGCTCGACGACGAGGACGAGGGCCGACGTGCCCGGCGCGAGCCCGGCGGCGACCGCGTCGAGGTCCTCCTCGCCGGCGAGGCCGGCGCCCGTGAGCTCGACGTCGGTGATCTCCAGCTCGTCGCCGAGGTCGGTCACCTCGACGACCTCGACGTCGCCGGCCTCGGAGCGCCGGACGACCGCGAGGTCGAGGAGCGTGACGGTGCCCTCCGCGAGCACCTCGAGGACGGAGGCCTGCACCCCCGCGGGGATGCGGTCCGACGGGAAGGCGATCGCGACGATCTCGACGGGGCCGAAGGTGAACGTTGCCATGGACGGGACTCCTGAGTCTGTCGGTGGGCGAGGACGACGGTGCGGACGCGGGAGGCCCGGAGGCCCCGGGCGGGGCGGCTCAGCGCGCGGCGCGCTCGGCCTCGTCGCCGTGGACGACGAGCGCCCACAGGACGAAGACGTCGAGCACGATCGTGATCAGCGACCACCACGGCGTCACCTGCAGCGTCGTGAACTGGGCGATCGCGTTGAGCACCACCAGGACGATGGCGACCATGCGCGCCCAGCCCTTGCCCGAGAGCAGGGCGAAGCCGGTGAGGACGAGCAGCACCCCGATGACGAGGTGGATCCAGCCCCACGTGGACACGTCGAGGACGACGATCCCGGCGTCGGTCACGCCGACGAGGCTGTTCGGGGAGAACACGGCGACCAGACCGCTGATCGCGTTGAAGAAACCGATCGTCACGAGGACGATCCCGGCGAACCAGACCCAACCGACCCAGGCCGTCACCTGCGACGAGCGTGCCATGCGAGTCCTCCTGAGGTGCCGACCGTGGTCGGAGCGAGACGAGCGGACGAGCGTGCGCGTCGATCGTGGCACCGGTCGGGAGGTTCGGCATCCGGAAGCGACGGCGCGCCCGCCGGGCCCGCCCCCACCGCCGCCACTAGGTTCGGGACATGACGACGCCGACGCCCGCCGAGGACCCGTGGTCGGGCGTGCCCGACGCCGGCACGCGCCCCGTCCAGCACGACTCCCGGCGCCCGCCGCGGTGGGTCCCGCGCGCGCTCGCGATGGCCGTCGTCGCCGTCTTCGTCGGGATCTTCGCGTGGTACGCGCTGGGCCAGCTCAAGGCGCTGGGCGTCAACATCCTCATCGCGTTCTTCGTCGCGCTCGCCCTGGAGCCGATCGTGGTGTGGCTGGTCCGCCACGGCTGGCGCCGCGGCGCGGCGGCCGCGGTGGCCCTGATCGGCTCGCTCCTGACGATCCTCGTGGTGCTCGCGCTCTTCGGGAACCTGTTCGTCCAGCAGCTCGTCCAGCTCGTCCAGTCGCTCCCGGACCTGTACGCGAGCATCCAGGACCTCGTCGCGGAGCGCTTCGACGTGGTCATCCCGGACTCGGACGACCTCATCAAGCAGGTCATCAACGACTTCGGCGACGACGTCGCCTCCGGCGCGCTCGTCGTCACCACGACGATCGTCGGCGGGATCTTCGCCTCGCTGACGATCATGCTCGTCACCTACTACCTGCTCGCGGCCGGGCCCAAGTTCCGCGCGGCCGTGTGCCGCTGGCTCACCCCCAACCGCCAGGAGGAGGTGCTGCGGCTCTGGGAGATCACCCAGGTCAAGGTCTCCGACTTCATCAACTCGCGCATCGTCCTCGCCGCGCTGTCGAGCGTCTTCACGTTCGTGTTCCTGCTGATCCTCCAGACCCCGTACGCGCTCCCCCTCGCGGTGTTCACGGGCGTCGTCTCGCAGTTCGTGCCCACGATCGGCACGTACATCGGCGGCGCCCTGCCCGTCGCGGTCGCGCTCACGTCCCAGGGCCTGCCGCAGGCGCTCGGCGTGCTCGCCTTCATCATCGGCTACCAGCAGCTCGAGAACCTCTACTTCTCCCCCAAGGTCTCCGCCCGCGCGCTCGAGATGAACCCGGCGGTGAGCTTCGTCGTCGTGCTCGCGTTCGGTGCGGTGTTCGGGGCGCTGGGCGCGTTCCTCGCGCTGCCGATCGCCGCGACGATCCAGGCGGTCGCGAACACCTACCTCCAGCGGCACGAGCTCATCGAGTCGCACATGCTGCACGACCCCGACGCCGAGGGCCACCACCCGCACAAGGGGAAGGGCCGCGACGGGGAGGGCGGCACCGCGCGGCGTCGTCGCAAGAACCGCGAGGCCGCCCTGGAGGCCGAGCGCACGGTCGACGAGCGCCACGCCGAGGGCATCGACTGAGGACGGCCGTCCCGCGCGGTCCCGGCCGCCCCCACGCACGGGGTGCTAGGCCGTCGCCACGTAGTGGGAGACGAGGACCGCGAGGAACGCGACGAGCGCGACGACTCCGATCACGAGCGCGGTCTTCTGCCGCGAGCGGTCGCCGGCGCCGGCGCGGAGCCGGGTGCCCGCCCACACGACGGTGCCGACGGCGAACAGCGGCACGATGAACAGCACCAGGCTCACGACGCTCAGGACGACCAGCAGCGTGTCGGCGAGCGGCGGGCCCGACGCCGGGGCCGGTGCAGGCGTGCCGGCCGCGGCCGCGATGGAGTCGACCGGTCCGAGCTCCTCGAGCAGGTGGCGCACGGCGTCGTCGTCGCTCCCGCGGAGGGCGAGCGCCTCGCGGGTGTGCTCGCGCACGGCGGCCAGCGTCTCGGACCGTTCACGCGGATCGGCGCCTTCGAGCGCACGGTCGAGATCGGCGAGATAGGCCTCGACCAGCGGGGGGAACGGGTGGGTCATCGTGCCTCCAGGGTGGCGTCGACGTCGGCGGAGAAGCGGGCCCAGGTGTCGGCGAAGACCCCGAGCGCGGCACTTCCCTCTGGTGTGAGCACGTAGTACCGCCGTGGTGGCCCCAGCGGCGAGGCGGCCAGCTCGGTCGTGACCCAGCCCTGCTGGCGCATGCGTGACAGGAGCGGGTAGAGCGTGCCGTCGCTCGTCAGCAGCACTCCCCGCGCCCCGAGCCGTTCGACGAGCTCGAGACCGTACGCCGGCGCCTCGCGCAGGCAGGCCAGGACGCAGTACTCCACCACGCCCTTGCGGAGCTGGGTGAGGACCATGTCGGGCGTCGGTACCATGCGTTGCACGCTACCAGATACCTTGCGTCGCAAGGTAGTAGGGTCTCGACATCGTCCGCTCGGCTCGCGGGACCCGGGTCAGGGGACCGGCACCCCGGCGTCGGTCAGGGCGGCGTCGACGCTGGGGACGACGCGCCCGTCGTCCACCAGTCCCCGGAACCAGCCCGACGCGCCCGCCCCCTCGCGCGCCGCGGCCGGGACCCGGACCAGGTACAGCGCCGCGCCCATGCCCGCGAGCTGGCGGTCCAGGTCCGCGAGGCCGTCGAGCACGGTCGACGTCACGAGCCGCTGCGACTCCATCTCCAGCGCCACGACGCGCGGGGTCGGGTCCTCGGACCGCGCCCGGGCGAGGACGGCCTCGACCGTGGCGCGCGTGTTCGCGGTGTACAGGCCGCCCTCGAGGTGCAGGACCAGCGCGCCCGGCGCCCGCGACGACCCGGCCCGGTCCGCGTACGTCCACCCGCCGTCGGGCGAGCGCGCCAGCTCGACGGCGCGTGGCCGGTCCGCCTCACGGAGCACCAGGACCAGCGTCATCACGACCCCGACCCCCACCGCGGGCAGCAGGCCAGCCACGAGCCCGATCGCGGCCGTCACCACCGCGCACGCGAGCTCGACCCGGTTGATGCGCCACAGCTCGACGAACTCGCCCACCTGGATGAGGCTCACCGTCGCCACCACGACCATCGCGCCGAGCGTCGCCTGCGGCAGGTCGTCGAGGACGGGCGCGAGGAAGAGCGCGACCAGCACCGCGAGCGCCGCCGTCACGAGGCCCGACGCCTGCGTGCGCGCCCCGGCGCGCAGGCTCACCGCGGTCTGGGAGAACCCGCCCGCGGGCGGCATCGCGCGGAAGAACGCGCCGGCCACGGCGGCGAGGCCGTTCGCGAGGAGCTCCGTGTCGGGGTCGATCTGGGGCTCGTCCGGGCGACGGACGCCGCGACCCACGGACACGGTCTCGAGGAACGCCATGACGGCGATGGCCGCCGCCCCGGGGAGCATCGCGCCCACGAGCGACAGGTCCGGCAGGACGGGCAGCGGCAGGCCCGACGGCACGGGGTCGATGACGGCGACCCCGGACCGGTCGATCCCGGCGACCGCGACGAGCAGGATCCCCGCCGCGACGACGACGAGCGGCGCGGGGACCCGCGGCGCGACCCGCCCGAGCACGACGAGCACCGCGATGCTGCCGAGGGCGAGCAGGACGGTCGGCAGGTTGGCGTCGCCGACCTGGGAGAGCGCGGACGTCAGGACCCCGAAGAACCCCGTCGCGTCGGGGTCGGCGGGCACGCCCAGCAGCTTCGGGAGCTGGCCGACGGCCACCGTCGCCCCGACGCCGGCCTTGATCCCGACGAGGACGGCCCGCGAGATGTTCTCGACGAGGGAACCGAGGCGCAGCACGCGCGCGAGGACGAGGAGCGCCCCCACGAGCAGGGCGAGCGTGCAGACCGCGCGCGCCGGGTCGTCGCTGCCCGCCGCGACCCCGGCCGCGAGCAGCGTGGACGCGGACAGGGTGGCGATGGTCGACGTCGTGCTCATGCTCAGGGCGCGCGACCCGCCGAGCAGCGCGTACACGACCGTCGGGACCATGCACGTGTACAGGCCGAACTCCACGGGCAGGCCGGCGATCGTCGCGTACGCCATGGCCTGCGGCACGACGACGGCTCCCGCCGACAGCCCCGCGACGGCGTCGCGGCGCGCCCACGCGCGCCGGTACCCGCGCAGCGTGGGCAGCAGGGTCGGCCCCTGGCTCGCCCGGTCGCGCGCCGGGGCGCCGTCGCTCACGCGTCCTCGGTCGGGAAGACGCGGGTCCAGTCGTCCCGGACGCTCACGACCGTGAAGCCGTGGTCGGCCGCGGCGGACAGCGCCTGCTCGGCGCCGGCGTCGTACGGCACGTCGCCCCGACCGGTGTCGTCGTCGTGGTGCACGAGGAGGCTGAGGCTGCGCGGGTTGCCCTGGACGAACCGGAGCATGTCCACGTCGCCGTTCGAGTTCCCGGCGGCCAGGACGGGGCGGCGGCCGACACGCGACCAGATGCGGACCGGCTTGAGGGGGCCGTCGTCGAGGTAGTCGAACGCGGTGCCGTAGCGCACCTGGTTCGTGCCCGCGTCGTACGTGAGACCGAGCGCCGACCCCACGACGCGCTCCGGCGGGATGCCGTAGTAGTCGAGCGTCATGGGCCGCATGAAGTCGCGGTCTCCCCCGGACACGACGTAGCACGCGAAGCCGTGCGCCTCGAGATGGCGCAGCAGCTCCACCATCGGCTGGTAGACGGCGTCGGCGTAGGGGCGACCGAGCGTGAGGTGCTTCGCGCGGGCGTAGAACGACGCGACGGCCGCGTGGTAGTCCTCCACGCTCTCGTGCGCCGTGGACGCGAGGATCGCGCCGACCATGACCTTCAGGTCGGTGTCGTCCCCTGCGTAGTGCTTGTCCACGGCCGCACCGAGCCACGCCAGGTCCCCGCTGACGGCCGCGCGGTACGGCTGGCGGTCGGCGAGCGTCGGGTCGGCCTCCGCCGCCGCCTTCCACTGCTCCACGATGAAGTGGAGCTGCGTGGGCATGGGCTTCTCCGTCCAGAGCGTGCCGTCGTTGTCGAAGACGGCGACCCGCTCCTCCGGGCGCAGCGCGTCCGGGCCGACGGCCACCGCCTCGACGAACGCGAGGATCGCGTCGCGGGCGGGGCCGTCGGCCCAGGACGGCAGGGGTCGGGTCATCGCGACGGTCAGTCGCGCGCCATCGCCGCGGCCAGGTGCGCCTCGAGGTCGAGGTACGCGTCGTCCGCGACGTCGAACACGACCTGGGCGATCTCGCCGCCCGTGAAGTCGAACCCGTACCCGTACAACGACGAGACCGGGTCCGCGCTGTCGCGGCCGATCGTCAGCCCTTCGCCGCAGAGCGAGAAGTGCCCGAGGACGGTGCGGATCCGCTGCTCGCCGACCTGCTGGTCGTCGATGAAGAGCTTCAGCGGGCCCTCGCCCTCGCGGTACTTGCCCATGCCCTCCTTGGTGAACTCGACGCCGATGATGTGCCGGCCGCTCGTCGGGACCGGCGCGGAGATCCGGTCCTCGGGCGGGATGCCGAGGAAGTTGTAGACGTAGTGCACCTGCCCGTCCTTCACGACGAGCGCGTGGCCGCCGAACCGCGAGCCGTGGGCGAAGATCACGCCCTGGCTCTCCGGCGTGAGCTCGACCTCGGCGGCGATCTTGTACGAGACCCCGTGCGTGTTCGCCGCGGAGCGCTCGGGCACCTCGCTCGTCCCCGGGTAGTACACGAACCGCCCCGACGGCGGCGCGGGCTGGTGGAACTCCATGCCGACGAACGTCTCGAAGTCCTTCGGGTTGCCGATGATCTGGAGGTCGTTGAGCGGGAGGACGGCGTTCTTCTGAGCCTCCTCCATCCACAGCGCCTTGAGCTCCTCGAGCTTCTCGGGGTGCTCGGCGGCCAGGTCGTGCGCCTCGGACCGGTCGACCTCGGTGTGGTACAGCTCCCACACGTCCTCGTCGAAGTGGCCCTTGCCGCTCACCGGTCCGTGCACGGTGACGGCCTTCCACCCACGGTGCCAGAGGCCACGCTGCCCGAACATCTCGTAGTACTGCGTCTCCTTGTTCGTCGGGGCGTCGGGCGCGGCGTCGAACGACGGCACCATGGACACCCCGGACAGCGGGGTCTGCTCCACGCCGTTGTACGTGTCCGGGAACGTGACGCCACAGGCCTCGAGGATCGTCGGCACGATGTCGGTCGAGTGGTGGTACTGGTGGCGGACCTCGCCGCGAGCCGCGATGCCGGCGGGCCAGTGGATGACGAGCGGGTCGGCGACGCCACCCTGGTAGGTGTAGCGCTTGAACATCTTGTACGGGGTCGAGAACGCGGCCGCCCAGCCCGTCGGGTAGTGGTTGTACGTGTCCGGGCTGCCGAGCTTGTCCACGAGCCGCAGGTTCTCCGCCTCGTCGTCCGGGTAGCCGCCGAAGATCTTGCCCTCGTTGACGGACCCGTTCGGGCTGCCCTCGCCGGACGCGCCGTTGTCGGCGCAGTAGATGATGAGCGTGTTCTCGAGCTGTCCCGACTCCTCGAGGTAGTCGACGATCCGCCCGACCTGCGCGTCGGTGTACTCGCTGAAGCCCGCGAACACCTCCGCCATGCGGCTGAACATGTGCTTCTCGTCGTCGCTCAGCTCGTCCCAGGGCCGCACGCGGTCCGTCTCGGAGAACGTGCCGTCGGGCATGGGGTTGAGCGGGGGCAGCTCGGTGCCCTCGGGGAGGATGCCGCGCTCGATCATGCGCGCGAGCACCCACTCGCGGTAGGCCTCGTAGCCGTCGTCGAACTTCCCCTTGTACCGGTCGATGTACTCCTGCGGCGCGTGGTGCGGCGCGTGGTTCGCACCGGGGCAGAACCAGAGGTACCAGGGCTTGTCGGGCTCGGTCTGCTTGACGTCCCGGATCATCCGCAGCGCCTGGTCGGCCAGGTCGCGCGAGAGGTGGTAGCCGTCCTCGGGCAGGTAGGGCTGGTCGATGTAGTGGTTGTCCTCCGCGAGCGACGGGTACCAGTTGTTGGTCTCGCCGCCGATGAAGCCGTAGAAGCGGTCGTAGCCCTGCGCGAGCGGCCAGTGCTTCTTCGAGGCCCCGGCGGTCCACTCGTCGATCGGCACGTTGTGGTTCTTCCCGACCCAGAAGGTCGCCCACCCGGCGTCGCGCAGGACCGTCGCCATCGTCGCGTTCGAGTCGGGGATGTGGGAGTTGTACCCGGGGAACCCCGTCGACGACTCCGAGATCGTCGCGAAGCCGTTGAGGTGGTGGTTGCGCCCGGTGAGGAACGTCGACCGGGTCGGGGAGCACAGCGCGGTGGTGTGCCACTGCGAGTACGTCAGCCCGTTCTGCGCGAGCCGGTCCATGGTCGGCATGTTGATCCTGCCGCCGTACGGCGACCACGACGCCATGCCCGTGTCGTCGTACAGGACCACGAGCACGTTCGGGGCGCCCGCGGGCGCCTTGTCCGGCAGGAACGCGTCCCAGTCCGCCACGGAGTCGCGGACGTCGAGCTCGATCTTTCCCTGGAACTGCTTGGCCATGCTCACTCTCCTCGGGAAGCCGGCGCCAGGCACCGGGTGCGTGCTGGTCGGGGACTCTCAGAGCGCCGCGATGCCGTCGCCGAGCATCTTGGCGCCCAGGACGAGCAGGAGGACGGCCATGATGACCGCGTTGTTGTGGATCATCCAGGCCTTGAGCTCGTCGAGCATCGACGCGGCCCGGGAGCCCATGAACAGGTAGATGAAGACCGGCGTCGCGACGCCGACGCTCGCGACGAGGGCGAACACGACCGCGGCGACGACCTGCGCGTTCGTGTCGTCGGGTGCGGCCGACGCGATGGCTGCGCCGCCGGAGACGACGAGCAGCAGGTTCTTGGGGTTGACCGCGCCCAGCAGGATCGCGAGGCCGGCGGCCTTCACGGGCGTGAACGCGTCGATCGCCGCCATCCACCGAGGGGCCGGCGGCTCGACCCCGGCGCGCGGACGTCCGCGCCACTGCTTCACCGCGAGGAGGAGCAGCAGGACGCCCAGGACGATCTTGAGGATCGCGGCCCGCAGCGGCGGGCCGTCGTCGTCCGGCGCGGCGGCCCCGGCGAGCGTCGCGACGAGCAGCGTCACCGCGCCGACCGCGACGAACCACCCGACGAGGAACGCGAACGCGTTCGCCTTCGCCCGGCCGCTCACGAGCATGAGCACGACCGCGACGATCGGCAGCGGGCTGATGAGCACGCCCACCGCGACGGGGAGGGACTGACCGATCGCCGCGCCCATGGGCGGCCTCCTTCGTGGTCCGGTCCCGGGTCGGGACGGCGGGGACTGCGCGGGCTACGGCACGGGTGCCGAGGCGTACGGGCGGGTGAGGTGCCCGACGGCGGCGCGCACCGCCGTCGGGCACCTCACCCGGGAGGACCGCTCAGGCGTTCTCGTCGAAGGCGGCGCGGAGCTTGGCCTCCTCGTCCGCGGAGAGGTTCGTCTGGATGAGCTCGCCGTGCACGCCCTCGGCCTGGAGCGCGTCGTGCACGCGGTCGATCACGGCGCCCGACGTGAGCACGAACAGGGCCGACGTGCCCGGCGTGACCTTGCTGCGCACCGAGTCGATGAAGTCGTCGTCGATACCCACGTCGGTCAGCGCGCCGGCGATCGCGCCGGAGGCCGCGCCGATCGCGGCCCCGAGCAGCGGGACGAAGAAGAGGAGGCCGAACAGCAGGCCCCAGAACGTGCCGCCGAGCGCCCCGACCGCCGTCGTGCTGTTGCCCTGCCGCGTCTTCGGCTTCTTCTTGCCCTCCTCCCAGGACACGATCGCCGCGTCCTGGACCTGGATGAGCTCCTGCTTCTGGAGCGCGAGCAGCGCGTCCTCGGCGCGCTGCGCGCCCTCGGGGGTGTCGAACTTCCACACGGTGAGCGTTGCCACGTCAGACCTCTCGTTCCGTTCGTACCGACGACGGGAGCGCGGCGCTGCGCCCCGGGACGCGTCGAACGTATCCCCGGGGCTCGGGTTCCGCGCGCGGAGCGCGGACGCCCCCGGCTCCCGGTGGCGGTTCGTCCCGATCCCGGGATGATCGTTCGCGGAGCACGCCGGACGGACGGAGGACGGTCGATGACGGGTTCGCAGGCACCCTCGGTGCCGACGGGGGGACGGGCGCGGGCGCGGACCCCGCTCCTCTTCGGCTCGCTGCGCGGCTACCAGAAGGCGTGGCTCCAGGGCGACCTCGTCGCCGGGCTCACGGTGTGGGCGGTCCTCGTCCCGGAGTCCCTCGCCTACGCGACGATCGCGGGCGTCTCGCCCGTGGTCGGCCTCTACGCGGCCGCGCCGTCGCTGATCCTCTACGCGGCGTTCGGCAGCTCACGGCACCTCGTCGTCGGGCCCATGTCCGCGACGGCCGCGCTCTCGGCCGGGGTCGTGGCGGTGTTCGCGCCGGGCGACGCCGCGTTCTACGCCGCGCTGACGACGGGGGTCGCGCTCGTCACCGGCCTGCTGTGCCTCGTCGCGGGGATCGCCCGGCTCGGGTTCGTCGCGTCGTTCATCTCCGAGCCCGTGCTCAAGGGGTTCATCGTCGGCATGGCGCTGATCATCATCATCGGCCAGGTCCCGGCCCTGCTCGGGGTCGAGAAGGGGGAGGGCAACTTCTTCGAGAAGGCGTGGACGATCCTCACCGAGCTCGGCACCGCGAACGGCCCGACCGTGGTGCTGGGGCTGGGGACGCTCGCCGCGCTCCTCGCGATCAAGCGATGGGCGCCCCGTGTCCCCGGCTCGCTCGTCGCGGTCCTCATCGGGATCGTCGCGATCCTCACGTTCTCGCTCGACGACGACGGCGTGGAGATCGTCGGCCCGATCGACGCCGGGCTCCCCGCGCTCGGTTTCCCGGACATGGACTGGTCCGACTACACCGCGCTGATCGGGCCGTGCGCCGGGGTCATGCTCGTGGGCTTCGCCGAGGCGCTCGGCGCCGCGAAGACGTACGCCGCGCGCGAGGGCTACGACATCGACGCCAACCGCGAGCTGATCGGCATGGGCGCGGCCAACCTCGGGTCGGGCCTCGCGTCGGGGATGGTCGTCAACGGCAGCCTGTCCAAGACGGCGGTCAACGGCGGGGCGGGTGCCAAGAGCCAGGTCTCGGGGCTCACCGCCGCGGTCCTCGTCGTCCTCACCCTGCTCTTCCTCACACCCGTCTTCGAGTCGCTGCCGGAGGCGACTCTCGCCGCGGTCGTCATCGCGGCGGTGATCGAGCTCGTCGACGTCCGCGCGCTGCGCCGGCTCTACGGCCTGCGCACCCCGACCATGCGGCGTCTGTACGGCAACGCGGCACGCGACGACTTCTACGCCGCCGCCGCGGCCACGGCCGGCGTGCTCGTCTTCGACACCCTGCCCGGCCTCGTCATCGGCGTCGTGCTGTCGCTGCTCCTGCTCCTCGCGCGCGCGTCGCGCCCGCACGTCGCGGTCCTCGTGCGCTCGGCGCACGGGGTGTGGGTGGACGCCGACCGGCGCGCGGTGCTCCAGAAGGACGGCGGCACGTCCGTCCCCGGCGTGCTGGTGGTCCGGCCCGAGTCGGGGCTGTTCTTCGCCAACGCCGACGCCGTCCGCAACCACGTCCGCGACCTCGCCGCCGCGACCTCCCCGCGGCTCGTCGTCCTGGACACGGAGACCGTCCCGTTCATCGACGTGGACGCCGCCGAGATGCTCGCCACGCTGCGGACCGACCTCGACCGCCACGGGGCGACGCTCGTCCTCGCGCGCAACGTCGGGCAGGTCCGCGACGAGCTGCGCGCCGCCGTCGAGCGTGCCGAGCGGCCGCGGGTCTACACCGACGTCGACGCCGCCATCGCCGCCGAGAGCGCCGGGGCGTCGGGCGCCGACGGCGCGGGCCCCGACGCCGGTTCGGCCGCCGCGAGGTAGCGCCGTGGGGCAGCGTCCTCGACGCGCTGCCGGTCCACGAGCGCCACGACCCGCCCCTGCGGGTGCCCGTCCTGCGGCTGCTCGTCGGGCCGGGCTCTGGGCGGCGGTGCTCGTCTATCGCCCGCGCCCAGGCGTCCCTCGAGCGCGTGCGCCACTGGATCGCCGGGCACACGGCCGCTCTCGACGCGGCGCTGATCCTCGTCATCGCGCTGCTCCAGATCCAGAAGGGCCTCTCCGCGCTCCAGTCCTGACGGTGCCACGACGCCCGCCACTGCACGGCGGGAGAACCGGGGTAGGCTCGGAGGGTCGAGTCTGGACCTGGCTCCTCACCCACCGGAGACCCGGAGGCCAGCATGTCCGTGGACGACCATGCCATCGAGCAAGCCCTCGCGCGCGGAGCGCACCAGCAGATCGGCCAGTACCGCCTGGACCTGAGCACGGGCGTGTGGTGGTGGTCCCCCGAGACGTACCGCCTCCACGGCTTCGAGCCGGGCGACGTCGTCCCGACGACGGCCCTCGTGCTCGCCCACAAGCACCCCGACGACCGCGAGCGCGTCCGGCAGGTCCTCGACGAGGCACGGCTCACCGGCGAGCCGTTCTCGAGCGTGCACCGGATCATGGACGCCCACGGCGGCGAGCGCTTCCTCGTCGTGGTCGGCCAGGGCCGGCGCGACCGCGCGACCGGCGAGGTGACCGAGCTCGTCGGCTACTTCGTGGACGTGACGCGGACCGTCACGGACGCGGCCCAGGAGCGCGCCCGGCACGACATCGCCGCCGCCGCGGAGACACGGGGTGCGATCGAGCAGGCCAAGGGCATCGTGACGCTCGCGTACGGCGTGCACCCGGACGAGGCGTTCGCCCGCCTCCGGCGCGCGTCCAACGACCGCAACGTCCCGCTGCGCGAGCTCGCCCGGCTCGTCGTGCACGAGGGGGCGCAGGGCGGCACGGACGGCGTCGCCGCGCTCCTGCACTGACGGCACGGACGACGGCGCCGCCCTCGGGCGGCGCCGTCGTCGTCAGCCCTTGCTCGTCGCCTCGCGGATCCGCTTCTGCTCCTGGCGACGGTCCCACCAGCGCGTGAGGACGAGCCACCCGAGGAACCAGCCGCCGAGCGCGCCGATCAGCCAGACGACGACCGTCACGCCGATCCACGTGGACGCGCCCGAGATCTCCAGGCCGTCCCCGACGAGCGTCGCGACCCACAGGGCGAGGAACGTCGACACGAGGCCGATCCCGCCCAGGATCGCCGACGCGTACTTGCGCGCCACGTTGAACACGAACGGCGCGAGGATCGCCTGGGCCACCGCGAAGATCAGCACCGCGACGACGAAGCCCGAGGCGTGCACGGTGACGCCGTCGAACAGGCTCGAGGCGACGAGGAGGCCCACGGCGGCGAGGACCACGTTGATCGCGAAGCTCAGCAGGAAGCGGATCATGCGGTAACGGTCCCGCCCCTGGTCAGGTTCCGCAACCGCTGGCGCGGCCTGACCAGGGGGCGTGTCAGACGCGGCCCACGGTCCGGGTTCCGCGCCGCCGGGCGTCGGCCAGCAGCGCGCCGGTCCCCGTGAGCAGGATCGCGAGCACCGCGGCCGCGCCGACGCTCGCGCCGGTCGGCGGGAGGCTGCCCCCGCCGGTGGCACGGAACGCGTTGGTCACGGTCGCGTCGACCTCGGCGGCGTCGCCCGTCGGGACGGTGAACGCGTCCGACGTCGGCGTCGCGTCGTCGGGGTCGACCGTCACGTCGGTCCCCGCGACGGCGAGCGTCACGGCCTCGGCGTCGCCCGCGTCGGTCTCCGCGAGCGTGCACTCGGCCCCCTGGGGGACCAGCGCGTAGACGGCGGTCCAGTCGTCGTCGGCCGAGAGCGTGCGCTCGGCGCCGCCCGGGATCACGACGTCCGTCTCGACGCCGTCGACGTCCCACGTGCACGCGAGCGAGACGACGAACTCGTCGCCCCGGTGCTGTGACGCGCCCGGCCCGGCGAGGGCCTTGGTGACGACGACCTGGCCGACGTCGAACGTGTTCGTCACCATCACCTGGGCGGGGTCCGGACCGATGGTGGCGGCCCCGGGCTCGCCGCCCTCGACCGTCGCGGAGATCGTGGTCGAGGCGGCGCCGCCGCTCGCCGTCTCCGTGACGACGCACTCCGCGCCGACGGGCAGGCCGTCGTAGACGGCGACCTCGCCCCCGGAGATCGTGCGCTCGGCACCGCCGGGCACCTCGATGGCCTCACCCAGGAACGTGCAGGCCGCGCTCACGGTGAACGGCCCGGCACCGAACGCCTCGGCGCCGTCGCCGTCGACGACCTTGGTGACCTCGATCGACCCGGCGTCGTAGGTGTTGGTCACGGTGACCACCTGCGCGGGGCCGGGGAGCACGCGCTCCTCGACCTGGACCGGGTTCGGCTCGACCGTGACCGCCGTCGCCCCGCCGGTCTCGGTCTCGGTGACGGTGCACACCGCACCGACGGGGAGACCGAAGTAGACGCCCGGCAGGCCCGGCCCGAACGGCCGCACGGGGCCTCCCGGGACCGGGACCTCGGCGCCCTGGAACGTGCAGGAGACGGACGCCCGGTACGGGATGCCCTCGAGCGGGAACTGCGCGTAGAAGTCCTCGAGCTGCGCGATGAGGGCGGCGAGCTCCTCGGGCGTGACCGGCTCGTCGGGCAGCTCGGGCAGCGGCGGGATGTCCGGCATCGACGGCGCGAAGCCCGCGGCGTCGCCGTCCACGACCTTCTCCACGAGGAGCGGGGCGGTGTCGAACACGTTGGTCACCGTGACGGTCGTGGTGGTCGGTGACCCGTCCTCGGCGGCAGGCGGCACGACGACGTCCACGGACGTGCCGTCCACGGGCTCGCCGCCGTCCACGCTCATCGTCACGTGGGTGGCACCGAAGTCGTCCGTCTCGGTGAGCACGCACTCGGACCCGACGGGCAGGTCCTCGTACACGGCCGGCTGGCCGGGCACGAAGGTCCGCGCGGCACCGCCGGGGACGACGATGGTGACGGGATCGCCCTCCGAGTCCACCCCGTAGGTGCAGGCCAGCGTGACCTCGAACGGCCCGGGCCCGTAGAGCGCCCCGAGCCCGTCGAGCTCCTTGTCCACCTGGACGGTCCCGAGGTCGAACGTGTTGGTGATGACGACGTTCGCGACGTCACCGCTGCCGACCGTGACCGTGTCGGGGACGACGACGGAGCCGGTGGCCCCACCGTCGTCGATCTCCTCGATCGCGCACACGGCACCCGTCGGCAGGTTCGCGATCTGTGCGGTGAGCGGGCCGGCGCCACCGAGCACGACCTGGCTGTCGTAGACGGTGCGCGGCGCGAGCGGGCCGTCACCGTCGTCGTCGTACGTGCAGACGACGGTGACGGTGAACGGTCCGCTCCCGTACGCGGGGCCGCCGGCGCCCTCGACGACCTTCTGCAGCCCGATCGCCCCGACGTCGTACGTGTTGGTCAGCGTGACGTCGTTCGTGCTCTGCCCGAGCACGTCGGGGGTGAGCGTGACGTCCGTCGCCGGGCCGTCGGTCGTCACGGGGTGTCCCGGCAGGCCCTGGTCGACGGTGATCGTCACCGACGACGCGTTGCCCGTGCCCGACTCGGTGACGGTGCAGACCGAGCCGACGGGCAGGTCCGTGAGCTCGATCGTCTGGCCGTCCTCGATCGGGAGGCCGGTCATCGGGTTCTCGGCGTCGTAGCCCTCGGCGTAGACGTCCTCGCCGAGGAACGTGCACGCGACGTCGACCGCGAACGGGCCGAACGGCACCGGGTTCCCTTCCTGGTCCACCGCGTCGGTGACGACCTCCTTGGAGATCTCGATGCTCGACAGGTCGTACCGGTTGGTCGCCGTGATCGTCGTCGGGTTCTCGGGGTCCTCGCTGTCGATCGTCACCGTGTCCACGATCAGCTCGGTCTGCCCGTTCGTCCCGTCCTCCGTGATGGTGCACTCGGCCCCGTACGGCAGGTTGGGCACGACGGTCGGGGTTCCCGGCACGACCGTGACGGGGATGGGATCGAGCACCGTCTCCACCCAGCTCCCGACCGCCGACGTGCACTGCACGTTCAGCACGAACGAGTCGGGCGCGTTCTCGGCGCCCTCGCCCGTGACGACCTTGTTCACCGCGAGCGGGCCCGACGCCGTCGCGACGCCGACCTTGGTGCCCTCGGTGGGCAGCATGTTGAACTCCGTCCCGTTCTGGGCGATCCCGACGCCGGACGCGCCGGCGGAGTTCCACGCGATCGACCGGTCCCCGGCCTCGGGGGCCTCGGGCGGCGTGGTCGTCGTCCCCTCGACGGCGAGGAACTGCCCGGGTCGGAAGAGGTTGTCGGGGTCCATCTCGACCACGGCCTTGATCGCCGTGATCTGCGCGTACGTGTCCTCGCTCGTGTCCGCGGTGAGCTCGACCCAGCCGGTCGTCGGGTCGTCCGTCGGGCAGAGCGGCTCGTTCAGCGGGTCGTCGATGTCGTCCATGCAGTAGTCGTCGACGGTCGTGTAGTAGAACGTCGTCGTGCTGCCCGCCGGCGCGTTGACCACCGAGGGCGGCGACTCCTTGGTGAGCAGCGGGGACCACGCGGAGTCGCGCGGCTCGCTGGTGGCGTAGGAGCCGGTGTCGCCCGGTGTGGGCAGCCGGTCGTAGACCACGACCTTGTCGAGCGGCAGGTTGCCGACGTTGTTCACGCGGATGTGCCAGGTCTCGTCGTGCCCGGGCACGATGACGGGCGTGCAGGGGTACGCGTAGAAGCCCGACGCGTCGGGCGTGCACGCGTAGGCCGGGTCGGCGTAGGCCGGATCGACCATGACGTCGAGCTGGTCGTCGTCCGTCGCCTTGACGAGCTTCGACTGCGCGATCGCCGCGCCCGGGATCGTGGTCACGTCGGAGTCGGCCTCGCACGCGCCGTTCTCCTCGTTCAGCCGGGTCACGCACTCGTCCCACGGGCGGTCACCGGTCACGCCGGCGGTGTTGTGGACCACCGCGCCGGCGTCGAGCGTGACGCGGAACTGCACGAGCACGGTGATCGTGTACGTCTGGTCGACCTCGAGCACGGTGCCCTCGGGGAACGTGAAGGTCAGCCCCGCGAGGTTGCCCTCCTGGTCGACCGTCACCTCGCCGGGGTCCGTCGGCATGGCCGGGCCCGACGGGTCGTCCGGCGTCCTCGCCCCGTCCTCCAGCGCGTAGGAGAAGTTCTCGGGGACGCCGTCGGCGAGCCGGAGCTGCGGCCCGTCGGGGTCGCTCGGCATCGGGTCGTCGACGATGACCGGGTCGACGATCGCTCGGTCGCCGGTGTTGGTCACCGCGATGTGCATCGGCACGACCGCGTCGGGTGCCTCGGTGCCGCCTGTCACCGTCCCGTCGAAGTCCTTGACGATCCGGACACCGTTCGTCGCGTGCTGGTAGAGCATCGACGCCTCGGCGTCGTCCTCCGCGCTCACCGGCCCGGTGGTTCCGGTCTCGGGGTCGACGACGAGGTCGGCCCCGGTCACCGTGCCCTGCACGTCGTTGCTCGCCACGCCCGGGGACGCCTCACCGGGCGCCGGCGCGTTGGCTGCGAGGTCGGGCAGCACCGGGCCGCCCGTGCGCAGGTCGTCGCGACGCAGGATCTGGATCGGGATCGGCTGCGTCGGCGTCGCGGGGTTCTCCCAGATCGCGCCGTCGGCCCGCGTGAACGTGAACCGCAGGCCCTGCACGTCCTCGGGGTCGACGCCCTCGGGCAAGGCGAACGTGCCGGACGGCTCGCCGAGCTCCCAGCCGCCGCCGGTGACCGTGACGCCGCCCGCGTCGCCCGTGAAGGTACCCCCCGTGAAGGCGTCCACCTGGACCTGGTCGATCGGCGTCACGAGAGCGGCGCTCGGGTCGAACCCGACGAAGTCGTACTGGTTCCAGAACCGCGGCTCGTCGTCGGTCAGCACCATCTCCACCGCGCGGGACGGGCCGAGCGGCTGCCCGGTGAGCGTCATGACGACCGGCGTCTCCGACTGGTTCGCACCGTGGAACGGCTCGACCACGGCGGCCGGGCTGAACGACTTCTCCACGGCGAGCTCGATGGACGCCGTCTGGAGGAGCATGTCGGCGTCGTCGTTGGCGAGCCGGACGTCCCCGCCGGTGCCGCCGGGGTCGGTGATGGTCGCGGCGGACCCGTTGGGCACCGGGTTCTCGTCCACGACGATCACGCCGTCGTCGCCGTAGATCGCCTCGCCGGTGTACCGGTCGGTCTCGCGGAGCTGGAGCGTGAGCGCCATGGACCCGGACGCGCCGGGCAGGACCAGCCCGTCGTACGCGACCTCGATGCCCACGACGATGAGGAGCTCCGACGCCGGGAGCGCCTCGGCCTGCGCCTCCGTGAAGGTGGCCGTCCCGCCGGTCGCGTCCGTCAGGGTCACGGTCGTCGACGTCGCGCCCGCTGGTGGGGTGAGGTCGATGTCCGTGAGGGTGAAGGTGTCGAAGGGGTGCGTGCCCTCGGCGGTCTGCACCTCGCCCGAGCCCTGGTCCGCGGGGTCGACGAGCCGGAGCTGGTCCACCTTCGCCGCGGACGCGTTGGTGCCGGTGACGGTCACGGTGGTGGTCGGGTAGAACTCGGCCGGAGTGGCGGGCGGCGGCACGGAGATCGGGCCGCCGGTCCAGTCCTTCGTCACCGTGACGTTCAGCGGCTGGTCGATGATGAGGACGTCGTCGAAGTCGGCGTCCGTGTACTCGTCGCCGTCGAACGTGGCCGTGCCCTCCGCGGTGTCCCGCACCATCCCCGGGTCGTCGGGCAGGTTGTAGATCGTGCCGTGCGTCGAGCCGAGCACGGGGCTGTCGTCGCTGCGCCGGTAGTCGCGCGTCTGGAACGTGAGGTTCAGGTGGCGGCCGTCGGCCTGCGTGGACCGCGCGACGCCGTCGCCCGCGGCGGGTGCCGTCGGGTCGGCCGGGGTCGCGCTGCGCGAGGGGGACTCGGTGTAGGTCAGGCGTACGGACGTCGCCGACTCCTGCTCGTCGGCCGTCAGCGTGTAGCCGGGGAAGGTCCCGTCGCACGCCTCGGGGCACGGGTCGCCCGATGCCGGGACCCACGCGCCGTCGATGAAGAGCTCGACGCTCTCGATCTGGTCGTACCGGAGCAGCGGGTCCAGGGCACCGTCGATCGGGTCGACGCTGACGAGGTCGAACGCGTCGTAGAACGAGTCGGCGATCGGCGTCGACTCCGGGTTCTGGATGTCCGAGATCACCAGGGGGTCGACGCCGGTGAAGCCACCGGTCGACCACGTGATCTGCGCCGTCACCTCGTCGTCGGAACGGGCGAGCACCGACGGCGGGTCGCCGCCCAGGAAGTCCTTCGCGAGGAAGTCGCCGGGGCCGTTGCCGTCCACGGGGTACGGGTCCACGGTGTCGCAGCCCGCGGCGAGCGGGGTCTCGTCCACGGTGCCCGACGACGCGCTCGACGCGCCGCAGTTCTCGACCGGGTCGTCGAGGCCCTCCGGGCCCGTGAACTCGGCGGCGAAGTTCGGCTGGAACTGCGTCCCCGGCGGGAACCCGTCGCCCGTCGAGTCGTAGACGAACTGCACGCCCTGCGCGCCGTCGGGGAGGTCACAGCTCACCGTGTCCGGGCCGGTGTAAGGCCCGCATCCGGGGGCGGGCTCCCACGAGTCTCCGTCCCAGTAGTTCACGGTCAGCGTGGAGCCGGCCGGCACGTCCGTGGAGCGCACGGCGGTCGCCGTGAAGTGGTCCCAGAAGGCGTCCGGGTTCGTCGGGTCGGTCGGATCCTGGACCACGACCTGGTCCGCGTTCGTCGTCGACCCCTCGGGGCCGAAGGGCAGAAGCTGCGTCGGGAGCTGGACGATGACGCCCTGGCCCGGCACGGCCGGGATCGTCGACGGGGAGATGTTCTTGGTGGTCTGCGTCGCGAGCCGGTCGACGAGGGTCAGCAGTGACGCGTCCGCGGTCGCCGGGTCCGCGCTCGGGACGTCGGCCTGCACCTGGTTCGGGTGCGTGACGTCGTCCGCCTCCTGGTCCGGGTCCGTGTCGGCCGTGAAGGGCACGGTCGCCGTGGCCCCGGTGACGATGTTCCCGGTGTACTCGATGCTGAACCCGACGACCTCGCACCCGTCCGGCGGGTCCGGCAGCGTGTTCGGCGCGGTCGCGGGGACCGGGTCCGTCGTCGTGCCGTCGGCGCACGTGAACGTCACGGAGGCGGCGTCGGCGTTCGCGGGCCACTGCACCCCGGCGCCCGCGCCGTCGGTGCCCCACCCGGTGAACGTGATCGGGTCGTCGCCCTCGAACGGGCTCGGGGTCCCGGGCGCGGGCTCGGTGACGGTCAGCGAGGTCACGGGGGTGCCCGTGTTGGTCGCGCCGAGCGTCACCGTCGTCGGGTCGCCGGCGCTCACGGTCGCGGGGTCGAAGCTCTTCGACGCCGTCACCGAGTTGTTCGGGGGCGTGACGACGTACGTGTCGCTCGCCGTCGTCGGGTCGGACTGGCCCTCGGGGTGGGTCACGAACGACGACGTGTCGTTGGTGATCGTGGTGGGGTCGGTGAGGTCCTCGACGGCGGCGCTCTGCTGGACGTTGACCGGGATGCTCGCCGTGGCGCCCGGCTGGATGTCACCGCTGAACGTGTACCGCACGCCCTGGACCGTCGCCGGGTCCACGCCGTCGTCGAGCGGCTCCCACGAGTCGCCGTCCCAGTACTCCTCGGTGACCTCCGTGGCGTTCGGGGGCATCGTGACGTCGCCCGTGCTCACGTACTCGAGGTAGGTGAAGGGGTTGGGCGTCGCGGTCGGGTCGACGGGGTCCTGGACGACCAGGGTGTCGACCGGGTCGTTCGACTCGTTCGTCGACCCGATCGTCATCGTCGCGGGGGTGCCGGGCGCGGCGAGCGCCCCCTCCGGCTCGATCGTCTTCGTCGTCGTGGAGCCGAGGACGAGCGGGACCACGGGCGTGATGTCGTCGCTGGCCTCTCGCTGCGTGGCGTTGTCCGAGACGACGGTCGCCGTGTTGGTGATCGGCACGCCGTTCGCGGCGTACGGGATGTCCTGCGAGACCTGGCCGGTGACGAGGATCTGCACCTGGCCGCCGTTGGGCACGCTGTCGGCGGTGTACGTCACCGTGTCGGCGTCCGTGTCGGCGACGAGGTTCGCGTTCGTCGCACCGCCCCCGCTCTGGATCGAGGCGCTGACCAGCTCGACGCCGTCAGGGAGCGGGTCCGTCAGGGTCGTCGGGACGCAGGGCGCCGCGTTCGGGTCGGAGCACGAGACCGTGACGACCCACTGCACCTGGTCGCCCGGCCCGTACGGCCCGGTGCTGAGCTCGGTCTTCTGGATGCCCCACGTCGCGGCCGCCGCCGGCACGGTCGGCACGAGCACGAGCGGCAGCGCGAGGAGGAGCGACCCCAGGGTCGCCCACGTGCGCCGCAGGCGCCTCGCCCGCCGCTCGGCGCGCGCCCACCCGCCTCGCGTGGTGCTGCTCGTCGCCCGCCCGTTCGCCATGTCGTCGCCCCTCCGGTCACGCTGCGCCCACGGCACGCCCGGGCGTGCTCGTCGACGTCGTAGTCGTCACGACCTTGACACACGACCCCCACTTCGTCGCGGCGAACGGGACGGCCGTCCAGGTTCCGCACGACGACGCCCGCGCCGCCCGCCGCGAGGGCGGGGACGGCGCGGGCGTCGGGTACGGATCAGGGTCAGGGTCAGGGTCAGGGGGTGACGATCGCGAAGTCCGGGTCGCCCGGATCGAGGACGGAGACCAGGCGCGCGAGCACGCCCGCGTCGCCGGTCACCTCGATGCCCGCCGCAGCGAGCGCCTCCGGGGTGGCGGCCCCCGTCGCCAGCGCAGGGAGCGCGCGGCTCGTGGCCGTGAGCACCGCGTCGGCGTCGCCCTTCTGGGGTGCGGCGGAGTACGTGAGCGCGCCGTTGGACAGGCGCAGCCGGTACCGGTCGCCCGAGTCGGTCAGCACGACGTCGATCGACAGGTTCTCGTCCCACGCGCGCGGGCCGTCGACCTGGATCGCGAGGGCGTCGAAGAGCATCGCCGGGGTGAGCTGGCGGATCAGGTCGCTCGAGGCCGACGTCAGCGGGGTCCCGAACCCTCCGGAGCGCAGCTCCGTCGTCCCCGACAGGAAGAAGTTGCGCCACGTCCCGTTCTCGGACCCGTAGCCGAGCTGCTCGAGCGCGTCCGCGAGCAGCTCGCGGGCGCCCGCGTGGTCGGGCTGGGCGAAGACGACGTGGCTCGTCACCTCGGCCACCCACCGGTAGTCGCCCTGCTCGAACGCGGACCGCGCCTTCTCGACGACGGCGTCCGCCCCACCGCCCAGCTCCACGTAGCGCTTGCCCTGCTCGACGGGGGTGTGCTGCCACAGGTGGGCGGGGTTGCCGTCGAACCAGCCCATGTAGCGCTGGTAGATCGCCTTGACGTTGTGGCTCACGGAGCCGTAGTAGCCGTGCGTGCTCCACGAGTTCTCGAGCGCCGGGGGCAGCGTCATCTGCTCCGCGATCTCCGACCCGACGTAGCCCTTGTTGAGGAGGCGGAGCGTCTGGTCGTGCAGGTAGGCGTAGAGGTCGCGCTGGATCGTCAGGTAGTCGACGATCCGCTGGGTGCCCCACGTGGGCCAGTGGTGGGAGGCGAACACGGCCTCGACCTCGCCGCCGAACAGGTCGACGGTCTCGGTGAGGTACTGCGCCCACCCGTGCGGGTCGCGGACGACCGCACCACGCAGCGTGAGCAGGTTGTGCAGCGTGTGCGTCGCGTCCTCCGCGGTGCACAGCGCCTTGTGGTCCGGGAAGTACACGAGCATCTCGGACGGCGCCTCGGTGTCCGGCGCCATCTGGAACACCATCCGGACCCCGTCGACGACCTCCTCCTGCCCCGTCGTGGTGATGTCGACCGTCGGGGGGATCAGCGTCACCTCGCCCGTCGAGGTCGACTGGCCCAGGCCGGCACTGACCTGGCCCTGCGGGCCGCGGGCCAGCGCGGCGCCGTACATGTACGCGGATCGCCGGGCCATCGCGACGCCGGCGTAGACGTTCTCCACGATCGAGTGCTCGAGGAAGCCCTCGGGCGCGAGGACCGGTACCCGGCCGGCGTCGACGTCCTCCTGCGTCGTGACGCCCTTGACCCCGCCGAAGTGGTCGACGTGCGAGTGCGTGTAGATGACGCCCGTCACCGGTCGGTCGCCGCGGTGCTCGCGGTACAGCGCGATCGCCGCTGCCGCCGTCTCCTTGGTGAGCAGCGGGTCCAGCACGATGACGCCGGTCTCGCCCTCGATGAACGTCACGTTCGAGAGGTCGAACCCGCGCACCTGGTAGATGCCGGGCACGACCTCGTACAGACCGCTCGCCGCCGTGAGCTGCGCCTGCCGCCACAGGCTCGGGTTCACCGTGTCAGGGGCGTCACCCTGGAGGAACCCGTAGGTCGCGATGTCCCACACGACGTTGCCGTCGGCGTCCGTGATCGCGCTCGGCTCACGACGAGCCACGAGGCCACGGGCGACGTCGTCGAAGTCCTGGGTGTCCGAGAAGGGGAGGGACCGGAGGAGGGCGGAGTTCTGCGCGACGATCGCAGGCG
The DNA here is from genome assembly GCF_052044445.1 of Cellulosimicrobium sp. 22598. NCBI lineage: Bacteria > Bacillati > Actinomycetota > Actinomycetes > Micrococcales > Promicromonosporaceae > Cellulosimicrobium > Cellulosimicrobium sp. 22598. The sequence goes on from NZ_JBQEMZ010000002.1 coordinate 349,319, forward strand.
TCGCTGGCTTCGGAGTCGACATGGTTCGGAGCATGTCAGCGGCGTCTCGGGACCGCATCCGGAGGCCGGTCAGCCCTCGACGTGGACGAAGTCGCCGGGCTTGTACTCGCGGTCGAAGAACGGCTGGGTCGGGCCGTAGAGCCGGAACAGGCTGAACCAGCCCCGCCCCGGGACGGTCCTCAGCCAGTTCGCCGGACCCGCGGGGCGCTCGGGGCCGACGTGGAAGGTGACCGAGCCGTCGTCGTTGCGGACCAGGTCGTCCATGGAGTTCAGCGACGGGAACTCCTGGCCCTCGGCGTCGACCCCGGCCGCGGTGTCCGCGTCGTACAGCGTGACGGACCAGAAGAGGCTCGCGGGCGGGTCGGCCGGCATGTCCAGCCGGTACGTCGCCTCGCCGCGCAGGTAGCGTCCCTCGCTGTCCTTGTAGGCGTTGCCGTACTTGGCGCCCATCCCGACGACGGACGACATCATGCCCGTGCTGATCGAGTAGTGGTTGACGTACATGTGCGCCTTGGCGTCGGTGTGCGTGTGCCCGGTCGTCCGCCAGCGCCACTCCTCGTCGAGGAGGGTGTGCATGAAGTCGTCCTGCTCCGTCAGCACGTGCGCGACCCAGCGGCGGTCCTCCCACCAGAGCGCACGGTCCTGCTCGTCGAAGTTCGCCGCGACGTTCTTCGCCATCTTCCGGCCGGTCACCGCGGCGGCCTCCAGCAGCGCACGCTGCCTCTCGGTGGGCCGGAAGTCGCCACCCTTGACGATCCCGAGCGCCGCGAGCATGCCGTGCATGTACGGGTCGACGGCGTCGACGCGGTCGGACTGGACGAACTCGTCGAGCATGTCGAAGTACGCGGCGCCGCGGGGGAACAACGCGTCGGCCGGACGGTCGGAGACGTGCTCGAAGCGCATGGGCAGCGCCTCCCCGTGCAGGGGGCGGACGGTGATCCCCTCCACCGCGGCGACACCGGGGGCGAGGTCGTCGTTCGAGCGGAAGAAGCCGCGGACGAAGAGGAAGACGCCGTCGGTGCCGCTCGTGTAGACGAAGTACTCGTCGTGGTCGACCTCGCCCTCGTACCCCTCGGGGACCACGAGGTAGCGGCCCCCCTCGCCACGGTCCGGTCCGGGAAGGCCGATGTCGCCCAGGAACGTCCGGCCGTCGAGCGTCGGGCCCGTCAGCGGGCGGTGCCAGAAGTCGTCCAGGAGCGCCTGGAGGTGCGGGGGCGCCTCGATGACGAGCGGACCGGTCTCCGCCAGGTTCGCGAACGCGAGCCCGTAGATCACGTCCGAGTTCGGCGTCGTGATGACCGTCCGCGGCTTGAGCCGCTTCTCCCCGACCGACATCACGTTGTACCCGGTGCCGGCGACCTTGCCGAGCCCGACCTTCATCGCGTACATGTTCACCGCGGGCAGCGACCACAGGTACACCTGTGTGGCGCGCTGGAAGAAGAGCTCGTCGTCGAGCGCCCGCCGCGCGTCGGGCGACGGGTAGCCCCCCTCGAACGACACCCCGGCGATCTGGTCGTACCGATCGGACATGCGACGGCCCCTCTCGCGGCACCGGTGACCGGACGGCGGGTGCCACCCCGACGACGCCCATGACGTCAGGGCCACCGTAGGAGGGGTGGGCGTGCTCTGCGCGCCGAGCCTGCTGGAGTGCTCGACCGTCACCCCTCGGGGGCCACGCGCTCCCCGACGGTGTGGACGACGACGACCTGCGGGTCCCACGGGACGAGCTCGTCCACCTGCGCCTGGAGCGTCGCGACGTCGGGCAGGTCCCCCGGGCTGCGCACCTCGACGACGAGGTCCTGACCCTCCCACCGCACGGTGTCGACGGACGCGTCGTCCGTCCCGGACAGCCAGTCCTCCGCGGCGGCGCGCGTCTGGCCGAGCCAGAGGTCCGCGAGCGCCGCCTGCACGGTGTTCGCCACCATGGGGACGGCGACGACGAGGACCGCGACGAGCGCGACGACGGTGGCGACCCGGCGCCGTGGGGCTGGTGCGCCCTGCCGCGCGGCGCGCGCCTCCCGCAGGTAGCCGGCGCCGGAGAAGACGACGGTCGCGGCCACGACGAGCGCGACGGCGTTCGAGACGAAGAGCAGCAGCGCGCCCGCGGCGAGCGACGGCTGCCCCTCCCCCAGGCAGACCCCGACGACCCCGAGCGGAGGGACGAGGGAGATCGCGATGGCGATGCCGGGCAGCACGTCGCCGAGGTCGCGACGGGCGAGCGCGATCGCTCCCGCGAAGCCGGTCGCGAAGGCGGCTGCCAGGTCGCCCACGCCGGGCGACGTCCGGCCCGTCACCTGAGAGTTCGACAGGACGTCGGTGGTCGCGGGGAGCACCAGCGTCGCGACCATCCCGATCGCGACGACGAGGGCGAGGCCGCCGACGACGTACGCCACGGACCGCCCGATCGTGCCCGGCTCGCCGGCGACGACGCCCAGCCCGATCCCGAGGATCGGCGTCGACAGCGGGGCGATGATCATCGCGCCGATGACGGTCGCCGTGGAGTCGGTGACGACGCCCGCGACGGCGATCACGCCCGAGAGCACGAGCATGGCCCAGAACGCGGACCGCTTGGCCCGCACGTCGCCGACGTCGAGGTCGAGCCGGTCGGCGACGTCGACGAGCGGCCGCCGCTGCGCGGCGGGGACGAGCAGCCGGAGCACACGCCCCGGCGGAGCGGGAGCCGTCGTCGTGGTCGGGTCGGTGACCGCCCCGCGTCGGTCGCTGTCCGAGGGCACCGTCATCCCCGCCTCCCGCGCTCGGGCCGGTGACCGGCTCACCGGGCGACCCGACGCTACGGTCGCCTTCCGCAGGGTGCCACCGGAGCCGCCCGGATCCGCCCGGCTGGTCGGGACGCCTGCCCCTGGGGCCCGGGACGCCGCCCGGTCGACGCTGCGGGGACCGTCGCAGCACGTGGCGGGCCCCCGGCCGCGGGACAGGCGGCCCTGACGGAAGGTCGTCCCATGCAGGACAGCTCGCTCACCGCCCCGTCGCCGCTCGCCGGCGACCCGACCCGCCGCTCGCGCGGCACGACGCCCCGCGCGTGGGCCTGGACCGGCGTCGTCGCCGGGGTCCTGGGGCTCGTCTCGATCCAGTCCTCGATGGCGCTCGGCGTGAACTGGGAGGAGACCGCGGGCGACGCCGACGCGATCGTCGCCGACCTCGCGGGCCGCACCGGGACCCAGATCCTCTTCCACACCGCGACGATCGCGTGCGCGCTCCTCGTGCTCGTGTTCGCGGCGGGCCTCAAGCGGCGGCTCGACGCGCAGGCGCCCGCCGGGTCGCTCCTGCCGACCGTCGCGGGCTGGGGGCTCGTGCTCGTCTCGGTCGCGGGGCTGCTCGGCTCGGGCCTGGACACGCAGTTCCTCTTCGGCCTCGGCGACACCGCGCTCATCGTCCCCGAGTCGGGCGCGTTCTACAGCGACTGGGTCGCGACGATCCCGTGGCTGTGGGTCGGTGCCGGCGTCGCGGGCGTCGCGCTCGGCGTCGCCGCGCTGCGGCACGCGGCGGCACCGCGCTGGATCGGCGTCGTCGGGTTCGTGCTGGGCGGGATCGCGCTCCTCGCGGGCCTGTCGCCGCTGCAGTACATGGCGGGCTTCGTCGGGCCGATCTGGCTCCTCGTCACCGCGCTCGGCTTCGCCCTCGGGGACCGGCGCTGAGCGCGACCCGCGAGATCGGCAGCACGCGGCGAGATCGGCACGTCCGGTCGAGGTCGGCGGTCCGGACCGCCGACCTGGGCAGGGACCGCCGATCTCGTCGTCGGCCGCGGCCGGGTGATCTCCCGCCCGGGCCCTTCTCGCCGCGCGTGCCCCGGCCCTACCGTGGGCCCGTGGCCGACCCCGGGCCCGGCCGCGCCGGGATGCCCCGCACGGGCTGGACGATCGGCGTCCTCGCCTGGGTGCTCGGCGTGTCCGCGCTCGCGCTCCAGCTCACGTCCGGGGTGCCGCTGCTGCTGGGCGACCTGCTGTTCGTCGTCGTCGACGCGACCGTCGCCCTCGTGTACGGGACCGTCGCCGCCGTGATCCTCGTGCGGCGGCCGCACGTCGTCGGCTGGCTCGTCGCGCTCGCCGGGATCGGCGGCGGGGTCGCGGCCCTGGGCGGCGCGTGGCGCAGCTACGCCTCGACCCACCCCGGCCTGCCGCCGCTCACGCCGCTCGCGGACGCCTACGGGTGGGCCTGGGTCCCCGGGACGGTCGGGCTGTTCGTCCTCGTCCCGTGGTTCGTGCGGGGCGGCCGGCTCGGCGCGGGCGCGTGGTGCGGCGTCGCGGGCGGCATCGCGTCCATCGCCTTCTTCTTCCTCGCCCCCGCGGACGACCCGCGCCCGGCGATCGTCGGCGTCGTCGTCATGGGGCTCGTCACGGCCGCGGCGACGGCGTGGCGGTGGCGGCGCGGGCCGGTCGAGGAGCGCCGGGGCCTGGGGCTGCTCGCCCTCGGGACCGCGCTCATGGCGCTGTCGTTCCTCCCGCTGCTCGGGACCTGGGCGAGCGCCGACGTCATCCTCGCGCTCCCTCTCACGCACCTCGCGTGCCAGGCGCTGTTCCCCGCGGCCATCCTCGTGTGCGTGCTGCGCAACCGGCTGTGGGGCATCGACCTCGTGCTCTCACGAGCGACCGTCGCCGCGATGCTGGCCGTCGGCCTCGCGGTCGTCTACGCGGTCGTCGTCGTGCTCGCGACGACGGTCGTCGACGGCCCCGCCGCGCAGGTCGTCGCGGCGGTCGGGGTCGCGCTCGCGGTCCAGCCCCTGCACACGTGGCTGCGGCGCCGGGTCCGCACGCTCGTCTACGGCGAGGGCAACGACCCGGGTCGTGCCGCGCTGAGCGTCGGCCGCCACCTGTCGTCGGCGTCGACCGCCGACGACCTCGTCGTGAGCCTCGCGGTGGGCGTGCGCGAGGCGCTGCGCCTGGAGAGCGTGACGATCGAGCGCACGCCGGACCGCCCGACGGCGCCCGGCTCCCCGGAGGACCTTCCCGGCACCGCCTGGGTCGGGCCGACGTCGCGGCCGACCGGGCAGACGGCCTCGCTCCCCGTGGTGCACGGCGGTCGCGTGCTCGGCCGGGTCCACGTCGTCGCGCGGGCGGGCGAGCGGCTCGACGCCCGGACGCGCGACGCGCTGGACCAGCTCCTGCCCGTGCTCGGTGCGGGCCTCGCGCTCGCGCAGGGCGCGCGCGAACTCGAGGAGGCGCGCGACGCCACCACGCGCGCCCGCCTCGCCGAGCGGCGCGTCATCCGCCGGGAGCTGCACGACGGCGTCGGGCCCTGGCTCGTGGGCCTGCGCCTGGGGCTGCAGGGAGCACGGAACACGCTCGAGACGGACCCCGCCGCGGCAGCCGCCGTGCTCGACGCCCTCGGCACCGAGGTGGCCCAGCGCGTCGAGGACGTCCGCACCCTCTCGCGCAGCCTCCTGCCGCCGTCGCTCGACGAGCACGGGCTCGAGGTCGCGCTCGGCGAGCTCGCGGGCCGCCAGGCGCTCGCGGGGTTCGTCGTGGACGTGCGGTGCGACCCGTGCGACGGCCTCGACCCGCGGGTCGCCGCGGCCGCCTACGCGATCGCGAGCGAGAGCGTCGTGAACGCCGCGCGGCACTCCGGGGCCGACGAGTGCCGGCTGACCGTCCGGCTCGGCGACCGCTGCCTCCTCGTCACGTGCGAGGACGACGGGCGCGGGATCGCTCCCGGCGCGACCCGCGGCGTCGGATCGCGGTCGCTGCGCGAGCGCACGGACGAGCTCGGCGGGCGTCTCGACGTCACCGCCGTACGGCCCGACGGCGAGCGACCGGGCACGCGCGTGCGCGCCACCCTCCCGCTCGTCCCGACCGGGGCGCTCGCGCGCGAGGCCGCGTCGTGATCCGTGTGGCGGTCGTGGACGACCACCCCGTCTTCCGCCTCGGGATGGCGGCGCTGCTCGACTCGTTCGACGGCGTGCGCGTCGTCGGGCAGGCGGCGTCCGCCGCCGAGGCGCGCGCGCTGCTCGGCCTCGACCCGGGCGGCGACCCGCCCGAGACGGGGTCGAGCGCCGACGTCGTGCTCATGGACCTCGACCTCGGCGACGGCTCGGGCGTGGACGTGACGCGCGACCTCGTGCGGGCGCGCCCGGTCGCGCGCGTGCTCGTCGTCACGATGCACGAGGACGACGACGCCGTCGTCGCGGCCGTCCGCGCCGGGGCGCGCGGCTTCCTCGTCAAGTCCGCGAGCCCCGCCGAGGTCGAGCGCGCCGTCCACGCCGTGGCCGACGGCGCGATGATCCTCTCCCCCTCGGTCGCCGACCGGGCGATGGCGTACGTCGTGGGCGGACGTGCGGCGGCGCGCGTGCCGTTCCCGCAGCTCACCGACCGCGAGCGCGAGGTGCTCGACCTGGTCGCCGCGGGGCTCGACAACGCCTCCATCTCGCGCCGCCTGGTGCTCAGCCCCAAGACCGTCCGCAACCACGTCGCGAACGTGCTCGCCAAGCTCGCGGTCCGCGACCGCTCCGCCGCGATCGTCCGGGCCCGTGAGGAGGGCCTCGGCACCACGAGGTAGAGCCCTGGCCCCACGAGGTAGAGGCGTGGTCCCCCGAAGTAGAGGCGTGGTCCCCCGAGGTAGAGGCGCGGTCGCGCGCCGGAAGACCGTAGTTCCGCGGGCGGGCAGCCTCAGACGTCGTCGTCCTGGATGACCGACAGCACGTTGCCGGCGGGGTCGGTGAACCACGCGATGAGCGGGCCGCCGCCGCGGAACACGAAGTCGTCGTCGGTCTCGACCGGCGTCCCCGCGTACTTCTCGAACGCGACGCCGCGCTCGCGCAGGGCCGCGACGGTGCCGGGGACGTCGTCGACCGGGAAGTTGAGGACGGTGAACGACGCCGGCTCGTGCGCGTCGCCCTTGGGGTAGACGAGCACGCCCGAGTCGCCGGGCACCCGGATCCACAGCAGGTCGTCGCCCTCGACCGTGAGCCCGAGCAGGTCGCCGTAGAAGTGCCGCGCCGCCTCGACGTCGTCGACCGAGAACCCGCTGAACGCCTTGCCGAGCATGTCGCCTCCTGGGGTCGCGCGGGCCGGACGGCCCGCTCTCCCCAGGGTCGACCGGCCTGGGCGCGCCCGCTCATCGGTCGCCGTCGAGGTCATGCCTCCCGACGCAGGTGCAGCAGTGGGAAAGGGCGGCCCTGGCCGTCGGTCGCGGACCGCCCCGTGACCTCGAAGCCCAGTGCGCGGTAGAAGCCGAGCGCGGCCGGGTTCTGCTCGTTGACGTCCAGCTCGAGCACGGGGTGGTCCCGCCCGGCGTGGGCCAGCAGCGCGCGCCCGATCCCCTGGCCGTGGAGGTCCGGGTCGACGAACAGCATCTCGACGCGGTGCCCCACCGTCCCGACGAACCCCGCCACCCGGCCGTCGCGCTCCGCGACCGACACGTCGACGGCCCCCAGGTACTCGTCGCGCACCCCGACCTCCAGGTCAGCCACGTCCTGCGGGGTGAGGAAGTCGTGCGTGGCCTCGACCGCCCGTCGCCACACGTCGACCAGCGCGTCGGTGTCGTCGGGGTGGGCGGGGCGGAGCAGGAGGTCGGTCACGGCACGAGCCTGCTGCCCCGGCCCCGCCGGGTTCAAGCGGATTGCTGGTCGCCCGCGGGGAGACCGAGGGAGTCGAGCAGCGCGACGACGCGCCCGCGGATCTCGTCGCGGATCGGGCGGACGGCGTCGAGGTCCTGCCCGGCGGGGTCGTCGAGGACCCAGTCCTCGTACCGCTTGCCGGGGTAGAACGGGCAGGCGTCGCCGCAGCCCATGGTGATCACGACGTCGGACGCCTGCACCGCGTCCGACGTCAGGACCTTGGGCTGCTCGCCGGTGAGGTCGATCCCGACCTCGCGCATGGCCTCGACGGCGACGGGGTTGATCCGGTCGCCCGGCATCGACCCGGCGGAGCGGACCTCGACGGCGTCGCCGCCGAGCGTGCGCAGGAACCCGGCGGCCATCTGCGAGCGCCCGGCGTTGTGGACGCAGACGAACAGCACGCTCGGCCGGCCCGTCCCCGCGCTCACCGCGCCACCGCCGGGGCGTCGGCGAGGACGGTGCGGACGGCGCGCTCGACGAGGTCGCGCGCGCCGGGCGCGACCGCGTAGTACGCCCACTTGCCCCGCTGCTCGCGCGTCACGAGACCGGCCTTGGCGAGCGTCGACATGTGGTGGGAGACGGTCGGCTGGGACAGACCGAGCGGGTCGGTGAGATCGCAGACGCACGCCTCGCCGTCGGGCCGGGCCGCGATGATCGACAGCAGCCGCACGCGCGCCGGGTCGGCCAGGGCCTTGAAGGTGACGGCCACGTCGCGCGCGGCGGCGGCGTCGAGGCCGCCGGCCTCGGCCGGGCCGCAGCAGGCGCCGGTCGTGGCCGCGATCGGCAGGAGGGTGGTCATGCGGTGATTCTCGCAGACGTATTGACAGATGTCGATGCATTGCACCATCGTCCTCGTATCGACGTTCATCGATCTGAGGATTGAGCACCATGACGACCTACCGCGAGGTGCACGAGCAGGTCCGGGCCCGGTACGCCGAGGCCGCGACCGTCGCCGCGACGGGGACCGCGGTGGAGGGCGGGTGCTGCACGACGACGTCCGCGTGCTGCGGGTCCGCGGCGTCCGCCCCGGTCTTCGGCCCGGGCCTGTACGACGCGCGGCAGACCGTCGGGCTGCCGACGACGGCGGTCCTGGCGAGCCTCGGCTGCGGCAACCCGACCGCCGTCGCCGAGCTGCGCGCGGGCGAGCGCGTGCTCGATCTCGGCTCGGGCGGCGGGATCGACGTGCTGCTCTCCGCGCGGCGCGTGGGCCCCGCCGGGTTCGCCTACGGGGTCGACATGACCGACGAGATGCTCGACCTCGCCCGGCGCAACGCCGCCGAGGCCGGCGCGACGAACGTCGAGTTCCGGCGGGGCACCATCGAGGACCTGCCGTTCGAGGACGCCGCGGTGGACGTCGTCATCTCGAACTGTGTCGTCAACCTGTCCCCCGACAAGCCCGCGGTGCTCGCCGAGGTCTTCCGCGTCCTCGTCCCGGGCGGCCGCGTCGGCATCTCGGACGTCGTCGCCGAGGACCGGCTCACCGCGGCCGACCGGGCCGAGCGGGGCAGCCACCTGGGCTGCGTCGCCGGCGCCCTCTCGCGCACGGAGTACCTGGACGGCCTGACCGCCGCAGGGTTCGTGGATCCCGACGTCACGTTCACCCACGAGGTCGCCGACGGCATGCACGGTGCGATCGTGCGGGCGACGAAGCCGGGGTCGACGGCCTGACGTCGCGACCGCGCTGACGGCCCCGGGCCGCTTCGCCGCGCGCCCTGCCCGCCCTGTCCCTACGCTCGGCGTGACGCTCCCGTCTGCTGCGCCGGCCCCGAGAGGCAGGAACCATGAACACCCTCCGCACCGCGCAGGCGACAGGCACGGGCCGCCGGCTCTCCGTTCTCGGCTTCGTCGTGCTCGTCGTCGTCTACCTCGCCCTCATCCAGGGGCTCGGCTTCCTGCTGACGCGCGGGATCGACGCGAAGTACGCCGCGCCCACGAGCATCGACGAGCTGTGGCGGTCCATGACGCTGCCGGTCGGCCTGTCCGTCGTCCTGGTCGTCGCCGTCATCTCGTTCCTCCGCTGGTGGCGTCCGGTGTGGACGGACGACCGCCCGGTCCGGTCGTGGCTGGTCGCGGTCCCCGTCGTCATGGCGGTGAGCATCCTGCTGGTGACGAACTACGGTGGCCTCGCCGCGAAGGGCGCGGCCTTCACGCTGCTCCTCCTGCTGTCCTGCCTCCTCGTGGGGTTCGGCGAGGAGCTCATGTTCCGCGGCCTCGGCGTGGCGGTGTTCCGCACCGACGGTTTCTCGGAGGGCAAGGTCGCACTCTGGGTGACGCTGATCTTCGGCCTCGCGCACGCGTCGAACCTGTTCACCGAGGGACCGGGCGCGTTCGCGCAGGTCGTCGCGACGATCATCGCCGGCTACTTCTTCTACCTGATCCGACGCCGCACCGGCGGCATCCTCGTCCCCGCGCTCGTGCACGGCGCCTGGGACTTCTCCCTCGTGTCGAACTTCGTCGTCGAGGGCGAGACCCGGGTCCTCCCCCTGGTCGCCGTCCTCACGATGGTCGTCCTCGCGGTCGTCGTGCTGGTCGGGCGCACGAAGATCGAGCCCGCACCGGCCGCCGTCTGACCGGCCGCGCGGCGGCGCGGGTGTCGAGCCGTCTACCGGCGCCCGCGCAGCGCGATCACCGGTCCCGAGAACAGGGCGATGCCGAGCATGAACCCGACGTCGTACCAGTTCCCGTTGTTGTCGACCTCGTAGATGCTCACGGTGTCCGTGAAGAGCGACACGATGAACGTGATCGGCAGGATCATGCCCTGCCACAACCCCCACCAGAACCCGTAGCCGCCGGGGCTCGCGGCGACGTTCGGCCCGGCCGCGCAGGCTCCCAGGAGCAGGATCACCGCGAGGGCGAGAGCCGCGCCGGCTCCTCGCCGTGCCGTCGTGGACATGACGCTCACCTCCGTGCAGCAGTCGACGGCACCAGTGAACCGCGCGCGTCGCCCAACGGCGCGGTGAGGACCGCGGCACCCCCGCCGGGCCGGGTGTCGGGGCCGTGCGGCAGGATGGCGGCATGACGCAGAGCACGGACGACGGCGCCCCCTCGAGCACCCCCGCGACGGCGGGCGGCGAGCTCATGCTGCTCGACACGGCGAGCCTGTACTTCCGCGCGTTCTTCGGGGTCCCCGACTCGATCAAGGCCCCGGACGGCACGCCGGTCAACGCGGTGCGCGGCCTGCTCGACATGATCGCGACGCTCGTCACGGACCGGCGGCCGTCGCGCCTCGTCGCGTGCTGGGACGTGGACTGGCGGCCGGCGTTCCGGGTCGAGGCCATCCCGTCCTACAAGGCGCACCGGGTCGCCGAGAAGGTGCCCGGGACCACGGGCGTCGAGGAGGTCCCGGAGAAGCTCGTCGCGCAGATCCCGGTGATCGTCGACGTGCTCGCGGCGCTGGGGATCGCCCGCGTCGGCGCGGCGGGGTACGAGGCCGACGACGTCATCGGCACGCTCACCGCGCGCGAGGTCGCGCGGCGCGCGACCGAGGGCGTGGCGCCGGACGCGTCGGGCCGGGCCGCCGTCGAGGTCGTCACCGGGGACCGCGACCTGTTTCAGCTCGTCGACGACGCCGCGGGCGTCCGCGTCCTCTACCCGACCAAGGGCGTGAAGAACCTCGACGTCGTCGACCAGGCGCGGCTCGCGGAGCGGTACGGGATCCCGACGGGGGCGGCGTACGCGGACATGGCGGTGCTCCGCGGCGACCCGAGCGACGGCCTGCCCGGCGTCCCCGGCATCGGGGAGAAGACGGCGGTCGCGCTGCTCGCGAGGTTCGGCGACCTCGCGGGCGTGCTCGCGGCGCGCGAGGCGGGCGACCCCGACCTGACGGCGACCCAGCGCCGTCGCCTCACCGAGGCGGCCGCCTACCTGGAGGTCGCGCCGCTCGTCGTGCGCGTCGCGCCGGACGCCCCCGTCGGGGAGGTCCACGACGCGCTCCCGACCGCCCCCGCGGACCCCGACACGCTCGCCGAGCTCACGGAGCGGTGGGGCCTCGGGACGTCGGTCCGGCGCCTGCTGGACGCCCTGGGCGGCTGATCCCGCCGCCGCGGGCGCGTCGCGCACGAAGCGGCCGCACGGGTCACTTCTCCGCGGCGGGCGCCCCCCCTCCCCACCTCCGCCACCCCCCCCCCCCCCCCCCCCCACGGCTCACTTCGACGCGGCGGCCGCCTCGGCGAGCTGCGGGACGTACTGGTCGAGCATCCACGGGATGGAGAGCACGGTCGGGGCGCTGCTCGCCATGACGAACGACTCGCCGACGATCGGGGCGAACCGGCCCTGCTGCACCGACTCCATCGCGCCGACGGACGGCAGCGCCGTGAACGCGTCGACCTCGTCCTGAGAGCCGAAGTACATGACGAGCACGTCGGTGTCGATCTCGCCGAGTCGCTCCTCGCTGAGCCCGTAGAAGTACGTGCCGTCGTCGGGCGAGGCGTCGAGCTCGGCGACGCTCGGGCTGAGCGTCATGCCCATGTCCTCGAGCAGGTCGACGCGCGGGTCGTCCGCCCGGAAGACGTTGAGCGTGCCCGGGGTGTTGGCCGACGCGTAGACGAACGTCGTGCCGTCGAGCTCCGGGTGCTCGTCGGCGAGCGCGGTGACGTACGCGTCGGTCTCCGACTGGAGCGCCGCCGCCTCGTCGCTCTTGCCGAGCGCCGTCCCGACGATCTCGAGCTGGTCCTGCCACGGCAGCGCCCACGGCTGGTCCGGGTACGCGACGACGGGCGCGACCTCGGACAGCCGGTCGAACTCCTCCTGCGTGATGCCGGAGTAGGGCGCGAGGATGACGTCGGGCTGCGCCGCGGCGATCTCCTCGAACGGGACCTCGCCCGTGTCGGAGCCCGAGAGCAGGGTCGGGGTCTCGCCGCCGAGCTCCTCGATCGCGTCCTCGTCCCACGGCAGGATCCCGGTCTCGCCGCCGCCGTAGTCGTTGCGCGGCATCGCGACGGGCACGACCCCGAGCGCGAGGACCGCGTCCTGCGTCGACCAGCCCCAGGTCACGACCCGCTCGGGCTGCTCGGGGATGACGGCGTCGCCCAGGGCGCTCTCGATCGTCACCGGGAAGGCGCCGCCCGCGGCCGGGGTCGCGCTCGTGTCGTCGGCGGCGCCGTCGTCGGCGCCCGCGGAGCACCCGGCGAGCACGAGCGCGCCGAGCGCGAGGAGGGCAGCCGCGGTGGTGCGGCGCGAGGCGGAGGACGTCGGACGACGCATGGATCTCTCCCAGAGGACGGTGGCGCCGCCGGCGTGGCGACTGAGCAAGGTAAGGCTAGCCTCATTCATCGCCGGAGCGGAGCGTGCGGCCCGTGCGATGGCTCACAGCGGGCAGACTGGGGGCGCCGTCGGGCGCCCCCGTCGGCACATCCGACCCGCCGGGAGGCGACCCGTGGCCCTCGTCCGCTGCTCCTTCTACTCCGACGTGCTCGAGGTGAGCACGACGATGACCGTCGTCCTCCCGCAGGCCACGGCGACCCAGATCGGCATGGCCGGGTCCGCGAGCGCCCGCGCGGAGGGCGCCCCGGTCCTCTACCTGCTCCACGGCATGAGCGACGACGAGACGATCTGGACGCGCCGGACGTCGATCGAGCGGTACGTCGCCGACCGGGGGCTGGCCGTCGTCATGCCGCGCGTGGAGCGCAGCTTCTACGCCGACGAGGTGCACGGGCACCGGTACTGGACGTTCCTGTCGGAGGAGCTGCCGAGCCTGGTCGACCAGTTCTTCCGGGTGTCGTCGCGCCGCGAGGACACGTTCGTCGCTGGCCTGTCGATGGGCGGGTACGGGGCCTTCCGCTGGGCGCTGCGGCACCCCGAGCGGTTCGCGGCGGCGGCGAGCCTGTCGGGGGTGCTCGACCTCGCCGACGAGTCGTACCGGGAGCGCCGCCTGCCCGACATCGAGCGCGTGTTCGGCAAGCGGGAGATCGCGGGCTCCGACGACGACCTGCTCGCGCTGCTGCGCCGGGCTGCCGCCGAGGGTCGGACGGCGGACCTCCCCGACCTGTTCCTCGCGTGCGGGACGGAGGACTTCCTCGTCGACGGCAACAGGGCGTTCGAGCGCGTGGCCGATGAGTCCGGCGTGGCGCTGCGGTCGGAGTTCTCGCCCGGGACCCACGAGTGGGGCTTCTGGGACCGCACGATCCAGGACGTCCTCGACTGGCTGCCGCTGCCGGGGGCGCCACGAACCTGACGCGGCGCCCTCCCTACCCGTCGGGGCACGCGTCACACACCGTGCTCGCGCGTCGTCGTGTGGGTGACCGCACCTAGCGTCGAGACGCGCACACCGCGACGAAGGGGACCACGACCATGACCACCTCTGCCACCACGCTCCCGCCCACCGACGTCGCCGCCCTGCGCGACCGCGTCACTGGTCGCGTCCTCGCCCGGGGCGACCTGCCGGACGGCGGCCCGACGGCCGCGGAGGCCGTCGCCTCCCACAGCACGCTCGTCACGCACGACCCCGACCTCGCGGTGCTGGCCGCGACCGAGGCCGACGTCGTGGAGGCGGTCCGGTTCGCGTCCAAGCACGGGCTGCGCGTGCGCGCCCACGCGACGGGCCACGGCGCGTCCTCGCCCGTCGGGGACGGCCTCGTCCTCGGCACGAGCGACCTCGCGGGCGTCGAGATCGACCCGGAGACCCGCGTCGCGCGCATCGCCGCGGGCACCCGCTGGAAGACGGTGGTCGAGGCCGCGGCGGAGCACGGGCTGCTCCCCGTCACGGGGTCGTCCACGGGGGTCGGCGTGGTCGGGTACACGCTCGGCGGCGGGTTCGGCCCGCTGACGCGCAGCCACGGGCTCACCACGGACTGGGTCCGCGGCTTCCGGGTCGTGCTGGCCGACGGCTCGGTCGTCGAGGCGAGCCCGGACTCCGAGCCGGACCTCTTCTGGGCGCTGCGCGGCGGCAAGGGCGGGCTCGGCGTGGTGACGCGCGTCGACGTCGAGCTCGCGCCGCTGCGCACCCTGTACGCCGGGTCGCTCACCTTCGACGCCCCGCACGTCGAGGACGTGCTGCGCGGGTGGGTCGCCTGGACCGCGACCGCACCCGACGACGTCACGACCTCCGTCGCGGTGCTCGCCCTCCCGGACCTCCCGTTCGTCCCCGAGCACCTGCGCGGCCGCACGGTCCTCGCCCTCCGCTTCGCCTACCCGGGCGACGCCGCGGAGGGCGAGCGCCTGGCCGCACCGCTGCGGGCGCTGGCACCGGTGCTCGCGGACGCGGTCGGCGAGATCCCGACGACCGCCGTCGCGACGATCCACTCCGACCCGGAGGACGCGGGCCCGTCGTGGGTCTACGGCGCCGGCCTGCGCGAGGTGGACGCGGCGTTCCTCGACCGGTTCCTCGCGGACCTCGGGCCGGGCAGCGGCTCGCCGTTCGTGGCGGCCGAGCTGCGGCACCTCGGCGCGGCCGGCGCGCGCGACGTCGACGGCGGGTCCGCCGCGGGCGGACGGACGGCCGGGTTCCTGCTCAGCCTGGTCGGCGTGAACCCGCCGCGCGTGCCGGACATGATCGAGGCCGCGGCGTCGTTCGCGCAGTGGTCCGAGCCGTGGGCCGCGACGGAGACCAACATCAACTTCCTGCCCGGCCCGTGGACGGACGAGACGCTCGCCCGGGCGTGGTCGCCCGAGACGGCGGCGCGCCTCGCGTCGGTGCGGTCGGCCTACGACCCGGCGGGCCTCTTCGCCTGGCGCGTGTGACGTCGGGTCAGCGCTGCCGGTCGACACGGAGCGGTCTCACACCGCGAACAGCGCGGTGAGCCGCGGGAGGCGGCGCGCGTTCTCCTCGTCGTCGTCGAAGTCCCACTGCTCGCCGGTGGGCTCGCTGCGCGCGTGCCCGGTCGCCGTCCGCTCGCGCGCCGCGTAGTACGCCTCGTCGTCCTCGCCGGTCGCGCGCGACCACGCGTCGCCGACGAGCGAGTCCAGCGACTCGTACCCGAACCAGGCGGACCCGTCGTCGGCCATGGCGGCGACCACGGGGTGGTCGGCGAGGGAGTCCGGGTCCGACAGCGCGCGCTCGAACGTCGCCCGGCCTGCGAGGAGGAGCCCGTCGCGGAAGTCCATGAAGCCGTCGTCGCTGCACCCGCCCTCGACGAGGTACGCGGCACCCCACAGCGGCCACGCGTACGCGTCGTGCGCCAGACCGCCCGCCACGTCGACGAACGCGAGCATCTCGTCCGCGGTGAGCCGCTCGACGAGCATCTCGGTCAGGGCGTCGGGCAGCGGGTCGTCCTCCGCGCCGCGGTCGTCGGCACCCGCGCCCGCCCGGCCGCGCGCGGCGTCGACGATCTCCCAGAAGGTCTCTCGATCCATGGCCCGGACGGTACGGCCGGTCACCCACAGACGCTGGTCGCCCGGCGGCGTCAGCGGTCCGGACCGGGGTCTACGGGACCGTCCGCGCCCCGGTTTGCCGCACCCAGCGGCGCTGCCACGGCGTCTCGACGGCGCGGGGCCGGTAGTGCGCGCGGACCCACGCGACGGCGTCGTCGGGGCGGACGCCGCCCCACACCGCGAGGAGCGCGAGCGCCGTGCCGGTGCGACCGGTCCCGCCGCCGCACGCGACCTCCACGCGCTCGTCCGCCGCCCGCTCGTAGGCCTCGCGGAGCGTCTCGACGGCGTCCGGCGTGGACCTCGGCAGCGCGAAGTCCGGCCACCGGACCCAGCGCGACTCCCACGCCGTGGTCGGCGGCGGCGTGCCGGTGAGGTAGACGCCGAGCTCCGGCGCGTCGTCCGGCCCGGGCGGCCCGGACCGCAGCCCGCGGCCCCGCACCCGACGCCCGTCCGGCAGCTCCACGACGCCGTCGCCCTGTTCCCACGAACCCATGCGCTCCTCCTCCGGGGTGCTCAGCGCCGCGCGTGCCGCCGAGGCGCGGGGCTACCGGGCCGCGGCGGCGCGTCGGCACGCGCGCGGCGGACCAGCAGGTGGACGACGTACGCCACCGCGAGCACGGCGACGACGGCGAGGACCCCCTTCTGGTACGTCCCGATCGCGGCCTCGATCTCGGGCCACCGCTCTCCGAGACCGTAGCCGAGCAGGACGAGCGTGGTGTTCCAGACGCCGCTGCCGACCGCGGTCAGGACGAGGAACCTGCCCAGCGGCATGCGCTCGACGCCGGCCGGGATCGAGATGAGGCTGCGCACGATCGGGACGACGCGCCCGACGAGGACCGCTGTCGTCCCGTACCGGGCGAACCAGGCCTCGGCGGTGTCGACGTCCTCGACCCTGACGAGCGGCAGGCGTGCCGCGACGGCGCGGAGCCGCTCGGCACCGAGCGCGGCTCCGAGCCCGTAGAGCAGGAGCGCCCCGACGACGGAGCCGACCGTCGTCCACAGGATCGCCTCGAGCAGACCGAGGCGCCCCTGGGCGGCCGTGAACCCGGCGAGCGGCAGGATCACCTCGCTCGGGATCGGCGGGAAGAGGTTCTCCAGGGCGACCGCCACACCTGCTCCCGGTGCGCCGAGGGACTCCATCAGGCTCACCGCCCAGTCCGTGAGGCGGGTGATCGGACCGGGGTCGGAGGCGGTGGCCGCGAGGACGGACGGCGAGGAGAGGCTCATGCCGACGACGCTAGGAAGGCGCGAGCCGCGCCGGAACGCGGTGTCGCGCACGGACCGCGACGGTTTCCCGCGGCACGGGGTGCGGTTTGCCGCAGTCCGCGTCGCAGGTCGCGTCGCTAGGGTGAGTCGCGTGCCCAGCCGAGCGCCGTCCGTCGTCCGTGCCTCGTGCGGCGTCGTGGTCGGGGTCGGCCTCGTCCCGATCGACGCGGTGACGCTGCTCGCTGCCGCGGTAACCGCCCCGTTCGCCCGCGCGTCCGCCCGGACGGCGGCCTGGCGGGACGGGCGGGTCCGGGCCGCCGTGCGCGTGCACACGCGGCGACTGGAGCGGTGGTTCGCCTGGCACGCCGACGCTCCGGACGGCACCGGTCGACCCCTGCGCTACCTCGCCGCCCGCCTCGCCGTGGGCCTGCTCAGCGCGGGGATCCTCCTCCTGCTCGCCTACGGGGCGTTCGCGGCGGTGCTCATGACGGCGTCGTGGGCGTTCGACCTGCGGGTCCCCGCGCTGGCGGACGACGACAGCGACCCGACGACCGGGCTCACCGTCCTCTCGGCGGTCGTGCCGGGCGGGATCCTGCTCTACCTCGCGCTCATGGGACTCGTCGGCTCCGCGGCGCTCGAGCGGGCGGCGGCGAGCCGGTTGCTGGGCGAGGAGGACCGGACGCGGCTCCTCGCCCAGGTCGAGGCGCTCGCCGCCTCGCGGTCGGACATCGTCGCAGCCGTCGAGGCGGAACGCCGTCGGGTCGAGCGCGACCTGCACGACGGCGTCCAGCAGCAGGTCGTGGCGCTCGGGATGCTGCTCGACCGCGGCCGACGAGCCACCGACCCCGTGGTCCGCGACCGTCTCCTCGCCGACGCCGCCGACGAGGCCTCCCGGGTGCTCGCGAGCGTGCGCGACGTCGCCTGGCGCGTGCACCCCGCGGCGCTCGACACCCGGGGGCTGCGCCCGGTCCTGGCACGCCTGGCGGCACGGGCGACCCCGTCCGCGGAGCTCGACTACCGCCTGGACGGGCGACCGGGGCCCGCGGTGGAGGCGTGCGTGTACTACGTCGTCGCCGAGGCCCTGGCGAACGTCGCCAAGCACGCCGGCGCGACCCGCACGACGGTCACGGTGACCTCCGCCGACGGCGTCGTGCGGGCCAGCGTCACGGACGACGGTCGGGGTGGCGCGTCCCCGCGCGGCGGTCGCGGGCTCGCAGGCCTCGCGGCCCGGGCGGCGGCGCTCGGCGGCTCGCTCGACGTGACCAGCCCACCCGGCGGGCCGACCACCGTGACGGCGGTGCTGCCGTGCGCGTGATGATCGCCGAGGACTCCGCCCTCCTGCGCGAGGGTCTCCGGGCCCTCCTCGTGGACGAGGGCGTCACGGTCGACGCCGCCGTCGGCGACGCGGACGAGCTCCTCGCCCTGCTCGGGCGTCGTCCCGCGCCGGACGTCGTGCTGCTCGACGTGCGCATGCCCCCGACGCACACGGACGAGGGCATCCGGGCCGCGATCGAGGTGCGGCGCCGCTTCCCCGGGGTCGGCGTGCTCGTCCTCTCGCAGTACGTCGAGGCCGAGCCGACGCGGGACCTCGTCACGAGCGGCGGCGCAGGGGTCGGCTACCTCCTCAAGGACCGCGTGATGCGGGTCTCGGAGCTCCTGGACGCGCTGCGTCGGGTCGAGGCCGGCGACTTCGTCGTGGACCCGGAGGTCGTCCGCCAGCTCTTCGCGGACACCTCCCGCGCCGACCCGCTCGCGCGGCTGACGGAGCGCGAGCACGACGTCCTCCGCCTCATGGCCGAGGGCCGGACGAACGCCGGGATCGCGGCTGCGCTGCACCTGTCGCTCTCGGCGGTCGAGAAGCACGGCAACGCGATCTTCACCAAGCTCGGCCTCGACGCCGCCGGCGGCTACAGCCGCCGTGTCCTCGCCGTCCTGCACTACCTCCAGGGCTGACGACGACCCCTGCTCACGCGCCCGCGTGCCGCGCGAGGATCGCGTGCGCGTCCGTCCCGCGCGGCAGGACGCCGTAGCCGTGGCCGCGATCGTCGCCGAGGCGCGCCGCCACGAACGCGTCGGCCGTGCCCGACGGCGCGTGCCGCACCAGGAGCGACGCCTGGAGCGCGAGGGCGAGCGACTCCACGACGCGACGGGCCTGCGCCTGCTGCGCCCCGGCGTCGGCCCCCGCGACCTCCGCGAGCAGCCGGCGCGTGCGCGCGACGTGCGCGTCGAGGACGGGGTGCGCCCCCGCCGTCGTGCCCAGCTCGGCCTGGAACGCCGCGACGGACTCCGGCTCGCGACCCATGGCGCGCAGCACGTCGAGCGCGATGACGTTGCCCGACCCCTCCCAGATCGCCATGACCGGCTGCTCGCGGTAGCGGCGCGCGAGCGGGAACGCCTCCGTGTACCCGTTGCCGCCCAGGCACTCCATCGCCTCGTACGCGTGGTGCGGCCCGCGCTTGCACACCCAGTACTTGCTCACGGCCGTCGCGAGGCGGCGGAACGCGCGGTCGTGCTCGGACTCGCCGTCGTGCGCGGCGGCGAGGCGCACCGACGTCAGCGTCGCGGCCTCGGACTCGAGCGCGAGGTCGGCGAGCACCGCGGTCATGGCGGGCTGGTCCACGAGCGCCGCGCCGAACGCGCTGCGGTGCCGCGCGTGCCACAGGGCCTCGGTGACCGCCTGGCGCATGCCCGCGGCCGAGCCGTGCACGCAGTCCAGCCGCGTGCGCGACACCATCTCGATGATCGTCCGCACGCCGCGCCCGGGCTCCCCGACGAGGAACCCGACGGTGCCGTCGAGCTCGATCTCCGACGACGCGTTCGACCGGTTGCCCAGCTTCTCCTTGAGGCGCTGGATGCGGAACACGTTGCGCGTGCCGTCCTCCAGCACGCGCGGCACCAGGAAGCACGACGGCGCGGTGTCACCGCCGCGCGCGGTCCCGCCCGGGACCTGGGCGAGCACGAGGAACGCGTCGGACATCGGCGCCGAGCAGAACCACTTGTGCCCCGTGAGCAGGTAGGCGCCGTCCGCGCCGGCGGGCACGGCCGTCGTCGCGTTCGCGCGCACGTCCGAGCCGCCCTGCTTCTCCGTCATCGCCATGCCGACGAGCGCGCCGGGCTTGCTGCCCGGGGCCGCGAGGGCGCCGTCGTACCCGCGCGCGAGCAGCCGCGGCTCCCACACCGCGGCGAGCGACGGCGCGTGCCGCAGCGACGGCACCGCCGCGTGCGTCATGGAGACCGGGCACGCGTGCCCCGGCTCGACCTGCGCGAACAGCGAGAACACCGCGCCCCGCACGACGTTCGCCCCCGGCCCGGGCTCCGCCCACGCGCTCGTGTGCGCGCCGTGCGCGACGGCCGCCCCGATCACCTCGTGGTACGCCGGGTGGTACTCGACCTCGTCGATACGGTGCCCGCGGCGGTCGTGCGTGCGCAGCACGGGCTCGTGGACGTTCGCGAGCTCGGCCGCGCGCTGGAAGTCCCCCGTCCCGACGAGAGCGCCGACCGCGACGAGCCGGTCCTCGCCCCACTCCCCGCCGTACGCGTGCACCGCCTCGCGCAGCACGGGGTGGTCGAGGTACTCGTTGACCCCTGCGCGCTCCGGCGGCTGGTTCGTCACGCGGTGCGTGACGTGCGGCGCGGGGTGCGCGCCACCGGCCGGGTCGACGGCGGGACGCGTGGCCGGGGTGGTGTCGGTCGGGGTCATGGTGTCCTCCTGCGGCTCTGCGGGTGGCTCGGGGTCGGGACGCCGCCGGGCGGCGCCCGGAGGGTTCGGGGCGGGTCGGGCTGGCGTCAGGCGGAGTCCGACGCAGGAGCGGCGGCAGCGGCCCGGGCGCCGACGGCGCCCAGGCAGAAGCGCAGGATCGTCGCGACGACGGTGTCCCGCACCGCGGGCGGGACCGTGCCGTCGGAGGCGGTCGAGCCGTCGCCCGCGAGCGGGACCGTGCCGTCGGAGCCGGTCGGGCCGCCGCCCGCGAGCGGGGAGAGCGGACCGGTGAGCGACTCGCCGATCGCGCCGACGAGGGCGGTCGCGACGACCGTCACGTCCTGGTCGGGGATCTCCCCGGCGTCGACGCCGGCGCGCACGACCTCCGCGAACGTCTCGGCGTAGGCACGGCGGTACTCCAGGCGCGCCGCGTCGACGGCCGGGTGGACGGGCTCGAGCAGCAGCGCCCACGCGAGCGTCGGGCCGCGCAGCGCCCGCCGCGCGAAGGTGTCGACGGCGCGGCCGAGGCGGGCGACGGTCCGGTCGCCCGGGGGATCGTCCGGGCGGGCCGCGGCGGCGGTGCGCACGGCGTGCAGCTCGACGTCCGCCGCCTGCCGGAACACGGCCACGAGCAGGTCGGCCTTGGTGGGGAAGTACGAGTAGACGCCGCCCGTGCTCACCCCGGCGCGCGCGGCGAGCGCCTGCACGTTCGCCCCGACGAACCCGTGCTCGGCGACGATCGTGCGCGCCGCGTCGAGCAGCGCCTCGCGCTTGCGCTCGCGGGCGGCCCGCGTGGCGGGCGTCTCGCGGTAGGGCACGGTTCCTCCGTCGTCGTCGAGGGTGCGCCGCCTCGTCGCGGCTTCCCACCAAGAATTGAACCATGATTCAATTCATCGCGGCACCGGTCCCCGTCCGGGCCGCCGAGACGGCGTCGACGACGACGCCGAGCAGGACGTCGAGGAGGACGACATGCACCTGGGCAGCATGCTGGAGAGCACGGCACGCAAGGTCCCCGCCAAGGAGGCGCTCGTGCTGGGCGCGCGCCGGCTCACCTACGCCGAGCTGGACGACGCCGCGCGCCGCGCCGCCGCCGTGTTCCGCGACGCCGGGGTCCGTCCCGGCGACCGCGTCACGGTCATGACGTTCAACACGCCGGGCTTCGCGGTCGCGGCGTTCGGCCTGTGGCGCGCCGGCGCCGTGCTCGTCCCCGTCAACCACAAGCTCCAGGCACCCGAGGTCGCGCGGCTCGTCGCCCACAGCGGCGCCGTCCTGGGCGTCGCGGACGCGAGCCTCGCCCCCGTCGTGACCGCCGCCGCACCCGCGGTGCGCTGGCTGTGGACGGAGACCGACGCCGTCGGGCAGGACGCGGCAGGGACGCCGGGGCCCGACGACTTCGACGCGCTCGTCGCCGCCGCCGAGGCGTGGGACGGCGTCCCGCCCGACCAGGACACGATCGCCCAGGTGCTCTACACGTCCGGCACGACCGCGGCGCCGAAGGGCTGCGAGCACACCCACCGCGGGCTGAGCTCGGTCGCGGCGTTCACGACGGCCGCCGTCGGGCTGCGGGCCGACGACCGGTTCCTCCTCGCGATGCCGATCTGGCACGCGTCTCCGCTCAACAACTGGTTCCTGTCGATGGTGTTCCTCGGCGGGACGACCGTCCTCCTGCGGGAGTACCACCCGATCGAGATGCTGCGGACGGTCGCGGCCGAGCGCACGACCGCGTTCTTCGGCGCGCCCATCGCGTACGTCGCGCCGCTCCAGGTCGCCGCCGCGCAGGGCATCGACCTGTCGACGTTCGACCTGTCGAGCGCGCGGCTGTGGCTCGCCGGCGGCGCGCCCGTCGGCGCCGACACCGTGCGCGCGATCCGCGCCGCCTACCCGGGCGAGCTGCACCAGGTCTACGGCATGAGCGAGATGGGGCCGGTCGGCACCGCGCTCGGCCCCGCCGACCAGGAACGCAAGGCGGGCTCGATCGGCCACGCCGGGATGCCCGGCGTCGACGTGCGGGTCGTCGACCTCGACGGGAACGACGTCGGCCCCGGCGGGACCGGCGAGATCTGGCTGCGGTCGGACACCCGGATGGTCGGCTACCTCGACGACCCGGAGGCGACCGAGGCCGTGCTCGTGGGCGACTGGTACCGCACCGGCGACGTCGTGCGCGTCGACGAGGACGGGTACCTCTTCATCGTCGACCGGCTCAAGGACGTCATCATCACGGGCGGCGAGAACGTCTACTCCCAGGAGGTCGAGGAGGCGCTGCGCGGGTCGCCGGAGGTCGCGGACGTCGCCGTCGTCGGGCGCCCGCACGCCGACTGGGGCGAGACCGTCGTCGCGTTCGTCGTCCCCGCGCCCGGCGCCGAGCCGACGCTCGACTCGCTGCGCGCGTTCCTCGCCGACCGGCTCGCGCGCTACAAGGTGCCGCGCGACGTCGTGCTCGTCACCGAGCTCCCGCGCAACCCCTCCGGCAAGCTCACCAAGCACGTGCTGCGCTCGCGGGTCCGCGAGAGCGCCGCGACCTGACCCGTCGCGCGCGCCCGACCCTGACGCGGCCGGGGTCAGGGGCGCGCGTGCTCGAAGATCACGGTCGTGCTGGTCCCCGCGACCTCGGGCCGCACGCTGAGCGTCTTGGAGACCAGGTTGCGCAGGGCGTCGGAGTCGGCGACCGCGACGTGCAGGAGGAAGTCGCGGTCGCCCGTGACGAAGAAGACGCCCTCGACGTCGGGCAGCGTGAGCAGGTAGTCGCGGAACGCCTCGAGGCCCTTGCGCGCGCCCGCCTGGAGCCGGATCGCGATGAGCGCCTCGAGCCCGCGGCCGAGGGCCGCCGGGTCGACGTCCGCCCGGAAGCCGCGGATCACGCCGCGCTCCACGAGGGTGCGGACGCGCGCGTGGCACGTCGACGCGGCGATCCCGACGCGGGCCGCGATCGCCGCGTTCGTCGCGCGCGCGTCGGTCGCGAGGACGTCGAGGATGCGGCGGTCGACGTCGTCCAGGACGGCGGGTCGAAGATCCTTCGGCATGCGGAGCCTCCTCTGAGGGTTCGACGAAGTTCAGGTCGATCGCCACCGGCACTTGCGACGATCCTTCGGCACATCTTGCCGCACGCCGAAGGATCCACCACGCTGAGTGTCGTGCGACACCATCCCGTCGCACACCAGCCACGCGCCCGCCTCGCCACCCGCGAGGCGGGCGTCGGTCGAAGGAGCCCGGCGTGAGCACGACCTCTCGTCCCCGTCCCCGCACCCGCGACGCCCGGTCCGCGCCGCCCGGCCGAGCGCCCCGCACGGCGGTCGTCGTCGGCGCCGGCATGGTGGGCCTCGCCACGGCCTGGCACCTCCAGGAGCAGGGCGTCGAGGTCACCGTCGTCGACCGCGAGGGCGTCGCCGCCGGGTCGTCGTGGGGCAACGCCGGGTGGTTGACCCCCGGCATGGCGATGCCGCTGGCGGACCCGTCCCTCTGGACGTACGGGCCGCGCGCCCTCCTCGACCCCGCCGCGCCGCTGCACGTCCCGCTGCGGTTCGACCCGCGCCTGTGGTCGTTCTTCGCGCGCTTCATGGCGCACGCGACGCAGCGCCGCTGGGACCACGCGATGGCGGCCCTCACCCCGATCGATCGCGTCGCGCTCGACGCGTTCGACGAGCTCGCCGCGGGCGGGAGCCTCGGGCACGGCGTCGAGGCCGGGACCACGCCCGGGCCGTTCACCGTCGCGTTCGAGCACGTCCGCGAGGCACGACCGTTCCTCCGCGAGCTCGAGCACGTCGCCGCGGCCGGCCAGACCGTGCCCGTCCGGCGCGTCGAGGCCGGCGAGCGCGCGCACCAGCTCACCGACCGCGTCTCCACGGTCTACGCCCTCGAGGGCCAGCGCTTCCTCGAGCCCGGCCCGTTCGTCCACGCCCTCGCCGACTCCGTGCGCGCCCGCGGCGGGCGGATCCTCACCGGGCTCGAGGTCCTCGACGTCGAGCCCGGCCGCCTCGGCGCGTGCGTCTACGCACGCGCGGTGCACCCCGACGCCGCCGCGCACCCCGCGCTCGTCGGCGCGACGCCCGGGTCCGGAGCCGCCCGGGCGGGCGCGACGACCGGGCGGAGCGACGCCGTCGGGCCGGGGGCCGCGGAGCCCCGCCGCGCCGGGTCCCCCACCGAGCGCGAGGAAGGGGTCGTGCTGCGGGGCGACGCCGTCGTGCTCGCGACCGGAGCGTGGCTCCCGACGCTCGCCGCGCCGCTCGGCGTGCGCACGCGCGTCCAGGCGGGGCGCGGGTACTCGTTCACCGTGAAGACGGACGAGCCCGTCGAGACCCCGATCTACCTGCCCGCGCGCCGCGTCGCGTGCACCCCGTACCAGGGGCGGTTCCGCATCGCGGGGACCATGGAGTTCCGCAGCCCCGACGAGCCGCTCCAGCCGCGCCGGATCGAGGCCATCCTCGCGTCCGTGCGGCACCTGTTCCAGGGCGTCGACCTCGACGACCGCCACGACGAGTGGGTCGGGTCGCGCCCCGTCACGCCCGACGGTCTCCCGCTCGTCGGCGCGACGCGCACCCCCGGCGTCTACGTCGCGGGCGGCCACGGCATGTGGGGCATCGTCCTCGGCCCGGCGACGGGCCGCGCGCTCGCCCACCTCGTCACGACCGGGGAGACCCCCGACGAGATCCGCCCGTTCGACCCGCTGCGCTGAGCCCGACGGCGGCCGACCCCGGCCGACCCGGCCGAAAGGCCCTGTCCGGCGGGGGGCGCCGCGTCCTAGCGTGGTCGTCATGAGCGTGCGAGACGAGCACCGGACAGCACTGCGCGCGCTCGACGACGACCCGGCCGCGGTGCGGGCGTACCTCACCGCGGGTTCCGGGCTCCCGGGCCCCCGGGCGAACCTCGAGCTCGTGGGCGCGTTCGCCGACGCCGCCCCCGACGACCTCGTGCGCGCCCGCGCCGACGACCCCGACGAGTACCTCCGCTGCTGCGGCACGTGCGGGTTGGGCCGGCTCGTCGTCCAGGCCCCCGCCGACACGCGCGCGGCGCCGACCGACCTGCTGCGCGCCCGCGCGTCGGACGGGTCGTGGCGCGTCCGCGAGGCCGTCGCGATGGCGCTCCAGCGGATCGGTGACGCCGAGCCGGCCGCGCTCCGTGCGCTCGTGTCGTCGTGGGTCACCGACCCTGACCCGCTGGTCCGCCGCGCGGCGGTCGCCGGGATCTGCGAGCCGCGCCTCCTCCGGAACCCCGCGACCGCGACCGCCGCGCTGGACGCCTGCGCAGCCGCGACCGCCACGATCGGCGCGCTCCCCTCGGACGCACGCCGCGACGCCGACGTGCGCACGCTGCGCCAGGCCCTCGGGTACTGCTGGAGCGTCGCCGTCGCCGGTGACCCGGCCGCCGGCGTGCTGCGGTTCGCCGCGCTGCGCGAGTCGTCGGACCCGGACGTGGCGTGGGTCGTCCACGAGAACGAGAAGAAGGCGCGCCTGCGCCGCGTGCTCGACCGCCCGGCCTGACCGTGCGACGGGAGTCGCCCGGACGTCGGCAGGGACGGTGGCGCGGCAGTTGCCCACAAGGCTTGCGCCACATGGCGCCCACCTATATGTTTAATCGAAATACTAATCCGCGACGAGGGAGTCCGATGAGCACCACGACCGAGCCGACGACGAGGATGGCCGAGCTGGCCGCCACGGACGAGGACCTCCGGAGCCTGCTCTCCGGCGGTTGGCTGCGCTACCGCACGTCGCCGGCGCTCCAGGAGCTGACCCGGGACGCGCACGCGACGTGCGCCCGGATCGGGAGCGTGTACTTCGAGGACGTCGACGAGGCGCGCCGCCTCTTCCACCGACTCGTCCCCGGCGCCGAGGACGGGATCGACTTCCGCCCGCCGCTGACGATCGACTACGGCGACCGTCTGCTGATCGGCGCACGGACCTTCATCAACGCCGACTTCATGGTCATCGGCGGTGGCCTCGTCACGATCGGTCCCGACTGCCTCATCGGGCCGCGCTGCTCGATCTACACGCCGAACCACGCCGAGGACGTCGTCCGCCGCCGCGAGGGATGGGAGCGGCCCGAGCCCGTCACCATCGGGAGCAACGTCTGGATCGGTGGCTCGGTCACCATCACGCCCGGCGTGACGATCGGCGACGACAGCGTCATCGGCGCGGGGTCGGTGGTCACGCGGGACGTCCCCGCGGGCGTCGTCGCGGTGGGGAACCCGTGCCGACCCGTCCGCGCGATCACGACCGCCCCCGAGGCCACCACCGCCCACTGAAGCCCCCCGCGCGCCGGGGCGACGACGCCCCGGGGCGCTGGACGACACGTTCACCCGAACAGCCGGCACCGGCGCCGGCGGAGAGCAGGACTCATGCAGTGTGCAGAGTGCGGAACCACCTCCCGCGACGGACGGGTCGCGACGGCCGTGTGCAGCGAGTGCGGCGCAGCCACGTGCGCGGAGCACACCCGAGAGGTGCGGATCCAGATCCCCTCCAGCTCCGTGGGGAACCCCGTGGTGCGGACGGCGCGACGGCTGCGGTGCAGCGAGTGCACGCGCCTCGCGGAGCCGCTGGAGCAGGTCCGGCGGTAGCACCCACGGCGGCCCGCGCCGGCCGCGACAGGGCAAGGGCCCACGGGCGTGCGCGCGCGCTCGCCTACGCTGGCGCGCATGGACCTCGCGCGCTCGATCCCGCTGTTCGTGCTCGCCGCGCTGCTGGAGATCGGCGGGGCGTGGCTCGTGTGGCAGGGGCTGCGCGAGCACCGGGGCTGGCTGTGGATCGGGGCGGGCGTCGTCGCGCTCGGGCTCTACGGCGTCGTCGCGACGCTGCAGCCCGACGCGAACTTCGGCCGCATCCTCGCCGCGTACGGCGGGGTGTTCGTCGCCGGGTCGCTCGCGTGGGGCATGGTCGTGGACGGCTTCCGACCGGACCGCTGGGACGTCGTCGGCGCGCTCCTCTGCCTCGCCGGCGTCGCCGTCATCATGTACGCGCCGCGCCCGGAGTAGCCGGTCAGAGGCCGACGGCGGACCGTGCCGGGCGACGGTCCTCGGGGCGCTGAGCGAACGGGCGGATGCGCTCGAGGTAGTCGGCGATGGCGTCGCGGTTCTTCTCGAGGATGCGGATGCGGTCCTCCAGGCGGCCGAGCTCCGTCTCGAGGAGCGCGATCTTGTCCGGGTAGGCGTTGTGCAGGTGGATCTCCGGCGCGTTGCCGAGGCAGGGCAGGAACTCCTTGATGATCCTGGTCGTGAACCCCACCTCGAGCAGTCCGCGGATCTGGAGCACGCGGTCGACGAGGTGCTCGCCGTACTCCCGTGAACAGCCCCTGCTCCTCGTAGTACCGCAGGAGGCGCGTCGGGGTCCCGGTGCGCCGGGAGAGCTCGCCGATCCGCACGTGATCCACGCCCGAGCGGGCCGAGAACGGGTACCGGGTTCCACGACGAGCACACCCACCACCGCCACCGTCCCGGACCCCGACGCCGCCCCGTCCGGCGCCCCTCGCCCCGGGGACCAGCGCAGCCCCGGGGTCCTGCCCGTCGCCGCGCTCCTCGCGCTCGCGGCGTCGGGCTTCCTCACGCTCCTCACCGAGATCCTCCCCGCGGGCGTGCTGCCGGCCATGGCCGCCGACCTCGGCGTCGGGGCGGGGGCCGCCGGGCAGACCGTCACGGCGTTCGCCGTCGGGGCGATCGTCGCCGCGATCCCGCTCACGCGTGCCACGGCGCGGTGGGACCGGCGGACGCTGCTGCTCGTGACCGTCGCCGGGTTCGTCGTCGCGAACACCGTCACGGCCGTGTCGTCGTCGTTCGCGCTCACGCTCGTCGCGCGCTTCGCCGCCGGGCTCGTCGCGGGGCTCACCTGGGCGCTCCTGCCCGGGTACGTGCGGCGGATCGTGCCCGCCGACCGCGTCGGACGCGCCATGACGATCGCCATGGCCGGCGGCCCGCTCGCCCTCACGCTCGGCGTGCCCGCGGGCGCGGTGCTGGGCGCCGCCGTCGGATGGCGGTGGACCTTCGGCGTGCTGTCGGTCCTCGGCCTCGGCCTGCTCGCCTGGGTCCGGCTCGGCGTGCCCGACGCCGCGGGCACCCCGCGCGGCGCGCAGCTCGCGATCCGTGCGGTGCTCCCCCGCCCCGGCCTGCGGCCGGTGCTGCTGGTCACCGGGCTCAACGTGCTCGCCAACACGTCGCTGTACACGTACGTCGCGGTCCACCTCGCGCACCTCGGCCAGGGCCCTCGCACCAGCGCGCTGCTGCTCGTGCTCGGCGCCGCGTCCGCCGGCGCCCTCGTCCTCGTCGGGGCGCTCATCGACCGGCGGCTGCGCGCGCTCACGCTGGGGTCGGTCGTGGTCTTCGCACTC
This sequence comes from Cellulosimicrobium sp. 22598, assembly GCF_052044445.1. Taxonomy (NCBI): domain Bacteria; kingdom Bacillati; phylum Actinomycetota; class Actinomycetes; order Micrococcales; family Promicromonosporaceae; genus Cellulosimicrobium; species Cellulosimicrobium sp. 22598. The sequence goes on from NZ_JBQEMZ010000002.1 coordinate 378,409, forward strand.
GCCATGCTCGTGCTCGGCCTCGCGCCGACGTCGACGGTCGTCGTGGTGCTCGCCGTCGCCGCGTGGGGCGCCGCGTTCGGCGGGGCCGGCACCCTCTACACGACCGCCGCCGCACGAGCCGCGGGCGACGGGGCCGACGTCGCGCAGTCCGCGCTCGTCACCGTGTGGAACACGTCCGTCGCGCTCGGCGGCGCGGTCGGCGGCGCGGCGCTCGCCGTCGCCGGCCCCGCCGGGCTGCCCTGGGTCTCGCTCGCCCTCATGGTCCCGGTCCTGGCGACCGTCGTCGCAGGCCGGCGCCACTCCTTCCGCTGACCCGCAACCGCTGCTCGGCGGGAGGCTCGGGCTTCCCGCCCGGCGGGGGCTCTGCCAGGATCGGCGCGTGGCCATCGACGCCCCGACCGGCAGGGGGCCGACGCACGACGTCGGAGCCGGAGACCTCGATCCGGCGCTGCGCGACGTCGGCCTGTACCCGGCGCCGGCCGACTACGCGAGCTGGAGCCGCCGGGTGGTCGCCCACCTGCTCGACACGGCGATCGTCGCGACGGTGTCGTTCCTCGCGGTGGGTCCGGTCGGAGCGCCGCAGATCCTGCCCGGCATCTCGGTCGGCGCGGGCGACGGTGTCACGATCGGCGAGAGCGGCTGGCTCGTCGCGACGGCGGTCGCGTTCGTCCTCCTGCAGGCGTATGCGGGATGGACCCCGGGCAAGCGGACCGTGGGCATCGTCGTAGTGCGCGCGGAGACGGGACGCGCGGCCGGGCTCGTCACGACGGTCCTGCGGTGGCTCGCGCACCTCCTCGACGCGATCCTCCTCGTTGGCTTCCTCCGCCCGCTGTGGCAGGCGCGGCGTCAGACGTTCGCCGACTCGCTGTGCAGCACGGTCGTGCTGCGGCAGGTCCGCCCGCCAGTGCCGTTCCTCGGCCCGGGGACCGGCACCGGGGGCCCGACGCCGTCGCGCACCGTCACCGCCGCGGCGACGATCCTCTCGGTGGGGAGCGCCGTCTTCGTCCTCGGCCCTGCCACGTACACCGGCGGCGACGTGTGGACGGCGAGGTGCACCCCGGAGGTGTCGGACGAGTCCCCGCTGACCGTCGGCGACGTGCAGGTCGTCAGCTGGTCGACCCCGGGCACCGAGAGCCGGTGGGGCGTGACCCGGACGAGCCCGCTCCCCGACGAGGCCGGCGACGAGACGGGCCTCGACGCGTCGTTCGCGGTCGACCTCGACCCGGACGCCACGCCCGACGGACCGTTGGACGCCGCCCTCGTCCTGCGCCTCGAGACGCGGCAGGGCGACCCTCTGGGCGAGTTCCGGTCGCCGTTCCGGGTCGAGCAGCGCGCCGACGGAAGCGGCGAGTGGGACGTCGTCCCGCCCACGGCCGCCGGCGCAGGGCTGTACACGGTCCACGTCCCGGCGGCGACGGTCGCAGCGCTCCCGACGGCGTGGAACTGGGAGGCCTCGGTCGTCGTCGAGGACGAGACGGTCGCCTCGTGCGGAGGCCGCGGCCCGTCCTGAGCGCCCCCGAGCACGACCTCACCCGCTGTCGAGCACGACATGGGGGTCGCTATCCGCCGGATAACGACCCCCATGTCGTGCTCGACGCCGGGGGCGGGCCGTCTCAGGGAGCGGCGGACTTGCTGCAACACTGCCGAAACGCCTCGGACGACCGGGTGAAACGTCGCGGTCGCACGATGGAGGTGGGGGGGGGGACAGAGCCCAAATCCCAGCCCCCCCCCCCCCCCCCACCAGCATCCGTCCCGACCCGCGGCCGCCCTCGCGGCCGTCCCCGAGGAGGCTCCCGTGCCGGACAACCGCCCGCTCTTCTCCGCCCCGTCGATCCCCGGCCGCGCCGACGCTCCGTCGACGCGAGCGTCCGCCGGCGATCGTGCGACGGACCACCGGACCGCCGCACGCCGGACCACCGACCTCGGGATGTCGCTGGACCTGCGCCCCCGCGAGGAGCCGCAGCGTCGCGCCAACCCGGGCGACGAGCTCACCGTGGACCCGGCCGACCGCCGCCGCCGTGCCCGCGCGGCGCTGCTGGACCTGCGGCGCGACGTCATCCGCCGCAGCGCCACCGGCTGGTGAGGCGCGTCAGAGCCGGACGAGGTCGAACGTCTCCCACGGCCCGACGGCGGTCCGGTCCGCCACGAGCGGCTGCGCACCCCCGCCCTCGGCGCACACGTAGCGGCCGTTGACCTCGGCGCGCAGCCCGACCGCCCCGCCGCCGAGGTCCTCCAGCCGGAACGCCCACGCGCACGCTCGTCGCCGTGTGCGAGTTGTTCGGGGTGCGCTCCGCGCCGCACGGGCCGGGCGACGTCACGCCCGTCGGGATGGCGGCCAACATGGCGCTCACCATCTCCTCCCCCGCGTTCGGCGTCGCGAAAGGCCGCGACCTTTCGCGACGCGACGCTCGAGGTCTTCCCCGGCGCCCCCGTGCCGGCCGACGGCCACCTGCTCGCCCCCGATGCCCCGGCCCGGCGTCGACTTCGACGAGGCCGCGGCCCGGAAGTACCCCGTCGGCGCCCCGCTCGAGCACGACCGCTGGGCGCTCCTGCGCGCCACCGACGGCAGCGCCCACCGCGCCTGACGGCACAGCAAAGGCCGCAGCCGCACGAGCCCTGGCCTGCAGATTCGCGCCCAGGGACGTCGATCCTGATAGTTTGTTTCGCGGGGTTGCGCAATAGCCTGCCGACCCCTACGTTGAGCACCACTGTTCGATGTTCGATGACGAAGATTGAGGGGAAACAGTGATGCGCAAGGGAACGAAGGAGGCCTCTGCGCTCCTTGCGGTGATGGTCTCGGTGGGGCTGATGGTGTCGACGGCGGCGCCCGCTTCAGCGGGGACCGCGTCACGGACATGCAGCACGGGCGCCATGGTCTACGGGGCGTCGAACTCCACCGCAGTGCAGTCTGTCGCAGCCGGAAACTGCGGCACTGTGGGCGTGCGGGGCTACTACACGCACGTCGGTGGGGCCTCTTGGACCATGTGGACCACGAAGACCGGATCCGACGTCACCGCCCGACGCACCGGCACCAACTTTACGCAGGCACAGCATTACGGGCAGGGCACCGGCACTTTCACGACGAACGTGTGATGAAACGTCTGTCACGCCGCCGCGGGGTACTCCTCGGGGTCTCGCTGGCGGCGCTGCTCGTGGCAGGGTGCTCGGGCGGGGGTGCAGGCTCGAGTGCGGACGGGCTTCCGCACTTCGACGCGATCAACGACGACGAGGACCTCTCTCTTGCTGGTCCGGAGCAGCGCGAGGCGCTGTCGGACGGTGAGGTGACCCAGGACGAGTACATGGCAGGGTTCGAGCGGTTTCGAGCGTGTCTGCGCGCTGAGGGCTACGAGCTGCGGGACGTCGAGCTCGTCGGGGTGGTGTGGCAGGGGGGCATCCCCGCGGAGGCTGTCGACTCCGGCGTCGAGAAGACCTGCTACGACCGCGACTTCAAGTTCGTCGACGTCGTCTGGCAGACCTCGAACCAGGACGAGTCGTCGTTGCTGGACGCGCTGAGGTACTGCCTGCAGGAGCGCGGGCTAGGCGTCCCGTCGACGCTCGCGGAGGCGCAGCGCGCCGTGGCCGGCGCCGGGCTGGACGAGGCGTCGTGCGTCGCGGAGTACGACGCCCTGTGAGGAGCGACCGGTCCCGTGGCTGGGTGCGCCTGGTGCCGTTGGTGGCGCTGTGGGCCGTGCCCGTGGTCGCGGTCGTCGTGGCGTTCCCGCTCGTCGACGCGGCGGAGGAGCGGAGCGTCGCGGTGCCGGCGCCGACGGTCGTCGAGGTCGGCGCCCGTTCCGACGACGGACGGACCGCGGTCGAGGTCGCGACGGTGCGCGCCGTGGCTCCCGAGGTCCGTGCTCCCGCGGGGGGAGTCGTCACCGCGCTCACCGAGGCGGGTCCCGTCGTGGCCGGGCAGGCGCTGTTCGCCGTCGACGGCGTCGACGTGCTCGCGTACCGCGGCGACCCGCTGTGGCGCGACCTGCGCCCGGGTGACCGTGGTGCGGACGTGCGCGCGCTCGGGGACTACCTCGTGTCGCTCGGGTACCTGGACGCGGTCGGCGTCGACGACCGGTTCGGCCCGGCGACGCGCGAGGCGGTCCGGGCGCTCCAGGAGCGCCTCGGGGTTCCCCGGGACGGGGAGTTCCGCCTCTCGTACGTCGTGCGGGTCGACGACGCCGTGCCGGCGGTCACCGGTCCCCTCGTCGGCCTGGGGGACCGGGTCGAGGCGGGCGACGCGGTGCTGGAGGGCTCGCAGCCCGTGGAGGCGCTGACCGTGGCCCCGATCGCCGAGGGCGGCGGTCTCGGCCGGCTCGCCCGAGAGCCGGTCGTGCTGCGCCTGGGCGAGGTCGAGGTACCGATGTCGAGCGCGGCGCCCCAGGGCGCCGAGCTGGACGGCGTCGTGGCGGCGCTCGAGGAGGCCGCGGCCGCGGGCACGCTCGAGCGGATCGCGGACGAGTCGACGTCGACGGTGCGCTACCGGGGCGCGATCCTCGCGCTCCAGGACCCGGCGGAGCGCGGTGCCGTCCCCTCGACGGCCGTGCGCGTGGACCACGACGGCACGACGTGCGTCCTGCTGAGCGACGGCTCCACGACCGCGGCGCAGCCCCGCCGGCTCGAGGTCGCGGAACCCGGGAACGAGCTCGCGACGGTGCTCGTCGACGCCGACCTCGTCGGCTCCCGCGTGCTGCGCGACGCGACGCAGGCCACCGGTACGTCAGGGTGCGGGTAGCGGCGTGCGCGTGGACGTGATCGACGCCGCCATCGCGTTCGGGCCCGTCCCGGTGTTCGCCGGGCTGACCGCGACGTTCGAGCCCGCGCGCGTCACCGCGCTCGTCGGACCGTCGGGGAGCGGCAAGTCGTCGCTCCTCGCCGCCGTCGCGGGGTACCAGCCGCTCGCGACCGGACGGATCGAGCTCCTCGGGATCGACGGAGCGCCCCGACCGCCCTCGCCCGGCGTCGTCGCCTGGGTCCCCCAGGGGTCCAACGCGCTGGGGCGCCGCTCCGTCCTCGACAACGTCCTCGTCGCGCCGCTCGCGGCGGGCCGCCCCGGACGAGAGGCCCGGGACACCGCGCGCGCCGCGCTCGACCAGGTCGGGCTCGCGGACCGGGCCGACGAGCAGGCCCGGCGCCTGTCCGGCGGCGAGCTCCAACGGGTCGCGCTCGCGCGCGCCCTCGCGTCGGGCAAGGAGCTCATCCTCGCCGACGAGCCGTCGGCGAACCTCGACGCCGCCAACACCGAGCTCGTCGCCCGGATCCTCGCCGGGCTCGTGTCGCACGCGACGATCGTCGTCGCGACCCACGACCCGGTGCTCGTCGCCGCAGCCGACGCGACCGTCCCGCTCCGGCGGGAGGCGGTCGTCCGTGCGTGACGGTTGGCGCGTCGCCGACCTCGCGCGCGAAGCCCTGCGCAACACCGTCGGCCGCTCCGCACGGCTGCTTCCCGCGGTTGCGCTCGCCGTCGTGCTCGGGTCGGGCACCGCCGCCTTCGTCGCGCTCGAGACCGCGTCGCTCCAGGACGAGCTGGACGACCTCGCCGAGCGCGGGCGCGGCGTCGTCAGCTACATGCAGGCGAACCCCGACCAGCCCGCCCTCATCTCACGTGCGTCGTGCGAGGCGCTCGCCGGAGCGCCGGGGGTCGAGGCCGCAGGCGCCGTCGTGCCGGGCGGCAGCACGGAGGTCGTACCGGTCGGCCCGGACGTCCCCGTGCAGCGTGCGTCGACCACCCTCGTCCCCGGGCTCGCCGACGTCGACGCGCTCGTCGACGCCGGCCTGCTCGACCGCGCCGGACCCTCGGACCAGCGCGTGCTCGTCGGCGCCGAGGCGCTCGGCTCGGCGCGGACCCCGGGCCTGCGCGAGGGTGTCGGGGCGGGGCGTTCTCTGACGGTGCCGCTCCGGCCCGACGACGCCCTGGTCGAGCGCTGCGTCGTCGTGCTCGATCCCCTGGTGGCCGTCGACGACGTCGCCGCGACCCAGATCGCCTCGCTGCACGTGAGCGGCAACGCCGTGGTCGGCACCGAGGCGCTGCGCGCGACGAGCGACCCGGTCCAGGCGTTCCTCGACCGGCCGAGCCGCTTCCTGCCCGTGCTCCTGGGGCTGCTGGGCGCCGTCACGACCGCCGTCACGTACCGGCTGCGGGCGAGCGAGCTCGCGGTGTACCGCCTCTCGGGCACCTCGGCACGCTCGTTGCTCGTCCTCGTCGCGCTCGAGACGCTCCTCGTCGCGGGGGTCGCCGCGACGGCGACGACGCTCGCCGTCGTCGCGCTCCACGCCCGGTACCTCGATCCGACGACGCCCGTCCTGTGGGGACTGGTCCTCGCCGGGACCTGGGCCGTCGTCGCGCTGGCCGCGACGGCGGACCTCGCGGTCCGGCGCCCGACGGACCTCGCGAAGGACCGCTGATCCGCGCGCGAGCCCCCGTCGTGGGCGGCGACGCGTAGGTTGGTCCCCATGCGGATCGGAGCCCACCTCGACCAGTCGGACGTCATCGCGCAGGCAGCGAGCATCGGCGCGGACGTCGCCCAGATCTTCCTCGGCGACCCCCAGTCTTGGAAGGGACCGGAGTTCACCTTTCCCGGCGGCGCGGAGGCGCTGAAGGACGCCGCCGCGGCGGCGGACCTCGAGCTCGTCGTGCACGCGCCGTACGTCATCAACGTCGCGAGCCCCAACAACCGCATCCGCATCCCGAGCCGCAAGCTGCTCCAGCAGATCGTCGACGGCGCGGCGGCGGTCGGCGCGACGGGCGTCGTGGTCCACGGCGGGCACGTCACCGCCAAGGAGGACCCGGCGAAGGGCTTCGACAACTGGCGCAAGGCGATCGACGCGCTCCAGACGGACGTCACCGTGTACATCGAGAACACCGCCGGCGGCGACTTCTCGATGGCCCGCCGCCTCGACCGCATCGAGGGCCTGTGGGCGGCCGTGCAGCAGGCCGACGGCGCCGAGAACGTCGGGTTCTGCCTCGACACGTGCCACGCGTGGGCGGGCGGCATCGACCTCACGACGGCGGTCGACGACGTGCGCGCGATCACCGGCCGCGTCGACCTCGTGCACCTCAACAACAGCCGCGACACCGCGGGCTCCGGCGCCGACCGCCACGCCGGCCTCACGGCCGGGACGATCGACCCGGAGCTCCTGCTCGGGGTCGTGCGCGCGGCGGGCACGTCGGTCGTCTGCGAGACGCACGCCGACGTCCCGGCCGACGTCGCGTGGCTGCGCGAGCAGGTCGGCTGACCACGGCGGACCCGGACGGCCACCCGTTCTGCCTGAGCTCGCCGCCGCTCGACCACCCGTGACCGGGCCGGCGCGGGGCCCGTCCGGGCCGGGACCGGGCGTCGGTCAGTAGCCCGACCCGGCGGCGGGGGCCGCGTCCATGATCTCGGTGCCGTCCGGCGCGACGACGTGCCAGACGCCGTTGACCCCCTGACCCGACACGTCTCCCTCGGCCTGGTCGGCCGCGTACGTGTAGACGGGGCGGCCGTCGACCGTGACCTGGAGCTCGCCGTCGACGCCGGTGATCGTGCCGACCTCGGCCGTGACGCCCTCGACCTCGGGCTCCGCGCTCGCCGCGTGGACCGCGGGCCACGCGGCGGCGCACTCGCCCTCGCACGCGCTCGTCCCGGAGCCCTTCGTGTCCTTGTCGTAGTAGTAGACGGTCATCCCCTGTCCGTCGACCACGATGGTGCCGAGCGAGGAGTCTGCCGTCCCGAGGGCCGGCCCGGACCCCGTGCCGTCGCCGGTCGTGCCGTCGCTCGTCGTGCCGGAGTCCGTGGACGGGCTGCTCCCGCCTCCGCCGTAGAGGCCGCCTCCCCCGCCGGAGCACCCACCGAGCACGCCGACCAGCGCGGCGACGAGCACGACGGCGGGAGCGGCGCGGGCGGTCCGGGCCGAGGCGGTGATGGTCAGGGTGCGTCGCATGTCGACTCCTCGAGAGGACGGTCGGGGTCGCGAGCACGGCCCCTACTCTCACGACGACGCGGCTCGCCGTGCGGTTCATCCGACCGCACGGTGAGACTCGACTGAACCGATCGGGCGGCTGCCTCGTCTCCCTGGGTGACGGGGTCGACGGAGGATGATCGGGAGGAGCGGACGTGCGCAGGAGGACGAAGGTGCTCGTGGGGGTCGGGGTCGGCGTCGTGGTGCTGGGCGGTGCCGCGGTCGTGGTCGGCCCCGGCCTGTACGCGGACTGGTCCAACCGGGCCGCGGCCGAGGAGCCGACGCTCGACGCGCCGTCGGGCGACGCGGGCGCGCTCGACCCGGCGAGCCTCGCGGGCGACTGGACCGTGGCCGACGGCTCCTACGCCGGGTACCGCGTCCACGAGGTGCTCCAGGGCGAGGACGTCACGGTCACCGGCAGGACCGACGAGGTCACGGGGTCGTTCACCGTCGCCGACGGCACGCTCACCGCGGCGACGGTGGAGGTCGACATGGCGAGCGTCGCGACCGACGAGCCGCCGCGCGACGCGTACTTCCGAGGCGACGCGCTCGAGGTCGGGACCTACCCGACCGCGACGTTCGCGCTCACGTCACCCGTCGAGCTGCCCGCCGGCTCGGCGGACGTCGAGCTCGCGGGCGACCTGACGATCCACGGCGTGACGCAGGCCGTCACGGTCGAGGCGCAGGTCGGCACGACCGCCGACGGCGTCCAGGTGGTCGGCAGCGTGCCGATCACGTTCTCCGACTTCGACGTCCAGGCGCCGAGCCTCGGGTTCGTCACGGTCGACGACGCGGGCAGCGTCGAGTTCGGCCTCGACCTCGTGCCGGCGTCCGGGTCGTGACGGACGGGGAGGTGCCGCGCGTGCGCGCCGACGCCGACGACCTGCTGCGGGCGGTCCACGCCGCGCACGGTCCCGCGCTGGAGCGCTACGTCGCGCGCCTCACCGACGACTCGGCGCAGGCGCAGGACGTGGTCCAGGAGACGCTGCTGCGCGCGTGGCGCCACCCCGAGGTGCTCGAACGGCCGGAGGGATCGGTGCGCGCGTGGCTCTTCACGGTCGCACGCAACCTCGTCGTGGACGAGCTGCGCAGCGCGCACCACCGCCGCGAGCTCGCGAGCGCCGACGTGCCCGACCGCGGCGAGGCGGACGCGACGCAGGCCGTCCTCGACGCGTGGCTCGTCGCGGACGCGCTCGTGTCGCTCTCGCCCGAGCACCGGGCCGTCGTCGTCGACGCGTACTACCACGGGCGTTCCGTGGCCGAGATGGCGTCGGCGCACGGCGTCCCGCCCGGGACCGTCAAGTCCCGCATGCACTACGCGCTCCGCGCGCTGAGGCTCGCGCTGCAGGAGAAGGGAGTCTCGTCATGACCGCCACCCCTCCCCCGGACCCGTACCGCGAGTGGGACGCGGCCTACGTGCTGGGCGCGCTGAGCCCGCACGACCGCCGCGCGTTCGAGCAGCACCTGTCCACGTGCGCCGCGTGCCGCGAGGCCGTCGGCGAGCTCGCCGGCATGCCCGGGATCCTCGGCATGCTCACCGCGGAGCACGCCGACGCGCTCGTGGACGGCACGGGCGACGCGGGCGTCCGGAGCGGCACGGGGAACGGGTCCGACGACGGCGTCGTCGTCCCGCTCGCCGTCGTCGCGGCCGGTGCGCGGCGTCGTCAGGTCCGACGCCGGGCGCTGCTCGGGGCGGCCGCCGTCGGGCTGGTCGTGGCGGGCGTCGCGGGCGGCGTGGCCGTCACCCGCCCGGACGACGCACCGCCGCCGGTCGCGGCCGGGACGACGGAGGTCGCGCTGGAGCCGGTCGGCGCGGCGGACGTGCACGCCGACCTCACGCTCACCCCGGCCGCGTGGGGGACCCGCCTCGACTGGTCGTGCTCGTACCCCGTCGGGGACTGGGAGGACGGCGCGACGTACCAGCTCGTCCTCGTGGACGACGCCGGCACCCGGGAGGTCGTCGCCACGTGGTCGTCCACGGAGGCGGGGAGCTCCGACGGGCTCGGGGCGTCGTCCGCCGTCCCCGTCGACGGGATCGCGCGCCTCGAGCTCGGCGTCGTGGGGGTCGACGGCGCGCTCGCGGCCGCCGACGTCTGACGCCGCACCGTCGGTCACGGCTCGCGATCCGTCACCCTGTGCCGATACGGCCCTCTCTTCAGAGTGACGAGGCGGCATCACCCGCCGTGACCCGAGGAGGAGTCCTGTGGTCCACGATGAAGGTCTGGTCGACCGTGTCGTCGTCATCCTGGACGCGCTGGCGACACGGTCCGGCAGCATGCGCCTGTCCGCCCTCGCCGAGAAGACGGGACTTCCCAAGGCGACCCTTCACCGCATCCTCGGGCAGCTCTCGAAGAGGGGCGCGGTGGAGCGCACGGCGGACGGGTACGCGCTCGGGCCCGGTCCGGCGAGGTGGGGGACTGCGGCCACCCGACGTCGAACCGAGGCCCGCTTCGCGGCCCCCCGCCTCTATGAGCTCTGGTGCAGCACGCACCTCCCGAGCTGGCTGGCCGGGGTGTGGGACCAGCACGTCGTTCTCCTGGGGGGACCGTACGGCCTCTCAGGCCCGTACGGCTGGCCGGACCTCGACGACGACCGGGAGCTCGCCTCCACCGCTGTCGGGCGGCTCGTCCTGGCGCACCAACCGGCTCGAGCGGCGAGCATCGCCGAGGACTCCCCTCGTCGGTGGGCGTCCGGAGTGCTCCTCCACAGCCCGCGGAGCTTCGACCGCCTGCTCGAGCGCGTCGCGGGCTCGGGTTTCGCGACCGAGCAGGGCGAGCACTCCCCGGGCTGGTCATGCGTCGCGGCTCCCGTGTTCAGCGGTGACTCGCTCACCGCTGTCGTCGGCGTGACCGGCCCGGTCGGACGTGTCGACCTCCGGCGAACCGTCCCCCGCACGACTGCCGTGGCCCTCGCGATCACTCGCGATCTCGCGCGGGCCTCGACGTCGCGCGAGCCTCAGATGCTCGGGAGCGGCTCCAGGGAGCCGAGCAGGTCGATGCGGTAGCCGACGCGCAGGACGAACCCGTCGATGTCGCGTACCGCCAGGTTGGCGGCGACCTGGACGGTTCGCATCACCTGGTCCCAGTTGGTGACGGAGAAGCTGTCGACACCGAAGGCGATGTTGTCCCCTTCGCCGTCGTTGGCCACGGTGTTCAGCGTCACGAACGGAGCCCAGTGACGTAGCCGCAGGCCGCGCCGGGCGGGGAGGTCAGGGATCGGGACGTCGAAGGTCAGGGTGTCGTGGTGCCAGCCGCCACCACCCGGACCCCCGCCGAACGTGCAGAGAACGACACCGGACAACACGTAGACGAGCTGCCCGTCGGGCGTCGAGAACGTGACGAAGTGCGGGCTGTCGAGCCCTTGGCTCGCGATACCCGCAAAGGTCGGGGTGGACATCATGACTCCTCTCGGCCGACGACGGAGTGTGTCGGTACCCGCACCGTAGAAAGGCGCGAGCCCGAGATCGAGGCTCTCGTTCCGCAGGACGGAACGCGCCCTGCTGGGCCGGTCAGTCGTCGTCGCCCGGGACGTAGGGTCCGCGGCGCAGCTCGAGGTCGATCTGCTCGGCGTCCAGCAGGTCGAGCGCGTGCCGCAGGGCCTGCGAGCTGTACGCGCCGGAGGTCCGTGCGTCGAGCAGCGCCACCCGCTGCGCGGCGATGGCGCGCAGGCGCAGCTCCTTGTACTGGGCGAAGAGGTCGGCCGACGTCGCGGCGTCGGTGTCGCGGTTCTCCAGCTCGCGCACGACGTCGCGCCGCACGCGGGCGACGACGTCGCCGTCGTACGTGGTGCCGTCGTCGCGGCGCAGGTCGGGCGCGTCGATGACGGCCACGGCCGCGGCGTCGAGCTCGGCGCGGACGGCGCCGCGGTCCTCGTCGGCGCGGGTCGACCCGCCTGCCAGCCCCAGGCGGCGCACGACCCACGGCAGCGTCCCGCCCTGGACGACGAGCGTGCCCGCGGCGACGCCGAACGCGACGAGCACGAGGAACGAGCGCTGCGGCGTGTCGGTGGGCAGGGTCTGTGCCGCGGCCAGCGTCACCACGCCGCGCATGCCGGCCCAGACGAGGAGTGTGCCCTCGCGCCACCCGAGCGGCTCGGCCGTGAGGTAGTCGATGTCGGCCGCGCGGCGGCGCAACGACGTGCGGATGCGCCCGACGCGGGCCTGCGGGACCTCCTTCGGCCCGCCCGTCCGGGGGGCGCCGCCGCGGTGGCGCCCCGAGGGCTCGTACGTCTCGAGGGGCGACTCGGCCGGACCGAACCGTGCGTCGATCTTCTCCTGCATGCCCTGGATCACGCCGCGCAGCGACTCTCCGCGGCGTGCCCTGCGCGCGAGGGACCGCAGGAGCGTCGCGACGTACGCCGACCGCACGACGAGGATGACGACCGCCGCGAGCGCCGCGATGCCGACGGCCCGCCACAGGCTCCCGTGCGCCTCCTGCACGTCGGTGACGAGGGCGAACAGCTCCAGGCCCATGAGGAGGAAGACCGTGCCCTCGAGGAGCAGCTCGACGGTGCGCCAGTTCGACTCCTCGGCGAGGCGGTGCTGCGGCCGCAGGTACTTGGCGGCGCCGTTGCCCGTGACGAGCCCGGCCGTCACGACCGCGACGAGGCCCGACGCGCCGAGCTCCTCGGTGGGCAGGTAGGCGATGAACGGCACGACGAACGAGACGGCGGTGCTCAGCGCCGGGTTGGCGAGCCGGCGCCGGACGGTGAGGCCGAGGAAGCCGACGAGGAACCCCACGATCACGGCGACGACGACGGCGAACACGAAGTCGCCCGCGACCGCCCACAGCGAGAACGCGGGGGCGACCCCGTCGCTGGCCACCGTGAGCGCGATGGCGGCGATCGCCGACCGCAGGAGCACGAGCGCGGAGGCGTCGTTGAGCAGGCTCTCGCCCTCGAGCAGCGTGACGACGCGCGGCGACGCCCCGAGCCGTTTGACGATCGACGTCGCGACGGCGTCCGTCGGGCTGACGATCGCGCCGAGCGCGAACCCGGCGGCGAGCGGGATGCCGGGGATCAGCCAGGTGAAGAGGTACCCGAGCAGCACCGTGCTGAGCAGGACGAGGACCACGGAGAGCCCGCTGATCGCCGTGAAGTCCCGCCGGAAGTCCATCGTCGGCAGCCCGACCGCCGCGGAGTACAGGAGCGGCGGCAGGATGCCCGCGAGGATCCACTCGGGCTCGAACTCGATCTCCGGCACCGCGGGGACGAAGCTCACCGCGACGCCCACCGCGACGAGGACCAGCGGCGCCGCCACCCCCGCCTTCGGCGCGAGGATGTTCACGCCGACGATCGCGACGACCGCGAGCGTGCCCACGACGATGAGCGAGAGGATCTGCTCCTCGGTGAGGCTGAACGGGAACTCCATCGGCACCTCCGGCTACCACGGCGCCACGCCCGGGTCGGCGCGCGGGGGGACGGGACAACGCTAACCGCCGGACCGCCGTCGGGCCGTGCGCCCGACGTCACCCCACTCCGTCGAACCCGGGGTCGCTCCTCACGGCGGGCCGATCATGGGGAGGGATCCAGGGTTCGGCACCCTGCGTATGGTCGACGGCGGGTCCTTCTCAGGACGGTGGCCGCCGCCGGGTCGGGCGCGCGAGGATCGGCGGCATGAACGCCGTCGCCGCTCGGCCGCAGGACGCTCCCGCCACGACCACCACGCCCGCCCCGTCGGACCGGTGGGTCCGGCTCCAGCCCTGGGCGCTGCCGGGGTTCCTCGCGCTCGTCGTGGGGATCTTCCTGCTCCTGACACCGACGTGGGGCTACTCCATGGGCCCCGCGCTCTGGCGGGACGTCCCGTGGCTGACGGGGGACGTGCTGCTCGGCGCGGGGCTGGTGCTCCCGCTGCTCGACCTGTGCGTGGTCGGTGGCGTGCTCGTCGCCCGGCGCTCCCCGGTGCTCGGCACGGCACTCACGACGCTCCCTTTCGCCACGGTCGTGTTCACGGGCGCGTTCGTGTGGGGGTGGTGGCTCGGGCTGCTGTGCGTCGCGGCCGTGGCCGCCGTCGACGGCTGGCGGCGCGCGCTCGCGCCGGCTCTGATCGCCGTCGGGATCGCGACGGCGTTCGTGTGGATCGGTCTGGTGGCTTTCCTCCCGGTGGGGCCCGTCTGGGCGGTCTCGACGGACATGCCGACTGAGGACGGCACGGTCACCCGCCTTCCCGAGACCGTCGAGCGGTCGATGAAGTCCCTCGTCTACGTGGTCTGGGTCGCGATCGTCGTCGCCGTCGCAGCGCTCCTGGGGACCCTGACACGGTGGCGGGCCGACGCCCGTCGTGCGGCCGTCGCGACGCGGCGCGCCGCCGAGGCGCAGGCGGTCACCGCGGAGCGGGCGCGCGTGGCGCACGACCTCCACGACGTCGTCGCGCACCACGTCTCGCTCGTCGCCGTGCGCGCGGAGTCGGCGCCGTACGTGCACCCGGGGCTCGACGACACCGCGCGCGCCGTGCTCGCCGACATCGCGACGGACGCGCGCGAGGCGCTCGGCGAGCTGCGCCAGGTGCTCGCGGTGCTCCAGCGCAGCGAGGACGCCGCGCCCGACCTGGCGCCCCAGCCGGGGGCGGGGGACGTCGTCGGGCTGGTCGAGGCGGCGCGGGCGGCAGGCCAGGACGTGACGCTCACGGGCGGGTTCGACGCCGTGCCCGCGGCCCCGGGCTACGCGCTCTACCGCGCGGCGCAGGAGGCGCTGACCAACGCGCGACGCCACGCGCCGGGGAAGCCGGTCGTGGTCGACGCGCGCGTCGTCGGCCGGGACGGGCACCGGACGGCGGTGCTGCGGGTGAGCAACTCGGTCGAGGGCGCGGCGCCGGGCGGGGTGGGCGGCACGGGGCGCGGCCTCGCCGGGATGCGCGAGCGGGTCGAGGCCCTGGGCGGGACGCTCTCGACCGGCGTGGGCGACGACGGAGCGACGTTCGTGGTCGAGGCCCGCATCCTGCTCGTCGGGATCGCGAGCCCCGCGGCGTCTGCGCCGGTGGCGAGCGCGTGAGCCCGCACGCGGGCCGGGTGGCCGGCGCAGGGTCCGCAGACGCCGCGGCCCCTGCGTCCCGACCGCTCCACGCCCCGGTGCGCGACGTCGTCGCGGACGACCAGCCCGTCGTCCGGCACGGGTTCGCCGCGATCCTCGACGCGGCGGACGGGTTGGAGGTCGTCGGGTCCGCGGGCGACGGGTACGAGCTCCTCGAGGTCGTCGCGCGGGTGGAGCCCCACGTCGCCGTCGTGGACGTGCGCATGCCCCGGCTCGACGGTCTCGCCGCGACGCGCGAGCTCGTGGCGCGGCACCCGGGCACGCGCGTCCTCGTGCTCACGACGTTCGACCTCGACGAGTACGTCTACGACGCGTTGCGCGCCGGCGCGAGCGGGTTCCTGCTCAAGGACGTGCCGGCGCCGCGCCTCGTGGAGGGGGTGCGGCTCGTCGCCGACGGCTCGATGCTGCTCGGACCGAACGTCACGCGCCGCCTCGTCGGTGACTTCGCGGCACGCTCCGCGACCCGCCCGTTCCCCGGCGTGGACGACCTCACGGCGCGCGAGCGGGAGGTCGTGCTCGCGGTCTCGCGCGGGCTGTCGAACGCCGAGATCGGGGCGGAGCTGTTCATCTCCGAGACGACCGTGAAGTCCCACGTCTCGGAGTCGCTGCGCAAGACCGGTTGCCGGGACCGCGTCCAGCTCGTCGTCGCGGCCTACGAGTCGGGGCTCGTGCGCTGAGCGGGCCGGCCCGACGACCTGACCGCCGTCGCGCCCCGGCGGGCACGCCGCCGCCTGACGATCAGCTCGGCGACGACGAGGTTGGGCACCCAGGAGAGGAAAGGCGCGAGCGCGTACGCGCGATCGAACGCGACCTCGGGGTCGACCGCGTCGCCGAGGGCGAGCGCCTGGGCGACGACAAGCGCCGTCGTCCACAGCCGCAGCGTCACGCCGGCATAGGTGAGCGCGAAGCTGCGCGTCATCCAGTCCTGGTGCGCGACGACGTCGCCGCCACGGACGGCGCGGAAGCCGCGCCACGTCGTCCACAGCCACAGGACGGCGAGCGCCCCGAAGCCGAGCGTCCCGACGAGCCCGGCCTGGTTGACGGGCACGAGGACGAGCCCGGCGACGCCGCCGACCGCGACCGCCGCGACGTAGACGCGACCCGTCCAGCGGTGCACGGCCGGGTGCCGGCGGCGCAGCCCCGCCCAGAGCTGGAACGGGGCGCACACGAGCGCGACCCCACCCGCGACCACGTGGGCGTAGAACGCGCCGAGCACGAACCCGGGCGCGCCGGCGTACGCGGCGGCGAGCCCGACGTCGTCGCGGGCCAGCGCGGGGAGGGACGCCGTGAGGTACGGCAGGACGGCGAACGCCGCGACGGCGAGCGACGTGAGCGTCAGCGTCGCGACGGCGGTGCGCGCGCCGGGGGCGCGGGGCACGACGGGCGCGGGGCGGACGCTCCGGGTGGCGGTCATGACGGCACCGAACCACGTCGGCTCGCCCCGGCGGATCCGGGAACGCCCTGGTCGTGGCCCTGACCCCTCCCTGAGCGGCACGCCGGAGCACCGCGGGTCCCCGCCCGACCGGATCGCGGACGCGCGCCGGCACGTCGAGCAGGGCGTACGGCGGGGACGGTCGTCGGCTCCTCGATCGGGGTGCCGTTCGGGTCGCGACCGGACGCGGGTCGTCGGAGGCTGCTGGGGACGGTGGCCGACGACGAGAGGGAGAGACGTGGACGCGCGCACGGTGCTGGAGGACCTGTTCGGCCGGATCGGACCGACGACGACCCGCGCCGTCGACGGGCTGGGGGAGGACGCGCTGACCGCGCGCGTCGACCCCGGCGCGAACACGATCGCCTGGCTGGCGTGGCACCTCGCCCGCGGCCAGGACGCGCAGGTCGCCGCCGCCGTCGGGCGGGAGCAGGTGTGGACGCGCGACGGCTGGGCACGCCGGTTCGACCTGCCGTTCGACGACCGCGCGACGGGGTACGGGCAGTCCGCCGCCGACGTCGGCCATGTGCGGGCGAGCGACGACCTCCTGCTCGGCTACGTGCACGCCGTCCAGGTCGAGTCCCACGACGTGCTCGCCGCGCTGACCGACGACGACCTCGACCGCGTCGTCGACGAGGCGTGGGACCCGCCCGTCACGCTCGGCGTCCGGCTCGTGAGCATCGCCGTGGACAGCCTCGAGCACGCTGGCCAGGCCGCCTACGTGCGCGGCGTCCTCGAGCGCACGGGTCGCGCCTGACGACACGCCCTCGTCGGCGCACGCCCGCGCGGGTCCCGTTCACGAGCGCTGCTCGAGCTCGTCCGCGACCACCGCCTGGAGCTCCGCCACGCTCGGCAGCGCCCCGCGCGCCTCGTCGGGCAACCCCTGGAGGTCCGCGACCGCGACGGGCGCGTTCGTGCTCGCCAGCGAGTAGCGGACGACGGCGCCGCTCCTGCCCGTGCAGAGCAGGATCCCGACGGTCGGGGCGTGGATCTCGTGCCGGCGGTACTGGTCGTCGACGATCGCGACGTAGGTACCGAGCTGACCGAGGTGGGCGGGCTCGAACTCCCCGACCTTCAGCTCGACGACGACGTAGCGCAGCTGCTCGACGTGGAAGAACAGCAGGTCGACGAAGAACTCGTCGACGGCGTCGCTCTCGTCGTCGGGGACGGTGAGCCGCACCTGCCGCCCGACGAACGCCATCCCGCGCCCGAGCTCGAGCATCGTGTCCTGGAGTCGGTCCATGAGCGCTTGCTCGACCTCGCGCTCGGCACGGGTCCGCACGAGGCCCAGGTGCTCGAAGACGTAGGGGTCCTTGACCATCGCCTGCGCGAGCTCCGAGTCCGCCGCGTCGAGCGCACCCGCGAAGTTCGTCGGCGCGGCGCCGAGAGCACGGCGCAGGTCCAGCTTGATGTGGTACTCGAGCATCCCGCGCGACCAGCCCTCGACCGCGGAGCGCTCGGCGTACCAGTCGCGGTCGTCGGTGGTCTTCAGACGACTCAGGAGCACCGTGACGTGGCCCCACGGAAGTTGTGCAACAGGCTGTTGCACAAATCCCGCGTCCGGCCACGTGAGCGCGAAAGTACGCATGTAGAGCAGGTTGCGACGCGACCAGCCGCGCTGGTCAGGGAACTCGCGCTGCAGGTCTGAAGCAAGTCGGTCGACGACCTTCGACCCCCAGCCCGCGGTGCGCTGGCGCTCGAGGATGTCGTGGCCGATCGACCAGTACAGCCGTAGCACCTCGGTGTTCGCGGCACGTGCGGCGTGGAACTGCGTCGCGCGCACGCGCGCCTTGAGGTCGGTCAGCAGCTCGGCGTACCCCGCCGGCTCGAGGTCGTCGTGCGGTGATGCCATGTCGTGTCCCCCTGACGGCTCGGCGCGCCCGCCCGGCGCGTCGCGCCCGAACGTAGGGCATCACGACTTTGCGCTGTCAAGGGGTCGTGCGGACGACTCAGTGGCGCGTCGGGATCGCCTCCGCGAACCAGGACGTGATCGTCGTGGGGTGGGTGATCGCCGTGCCGACGCACACGCTGAACGCACCCCGGGCCATCGCCTCGGCGGCCTGCGCAGGGCTGTGGACACGACCCTCGACGACGACGGGCAGCGAGCACGCCGCGACCACCTCGTCGACGAGCTCGAGGTCCGGTCCGGAGGTCTTCGGCCGCTCGCCCGTGTACCCGGCGAGCGTCGTGCCGAGCAGGTCCACGCCTGCGTCCTGCGCGGCGAGCGCGTCGTCGAGCGACCCGCAGTCCGCCATGACGAGCACGTCGGCCGTCTCCCGCAGGCCCGCCACGGTCTCGGCGAGCGTGAGCCCGTCGGGCCGGGGCCGGCGCGTGCCGTCGAGCGCGACGACGTGCGCCCCCGCGTCGGCCACGGCGCGGGCGTGCCGCAGCGTCGGGGTGATGAAGACGCCGCCGTCGCCGTCCTTCCACAGCCCGACGACGGGCACGTCCACCGCGGCGACGACCGCCGCGACGTCGTCCAGACCCTGCGCGCGCACCGCGGCCGCTCCCCCGGCGACGACGGCGCGCGCCATCTGGGCGGTCGTGCGCGGGTCGCGCAGAGGTTCGCCGGGGTAGGCCTGGCACGAGACGGTGAGTCGTCCACGCATCGCGCCGAGGACGCGCTCGCGCGTCCAGCGCGTCCGCGCCTCGTGGGGTCCGGTCATGCCGTCGTCCTCTCTCGGTGGATCGTCTCGGGCAGCCCGCCGAGTCCCGCCCCGTGCTCGTCGTCGGACGGGCCGACGAGGCTCCACGCTCCGCGCGCCGCCCCGACGATCGCCGCCGCGTTGCCGAGCGTCGCGGGCCGCAACGGGAGGTCGGCGAGCACGTCGACGACCTCGGCGCGCAGCGCGTCCTCCAGCGCCGACCACCACAGGTCGCCCGCGCCCGCCAGACCGCCGCCGACCACGACGACCTCCGGGTCGAGCACGGTCACGACCCCGGCGACCGCACGGCCCACGGCCCGCGCCGCGTCCCGCACCACCGACGCGGCGAGCTCGTCGCCGGCCTCCGCGCGCGCGACGACGTCGCGCGTGTCCGGGCTCGCCGCGTCGCCGCCGAGCGCGAGGTAGCGACGGTGGATCGCCGGTCCCGCGCCGATCGCCTCGAGGTGGCCGGCCCGGCCGCACGGGCAGCGCAGGAGCTCCGCGCCGGGGACCGGCACGTGGCCCAGTTCCCCGGCGACGTGGTGCGCCCCGCGCAGGGGACGCCCGTCGAGCACGACGGCGCCCCCGACGCCCGTCCCGACCGCGACGAGCAGCGCGCTGCGCGCCCCGGCGGCCGCGCCGAGCCAGACCTCACCGGCGGCGTGCGCGTCGACGTCGTTCTCGACGAACACGGGCAGTGCGGTCCCGTCCCCGGGCGATCCCTCGGGCACGAGCACGGCGAGGTCGGCGAGCCGACGGCGCAGGCCGCCCGCGACGTCGGTCCCGGGCCACCCGGGCAGGGTGTCGGTGGCCGAGACGATCACACCGCGACCGACGTCCACCACTCCGGCCGTGCCGACCCCGAGCGCGCGGAGGCGCGCCGCGCCCGGCAGCGCGGCGACGACCTCGCGCACGACCCCGGCGACGGCGTCGAGCACCGCGTCGGGGCCGGCCGCGGCCGGGGTCGGCACGGCGAGCACGGGACCGAGGGTCCCGTCGGCCGCGACGGTCGCCGCGGCCGTCTTGGTGCCGCCGAGGTCGACGCCGACGACGACCGTCGGCGCGGCGGCGTCCGGGGTGGCGTCAGCCACGCAGGAGCCCCGCGGCGCGCGTGATCTCCTCGACGCGGTCGGCGACCTCGCCGTCCAGCGCCTCGACCGGGAACGCCATGGTGGCGGTGTCGATGAGGCCCTGGCGCTGCGCGGCGACCTTGAACGCCCCGACGCCCGCGGCGTCGCCCGAGCGGCCGCGCGCCTGGAACACGATCTCGAACAGCGCGGCGATGCGGTCCTGCTCCACCCGGGCATCGTCCCACTTCCCGGCCTGGGCGAGGTCCCACAGGCGCACGTAGCCGCCCGCGTCGACGTTCGCGAGACCGGGGACCACGCCGTCGGCGCCGAGGAGCAGCATCCCGTCGACGACGACCTCGTGCCCCGTGAACAGGGCGAGGGGCGAGCCGGCCGCCGCGTTGGCGGCGACGAGCCGGCGGAACGCGACGTCGTCCCCGGACGAGTCCTTCACGCCCGCGAGGACGCCCTCGGAGCCGAGGCGCACGAGCAGGTCGGCCGGGAGCTTGGTGCGCACGCGCACGGGGATGTCGTAGGCGAACACGGGGACGTCCACGGCGGCCGCGACGGCCCGCAGGTGGCGCTCGATCTCGTCGAGGTCGTTGAGCGCGTAGACGGGCGCGGTCGCGACGACCGCGTCCGCCCCGGCGGCCGCGAGCGCCTTCGCCTGCTCGACGACGCGCGGCGTCGTGAGGTCGATCGCGCCGCCCATGACGGGGACCCGGCCGGCGGCGGCGCGGACCACCGTGCGGACCACGAGGTCGCGCTGCGCGTCGGTGAGGTAGGCGACCTCGCCGGTCGACCCGAGCACGAAGACGCCGTGCACGCCCTCGGTGACGAGGTGGTCCACGAGACGCTCGAGCGACGCGACGTCGACCTCCCCGTCGGTCGTGAGGGGGGTGAGGACGGGCGGGACGATCCCGTGGAAGGTGGGGGTGGTCACGAGGAGCTCCGGTTCTGGGTTCAGCGGTGTTGCGGTCTGGGTGGTGCCCGGCGCGGGGCGCTTGGCAGCGCTCACAGGAGCGCCGGAGCCGCGGCGAGCAGGGTGCGGGTGTAGTCGTCCTGGGGGTCGTCGAGCACGCGCGCGGCGGGGCCGGACTCGACGATGCGGCCGCCCTGCATGACGACGATCTCGTCGGAGACGTGGCGCACCGTCTGGATGTCGTGCGAGATGAAGACCATCCCCAGGTCGAGCTCGGCCTTGAGG
Source organism: Cellulosimicrobium sp. 22598 (assembly GCF_052044445.1). Taxonomy (NCBI): domain Bacteria; kingdom Bacillati; phylum Actinomycetota; class Actinomycetes; order Micrococcales; family Promicromonosporaceae; genus Cellulosimicrobium; species Cellulosimicrobium sp. 22598. The sequence continues at coordinate 399,712 of NZ_JBQEMZ010000002.1, forward strand.
TCGGCGAGCAGGTTGAGGATCTGGGCCCGCACGGACACGTCCAGCGCGGACGTGGGCTCGTCGGCGACGATCACGTCCGGCGCGAGCGCGAGGGCGCGCGCGATGGCGACGCGCTGGCGCTGCCCGCCCGAGAGCTGGCCGGGCAGCGCGTCGAGCGCCGACTCCGGCAGCCCGACGAGGTGCACGAGCTCGCGGACGCGCGCCTCGCGCGACGCCGCGTCGCCCACGCGGTGCACGTCGAGCGGGTCCCGCAGGGCGTCCCGCACGCGCATGCGGGCGTTGAGCGCGGTGGCCGGGTCCTGGAAGACGACGGACACCACCCGCCCGACGTCGCGCCGCACGCGCGTCGTGTACGTGTCGACCGGCTGCCCGCGGAAGCGGATCTCGCCCGACGTCGGGGCCTGCAGCCCGACGAGCACCTTCGCCATGGTCGACTTGCCCGAGCCGGACTCGCCGACGATCCCGAGCGTGCTGCCGCGGCGGACCGCGACGCTGACGTCGTTCACGGCGTGCACCCGGTGGGCCTGGAAGAGCGTGCCCGTACGGGCCTTGAAGACGACGTGCACGCCGCGCAGCTCGACGACGGGGGTGTCGTGGTCGGTCGCGGCCCCCCGCTCCGCGGCGGTCGGGGTCTGGTCGGTGGCGCTCATCGCGTCCCTCCGGTGGTGATCGGGGCGTGGCCACCGCCCGCGACGGCGCCGACCGGCTCGTCCGGCGGCGTCGCGACGAGGTGCTGCCCGTCGGCGTCCACGGCGCGCAGCACGGGCCGCACGTCGAGACCGCGGTCGGGGCGCGACGAGCGCGGCGCGAACCGGTCGCCCGTCGGGAAGTCGCGCGGCGACGGGACGGTGCCGGGGATCTGGTGCAGGCGCGTGGAGCGCTGCTCGATCGAGAGCACCGCGCCGAGGAGGCCCTGCGTGTACTCGTGGCGGGGGTCGGTGAGCAGCTCGCTCGTCGGCGCCTGCTCGACGACCTGGCCCGCGTACATGACCGTGATGCGGTGCGCGATCTGCGCGACGAGCGCGAGGTCATGGCTGACGAACACCATCGCGAACCCGAGCTTGTGGCGCAGCTCGTCGAGCAGCGCGACGACCTGGGCCTGGACGGTGACGTCGAGCGCCGTCGTCGGCTCGTCCGCGATGACCAGCTTCGGGTCGCGCGTGAGGGCCATGGCGATGAGCACGCGCTGGCGCTGCCCGCCGGAGAGCTCGTGCGGGTAGCTCTTGAGCGTGCGCTGCGGGTCGAGGCCCACGAGCTCGAGGAGCTCCTCGGCCGTGCGCGTGCCGCCGCGGCGCGTGAGCTGCTTCATCTGCGACCGGATGAGCATCGACGGGTTGAGCGAGCTCAGCGCGTCCTGATAGATCATCGCGATCTCGGTGCCGCGCAGCGACGCACGCTCGCGGTTGCCCATCGCGAGCAGGTCCTTGCCCCCGTAGCGGATCTCGCCGCTGACCTGCGCCGACGGGTCCAGCAGGCCCATGACGGCGAGCGACGTGATCGACTTGCCGCAGCCGGACTCGCCGACCAGCGCCATCGTCTCGCCGGGCCGCACGGAGAACGACACGTCGTCGACGACCGCGACGTCCCCGTGGCGCGGGAAGCGGATGGACAGGTTGCGCACCTCGAGCAGGGGCTCGGCGTCGCCGTCGTACACGGGGCGGTCGGTCCGCGCCGCCTCGGCCGCGCGGAGCGTCGCGAGGCGTGCGGCGAGCGGGACCTCGCGGCCGACGTGCCGGACCTCCGGCTCGACGTCCTGCACGACCGGCTCCGACTCGGCGAGGCGGTCCTCGTCCGCGGTCTCGACCGGCTCGTCGGCGTCCATGGCCGTGAGCTCCGCGGCCACCGCGGCGTCGTCCGAGTCCGTCGCGACGGCCTTCGCCGGGGTGGCGCGGGTCGCGCGGGGGGCCGCGACCATCGCGTCGGTCATGCCCTCGGACAGGATGTTGAGGCACAGGACGGTGAGCATGATCGCCAGGCCGGGGAAGAACGTCGCCCACCAGTACCCGCCCATGACGAGGTCGCGGCCCGCGGCGATGATGTTGCCCCACGACGGCTCCGGGTCGGGCACGCCCGCCTGGATGAACGACAGGGACGCCTCGAAGACGATCGCGTCGGCGACGAGCACCGTGGTGAACACGAGCACGGGCGCCGCGCAGTTGCGCGCGACGTGCTTGGCGAGGATCCAGGCCGTGCGCGCGCCCATGACCCGCGTGGCCGCGACGTAGTCCTCGCCGTACTGGTCGAGGATGTTGGCCCGGACGACGCGCGTGAGCTGCGGCGTGTAGAGGAACGCGATCGTCAGCACGAGCACGGGCAGCGACCGGCCGAAGACGGAGACGAACACGGCCGCGAGCGCGATGCCGGGGAACGACATGATGATGTCGAGGACGCGCATGAGGGTCTCGGAGACGCTCTTGCGCGCGGTCGCCGCGACCGAGCCGAGCACGGCCGCCGCGGCGAGCGCGATGGCCGTCGCCCCGAGGCCGATGACGAGCGAGTACCGCGCGCCGTAGACCACGCGGGAGAAGATGTCGCGGCCCTGGCGGTCGGTGCCGAACCAGTTCTCCGCGCTGGGCGGCTGGACGGGCGTGCCGGTGGCGAGCGGGTCGTGGCTCGTGACGAGCGGCGCGAGGACGGCCGCGAGCGCCACGAGGAGCACGAACGCGAGGGAGATCGTGGACCCGAGGGGCAGCGCGCGCAGGCGCATCCCGGGGGTCGAGAGCCGTTCGGTGAGCTGTCGGCGCACGTCACACCGTCCTGATCCGCGGGTTGACGAGCACGTAGAGCATGTCGACCACGATGTTGATGAGCACGAAGGCGAGCGCCACGGTGAGGGTCACGCCCTGCACGAGGTTGGGCTCGTTGTTGGTGACGCCGTTGAGGATGAGCGTGCCCATGCCGGGCAGCGCGAAGATGATCTCGATGACGACGGCGCCGCCGATGAGGTAGCCGACGCGCAGGCCGAGCACCGTGATCGGCGTGATGAGCGCGTTGCGCAGCACGTTGCGCCCGACGACGACGTGCCGCGGGATGCCCGCGCCGATCGCGGTGCGGACGTAGTCCTTGTCGAGCTCCTCCACGACCGACGTGCGCACGACGCGCGTGAGCTGGCCGACGACGGGGATCGCGAGCGCGATCGCGGGCAGAGCCATGCGGGCGAGGTAGCCGCCGAGGTCCTCGGACGGGTCCGGCAACGGTCCGCTCGCGGGGAGCCACCCGGCCCCGAGCGTGACGACCTGGATGAGCAGCACGGCGAGCCAGAACGACGGCGTCGCGAGCGACGCGACGGACACGACGCGGATCGCCTTGTCCGGCCAGCGGTCGCGGTAGAGCGCCGCGAGGATGCCCATGACGAGGGCGAGCACCACGGCGATGACGAGGCCCATGAGCGTGAGCTGGAGCGTGATGGGCAGGGCGCGCGCGACCTCGTCGGCGACGGGCACCTGGCGTGCGCTGAACGTGCCGAGGTCGCCGTGCAGCAGGCCGCCGAGGAACGCGACGTACCGGACGAGGAGCGGGTCGTTCAGGCCGTTGGCCTCGCGGTACGCCTCGCGCGCCTCGACGGACGCGCCCTCGCCGAGGGCCTGGATCGCCGGGTCGACCTGCGAGAACGACATCACGAGGAACACGAGGAACGTGATGCCGAGGATCATGATCGGCAGCTGCAGGAGGCGGCGTCCGACGAGTCGCAGCAGTGCGCTCACGGTCGGCCTCCCGGTGCGTCGGGGGTGCGGTGCATGGTCTGTCCGTTCTGGGTGCCGGGCGGGTACCGGTCCCCTCGCCCCGAGGGGGACGGGCGAGGGGACCGGCGAGACGGCCGGAGCCGGTCGGCGCCGAGGGCTACGGGCCCGCGGCTACTTGACGAGGCCGGCGTCGAGGAACGACAGGCCGGTGATCGGCAGGGGCGAGAACCCGGAGAGCGTGGAGCCGTCCCACGCGGTCGGGAGCTGGCGGTGCAGCAGCGGGTAGAGCGGCACCTCGTCGGAGATCAGGTCGAACGCCTGGTTCCACAGCTCCTGCTGCTCGTCGCCGGACGTGCGCACGGCGGCGTCGAGGATCGTCTGGAGCTCGGCGAACTTCGGGTCGTCGTTCCAGCGGTAGCGCGACTGCGACCACACGTTGTCGCCGTACCACCAGCGCATGAGCAGGTCGGGGTCGTTGCCGAACACCGACGGGTCGCCCGGCGCGACCATGACCTGCAGGTCGCCGTTGTCGACCTTGGTGTACTGGCCGCCGGACTGGCCGATGTCGAGCGTCGTGTCGACGCCGATCGCGTCGAGGTTCTCCTTGATGAGCGGGGCGATGTCCGCGACCCAGCCGGTGTCGGTCGTCATGAGGGTGATCGACAGGTCGCTCACCCCGGCCTCGGCGAGCAGCGCCTTGGCCTTGTCCGGGTCGTAGGAGTAGACCGTGGACGCCTCGTGGAAGTTGGGGTGGCTCTGCGGGAGGAAGCTCGTGGCCGCCGCGCCGTTGCCGAGCAGGCCGTTGTCGATGATCTTGTCCATGTCGAGCGCGTAGAAGAACGCCTGGCGCACGCGGACGTCGTCGAACGGGGGCAGGTCCGTGTTGAACATCATGAAGAGCGTGCCGAACGACTGGACGGACTCGACGTCCACGGTGCCCTCGAGCGTCGGGACGTCGATGTAGGGGACGTCCTCGATCGCGCTGACGGTGCCGGAGCTCATCGCGGTGACGCGTGCGGCGGGGTCGGAGAGCAGGTTCCACACGAGGCCGGCGGCCAGCGCGGGGCGGGTGCCGGTGTAGCCGTCGAAGCGCTCGAACGTGATCTTGTCGTCGGGCGTGGCCTGGCTCATCTTGAACGGTCCGGTGCCGACGGGCAGCGCGTTGAACGCCTCGTAGTCGGACTCGACGAGGGCCTTCGGGACGATCTTGACGACCGAGAGGCGCTCGGGCACGAGGCTGAAGGGGTACTTGAGGTTGATCGAGACCGTGTCGTCGTCGACGGGGGTGACGGACTCGAGGAAGTCGATGAAGCCGGCGTAGAGCGACTCGTTGGCCGGGTCGAGCACGCGGTCGAAGCTGTAGACGACGTCGTCGACGGTGACGGGCGTGCCGTCGTGGAAGACCGCGCCCTCGCGGAGGTCCACCTCGTAGTGCGTCTCGTCGACCGGGGCGGGGAGGTCGGTGCCGAGCGCGGGGTAGACCTCGCGCGTCGCGGGGTCGAGCTCGGTGAGTCCCTCGAACACGTGCCAGTTGGCCGCTACTGTCACGGCACCGGTGGTGATCATCGGGTCGAAGCCACCGGAGAGGGAGTACGAGATGCCCGCCTCGATCACGGCGTCGGGGTCGATCTCGCCCTGGGCGGCGCTGCCCTCGGTCGGTTCGTCCTGCGCAGCGCCCCCACCGGAGCACGCCGCGAGGCCGAGCGCGAGCACGACGCCCGCGGCGACCGCAGCGACTCCCCTGCGGGGAGGTGAGCTGACGTGAAGCTTCATTGGTTCTCCTGACATGAGACCGACATCGTTCCGGAGAGAAGATGTCTGATGTCTGACGTTGTGTAGCATGACACTAGGACCAGAAACCGAAGGGGTCAAGATGGCGACACCACGGCGCAGGAGCTTCAGCACGCTCGACGCGTCCCGCGACGGCGGACCCGGCGCGACCGCTCCCCGGCGCACCACCACCGCCGACCGGATCAAGGACTTCATCCTCGGCGAGGGGCTGCGCCCCGGGGACCCGCTGCCGACCGAGGCGGAGCTCTGCGAGCACCTGGGCGTGTCCAGGTCGAGCGTGCGCGAGGCGATCCGCACCCTGTCGACGCTCGACATCGTCGAGGTCCGGCACGGGCACGGCACGTTCGTCGGCAACATGTCCCTGGACGCGCTCGTCGAGGCGCTCGTGTTCCGCGGGGTGCTCTCCCCCGGCGACGACCTGCGGGCGCTGCGCGACGTCGTCGAGATCCGCCAGGCGCTCGACCTCGCCATGGCGGACGTCATCGTCGCCAGCCTGGCCGGGACCTCGAACCCCGAGCTGCACGCCCTCGTGGACGAGATGGTGGCCGCCGCGGCCGACGGGCTGAGCTTCCCCAAGCAGGACCGCGCGTTCCACACGGGCCTGCTCGCGCGCCTCGACAACTCGCTCGTCGGCCAGCTCGTCGCCGCGTTCTGGGACGTCCACACCGCCGTGGTGCCCAAGCTCGGCATCTCCGTCGCGGCCGACCTCGACCAGACCGCCCGCGCGCACGGCGAGATGCTCGACGCCGCCGAGGCCGGCGACGTCGAGGCGTTCCGCGCCGCGGTCGTCTCGCACTACGAGCCGATCGACCGCGCGCTCGGGGTGACCACGGCGTGAGACCCGCACCCGCCCGTGCCCAGGCGCCCGCACGCCCGCCCGTCGGCGTCGCCGTCGTCGGCATCGGCGCGTTCGCGCGCGAGCACGTCGCCGCGCTCGCCGGGCTGCCCCGCGCGGACGTGCGGTGGGTCGTGGGGCACGACCTCGCGCGGGCCCGGGCGCTCGCCGCGCTCGTGCCCGGCGCCCGCGCCACGACGTCCCTCGACGAGGCGCTCGACGACGACGCCGTCCACGCGGTCGACGTCGTCACCGCGACACCCGCCCACGCGCGCGACACGGTCGCGGCCGGCGAGGCGGGCAAGCACGTCCAGGTCGAGAAGCCGGCGGCGCTGTCGCTGCCCGACCTCGACGCCATGGTCGCGGCGACCGAGGGCCGGGGCACGACGCTCGTCGTCGGGCAGACCGTGCGCTTCCAGCCTGCCGTGACGGCGCTCGCCGCCGCGGCCCGCCGGGGCGAGATCGGCACCCCGCGGCTCGCGCACGTCTCCTGGTACACGGGGCACGCGTGGCCCGCCGGGTGGCGCGGCTGGCAGCTCGACCCCGAGCTGTCGGGCGGTCACCCCGTGCACAACGGCACCCACATCATGGACCTCGCGACGTGGCTGCTCGACGACGAGCCGGTCGAGGTCTTCGCGCGCGGCTTCCGCACGTTCTCGCCCGAGATGGAGTCGCCCGACTCGTTCCACGTGCAGCTCCGCACGGCGTCGGGCGCGCTCGCCACGCTCGAGCTCTGCTACGCGCTGCGCCGCCGCGGCGAGCTCGTGCGCCGGGTCGTGCTCGTGGGGACCGAGGGGACGCTCGCGCACTCGACCACCGAGGAGGACGGCCTGCACTCCGACGCCACGACCGCCCCGCCCGTCTCCGTCGAGGGCGCGCTGGGGATCCAGCTCGCGCACTGGCTCGACGTGGTGCACGGCGACGCGGCGCCCGTCGTCACGACGCCGCAGGTGCGCGCCGCGCTCGCGACCGCGCTCGCCGCGCAGCGCTCGCTCGTCTCCGGGCGACGCGAGCGCGTCGCCGACGTGCCCGGCTACGCGACCACGGGGGTGGCCGCATGAGCGCGACCCTGCGCGTCGCGTTCGCGTCGGCCGTGCGGCACGCGGCCGACTACCTGCGCATCCTCGCCGCCGACGACCGCGTCGAGATCGTCGGCGTCGTCGAGGAGGCGGACGCGCCCGGCTGGGTGCGCGACGACTCGCGCGCCGTCGCCGAGCGCGCCGGGGTGCCCTACGCCGAGGTCGCCGACGTGGCGGCGGTCGCGGAGGCCCTGGGCAGCGCGGTCGACCTCGTCGTCGTGTGCGCCGAGCCGACCCGGCACGCGCGCCTCGCCGCCGCGCTGCTGGAGGCGGGCCTCGACGTGCTCGTCGACAAGCCCGTCGCGACGACGCTCGCCGACGCCGACCGCCTCGTCGCCGTCGCCGCCCGCACGGGGCGCACGTGCGCCGTCGTGAACCGCACGCACGCGCCCGCGCTGCGCCGTCTGCGCGCGTGGGTCGACGCCGGCCACGTGGGCCTGCCGCGCCACCTGGACCTCGAGTTCTTCGCCTCCGGCGCGCACTTCGCGACGTCGGTCGAGCGCCCGGGCCTCGTCGTGGACCGCGCGCTCTCCGGGGGCGGCGAGCTGCTGAACTTCCTCGGCTACTGCGCCGACGCGGCGCACCACCTCACCGGGCTCCGCACGGTCGAGGTGCACGCCTTCGCGGGGTCGCTCTTCCTGGAGCCGCACCGCGAGGCCGGGGTCGAGGACACGGCGGTCGTCACGCTCGAGCTGGAGCGCGGCGTGACCGCGACGATCACCCTCGGCCGCGTCCCGTTCGCGCCCGGCGGGACGCCCACCACGTCGTCGGTGCGGCTGCTCGGGTCGCACGGCCACGCCGTCGCGGACGACGACGCCCCCGCCGTCGCGCGGTTCGGCGCGGACGGTCGCACGACGGTCGCCGCCGACGCGGGCCAGGTCGCCGCGGCGGCGTACCTGCGGCACGTGGTCGGCGCGGTCCTCGCCGGGGAGCGGCCCGACTACGGGATCGAGGAGGCGCGCGCGTCGCTCGCCGTGATCGACGCGGCGTACCGCTCGGTCGAGTCGGGCGACGTGGTCGCGGTGGAGCACCGGACGGTGCCCGAGGAGGCGAGGGTCTGATGGAGGTCGTGATCGCTCCGGCGGAGCGGTTGGCGGTGCTGGCTGCGGACGCGATCGAGAAGGTGGTGCGGTCG